>NZ_LBKA01000252.1:0-164790 GCF_028128955.1 Bradyrhizobium sp. CCBAU 11386
TCCTCGCGCGAGATCGCGGGCGTCCTCAACCTGCGCGGCCGCATCGTCACCGTGGTCGACATGCGCGCCCGTCTCGGCCTGCCCAGGCCCGAGGACGGCAAGGTGCCGATGGCGGTCGGTGTCGACCTGCGCGGCGAATCCTATGGCCTGCTGATCGACCAGATCGGCGAGGTGCTGCGCCTGCCCGAGGACGGCAAGGAAGAGAACCCCGTCAACCTCGACCCCCGCATGGCCAAGCTCGCCGGCGGCGTCCACCGCCTCGACGGCCAGCTCATGGTCGTCCTCGACGTCGATCGCGTCCTCGAGCTCGCGCCCGAGATGATGGCGGCCTGATACGGCGGCATCGCCGCCGACGGACTTGCAATTGGAAGTGTCCCCGCAAAGGGGACAGGAAGCAGAGGTTCACATGCGAACTTGTCTCGTCGTTGATGATTCCAGCGTCATCCGCAAGGTTGCGCGCCGGATCCTGGAGGGCCTCGACTTCCAGATCCTCGAAGCCGAGGACGGTGAGAAGGCGCTGGAGGCCTGCAAGCGCGGCTTGCCCGACGCGGTGTTGCTGGACTGGAACATGCCCGTCATGGACGGCTACGAGTTCCTCGGCCATCTCAGGCGCATGCCCGGCGGCGACCAGCCCAAGGTGGTGTTCTGCACCACCGAGAACGACGTTGCGCACATCGCGCGTGCGCTTCATGCCGGCGCCAACGAGTACATCATGAAGCCCTTCGACAAGGACATCGTGACGGCGAAGTTCCAGGAAGTCGGCCTGATCTGAGCGACCGTCCGGAGGCTGAACGGCTCCTTCGGCGTTTGTTTTCAACTGATCCGTTTCAGTCTGAGTTGGTGAGTAATGAGTGTTGCGTTCGCAGGTAATTCGACCACGGGTTCGTCGCGCGAAGCGGGGCCGCTGCGGGTGATGATCGTCGATGACTCCGTCGTCATCCGCGGTCTGATCTCGCGCTGGGTCGGCGCCGAGCACGACATGGAGGTCGCTGCCTCGCTGCGTACCGGGCTCGAGGCGGTCAACCAGCTCGAACGCATCAATCCCGACGTTGCCGTGCTCGACATCGAAATGCCCGAGCTCGACGGCATCTCGGCGCTGCCGCAATTGCTGGCGAAGAAGCGTGATCTCGTCATCATCATGGCCTCGACGCTGACGCGCCGCAACGCGGAGATCAGCTTCAAGGCGCTGTCGCTCGGCGCGGCCGACTACATTCCGAAACCGGAATCGACGCGCGAGGCATCGGCCGCGGACACCTTCCATCACGACCTGATCCAGAAGATCCGTCACCTCGGAGCACGGCTGCGCCGGAAGTCCGCGGTTGCGAGCCCGCCGCTGGCGCCTGCGAGCCCAAGCGCGAGTGCAAGCCCCGCGCCGGCTGCACGTGCACCGGCTGTCGCGCGGCCCGCCGCGCCCGCACTCGCGCCGTCGTCGGGGGCGTTGTCCACGCGCCCGTTCTCGACCCAGGCACCCAAGGTGCTGCTGATCGGCTCCTCGACCGGCGGTCCGCAGGCGCTGATGGCCCTCGTCACCGAGCTCGGCCCGGTGATCGACCGCTTCCCGGTGCTGATCACCCAGCACATGCCGCCGACCTTCACCACCATTCTTGCCGAGCATCTGGCGCGTTCGAGCCGCCGGCCTGCAGCCGAGGCGGTCGACGGCGAGCCGGTGAAGCCGGGACGGATCTATCTCGCGCCCGGCGGCAAGCACATGCGCGTCGTGCGCAGCGGTGCGGACGTCGCGATCGCGCTCGACGACGGCCCCGCCGTCAATTTCTGCAAGCCCGCGGTCGATCCGCTCTTCACCTCCGCCATCGACATCTGGCACGGCGCCATTCTCTCCGTGATCCTGACGGGCATGGGCTCGGACGGCATGCGCGGCGGCAAGGACATCGTTGCAGCCGGCGGCAGCGTGATCGCGCAGGATGAAGCCTCCAGCGTCGTCTGGGGCATGCCGGGCGCGGCCGCCCATGCCGGCATCTGCGCGGCGATCCTGCCGCTCAACCAGATCGGTGCCAAGGTCAACCGCCTGTTCGCGGGAGATCGCTCGTGACGCCGGTCGACTACGAGTATCTGCGCAAGTTCCTGAAAGAGCGCTCCGGCCTCGATCTCTCCGCCGACAAGCAGTATCTGGTCGAGAGCCGGCTGCTGCCGCTCGCCCGCAAGGCGAGTCTATCAGGCATCCCCGATCTCGTGCTGAAGATCAGGAACGGTGACGGCCGGCTTGCGACCGATGTGGTCGAAGCGATGACCACCAACGAGACCTTCTTCTACCGCGACAAGATCCCGTTTGATCATCTGCGTGAGACCATCCTGCCTGGCCTGATCCAGGCGCGCGCGGCGCGCAAATCGCTGCGCATCTGGTCGGCGGCGTCGTCGACGGGGCAGGAGCCCTATTCGATCGCGATGTGCCTGAAGGAGATGGGCGCGGCCCTGGCCGGCTGGCGCATCGAGATCGTCGCCACCGACCTGTCGCAGGAGGTGCTGGAGAAATCCAGGGCCGGCGTCTACAGCCAGTTCGAGGTGCAGCGCGGCCTGCCGATCCAGCACCTGATGAAGTACTTCACGCAAGTTGGCGAGCTCTGGCAGCTCAATGCCGACATTCGCGCCATGGTGCAGTTCCGCCAGCTCAATCTGTTGCAGGACTTCTCCCATCTCGGCACGTTCGACGTGATCTTCTGCCGCAACGTGCTGATCTATTTCGACCAGGACACCAAGGCGGTGATCTTCGAGCGCATGGCGAAGGGGCTGGAAGCCGACGGCACGCTGCTGCTTGGCGCTGCCGAATCCGTCGTCGGCATCACCGACGCTTTCCGTCCCGTCACCGAACGCCGCGGTCTCTATCAGCTCAACCTGGCGCGCTCCGGCCGCCCCATGGGCGGATTGATGCCGCAGCCGCTGAAGGTCGCTGCGGCAAGGTGAGGCCCATTCTCGTCATTCCGGGGCGGCGCGTGAGCGCCGAGCCCGGAATCCATAACCACAGGCCATCGAAATAGGCAGGTGGTTGGACGTGGGGCCGTTCGATCTGCCTGTGGCTATGGATTCCGGGCTCGCGACTTTGTCGCGCCCCGGAATGACAGAGGCCTCACAAAATCGCATGCGGCAGAAACCGCGAGCCGTTGCCGGTGATCGCACTCTCGTCTTCGCGGATCGACAGGCCGCAGGGTTCGTGGTTCACCAGCCAGCTTCCGATCACCGGATAGAAGCCCGAGAAGTTCGGCAGTGGCGAGAGCGCCTGCCGCACGAAGCCTTCTGCACCATAAGGACCTGCATGCTCGTCGAGCGGCATTCCGCCGGACACCAGCGTGACGTTGGCGCCTTCGCGCGACAGCAGCGGCTTGCGCACATAGGAGCTGCCGAGTTCGGCTGCGCGCGCGTCGTCCTCGAAGAAGGCGGGCAGCAGATTGGGATGGTTCGGAAACATCTCCCAGAGCAGCGGCAGGATGCCCTTGTTGGAGAGCACCGCCTTCCACGGCGGCTCGATCCAGCGCGTCGGCGCGCCGTCAAGCTTTGCGCCGAAGGCGTCGTGAAACATCCATTCCCAGGGATAGAGCTTGAAGGCGAGTGCGATGTCGCTGTTATCGAGATCGACGAAGCCGCCGGCCTCGTCGCGCCAGCCGATCGCTTCAATGTCGAGCAGCGTGGTCGATAGCCCCGCCTGGCGCGCGGTGTCCTCGAGATAGGCCAGCGTGCCCGCGTCCTCCTCGTTGCCGGTGGTACCGGTGAGATGGACATGGCGGCCTGCGGCAATCTCCTTCCAGGCTTCGATCAGCCGCTCGTGGATGGAGTTGAACTGGTCGGCGCGCCCCGGGATGATGCGGCGTTCGATCGCCTGCTCGAGCCAGGTCCATTGGAATACGGCGGCCTCGAAGATCGAGGTCGGCGTGTCCGCGTTGTATTCGAGCAATTTCGCCGGACCATGGCCGTCGAATTTCAGATCGAGCCGGCCGTAGAGGCTGCGGTCGTCGCGCTGCCAGCTCGCTCTGATCAGATCCCAGAACGCTTGCGGAATCTTCAGGCGCCGCAGATGGCGCTCGTCGCCGATGACGCGGCCGGCGAGCTCCAGGCACATCGCGTCGATCTCGCCGGTCGCCGTCTCGATGCCGCGCTCGATCTCGTCGAGCGTGAACGCGTAATAGGCGCGCTCGTCCCAATAGCGGTCGCCGCCGTTGGTGTGGAAGACGAAGCCGCATTGCGCTGCGGTCTCTCGCCAGTCGTCGCGTTCGAGGCAGGTGATGCGCCGCATGGATCAGCCCCCGCCCGAGAAGCCGTGGCCAAACGAGCCGAAGCCACCGCGGCTCACGCTACCCGAGCCTGAGTCAGATGACGTTCCCGACGAGGAGTGGCTCGAGGAGTCGCTGCTGAAGAAACTCGATCGCGACGATGAGCCCGAGCCGCCGCTGCCGCCGGAGGAGCTGCTTCTGCTGCTGCACGTGGTGCTCGTCTGCGCCGCCGCTTCCGTTCCGGCAGGCGGCGGTTCGCAATTCTGCCGCGGCATCAGCGTGTAGGCGGTGGTGCCGACCGCGATCGTGCCCATCACCAGGAGGGCGACATGGCCGGAGCGCTTCACCGGCTCCCGCGGTGGCGGCGGCACCGGCCGGCGCTTGCCGAACTCCTTGCTGGAGGGTTTGTCGGCCATGTCAGTAGATCATGCAGGCGGCGTTCAACAGGCCGGCTGCGAGCGAGGACAGCCCGAGCCAGATCGCCGGGGCAAGCTCGCCGGCGGCGATCCGCGTCGACAGGTTCGGCACCGGGACCTTCACGAGAAAGAACACGATGACCTGGACGATCAGGGCGATCACCGCCCAGATCAGGCAGTCCAGCACGTTGGCCGAATGCGCGATGGCGCTGACCAGCGGTGCCACGAAGCCGAGCAGGCTGAGGCCGAGCGAGATCGCCGCGGCCGGCTCGTTGTCGCGGATGAGCTGGAACTCGTTGTACGGGGTGATGCGGGTGTAGACGAACAGATACGCCACGATCGCGATCAGCCCGGTGCAGAAATAGGCCAGGAAGGCGGGCAGGCCGGCGAGTGATTGCAGGATCATCGTTCCCCCATCGTGCAGCGACCATTCGTCGGCGGGGGAAGGATAGCGGTTCAACGGCAGGAGGGCGATGAAGCCGCGTTCGTGTCCCCCAAAAAACAAAACCCCGCCATTTGCGGCGGGGTCCAGGCTGGGAGGAGCGAGCCCTGCGGCTCGCGACGTAAACCCAGGATCAGGCGGGGATGCGCTCTTCGTGCTCGTGCGGCTCGCGCAGCACGTAGCCGCGGCCCCACACGGTCTCGATGAAGTTGCGGCCTTCGGAGGCGTTGGCGAGCTTCTTGCGGAGCTTGCAGATGAAGACGTCGATGATCTTCAGCTCGGGCTCGTCCATGCCGCCATAGAGGTGGTTGAGGAACATTTCCTTGGTGAGGGTCGTGCCCTTGCGCAAGCTGAGCAGCTCCAGCATCTGGTATTCCTTGCCGGTCAGATGCACGCGCTGGCCGCCGACTTCGACCGTCTTGGTGTCGAGGTTGACGACGAGGTCGCCGGTCTGGATGACCGACTGGGCATGGCCCTTGGAGCGGCGCACGATCGCGTGGATGCGGGCCACCAGCTCGTCCTTGTGGAAGGGCTTGGTCATGTAGTCGTCGGCGCCGACGCCGAGACCCTTGACCTTGTCCTCGATGCCGGCGAGACCGGAGAGGATCAGAATCGGGGTCTTGATCTTGGAGACCCGGAGTTGCTTGAGCACGTCGTAGCCCGACATGTCAGGCAGGTTGAGGTCGAGAAGGATAATGTCGTAATCGTATAATTTACCGAGATCGACGCCTTCTTCCCCCAAATCGGTCGTGTAGACGTTGAAGCTCTCAGACTTCAGCATCAGCTCGATCGACTGCGCGACGGCGCTGTCATCTTCAATCAGCAAAACGCGCATGCCAGTTCCCCATAGTCGCCGCTCCTGGGCGTCAGGTCGGCCGCATTCGCGGCACTCAACAAAACGCCTTTGAACAACTGATTCGGATCCTGACAACAGATGGTTAACAAATCCTGATTCTGGAACGCAAGTCCCCCCGGTGCAATTTTTGTCGAATCGCCCTAAGGTCTTGCGCAGGAAGCAGCTTTCGTTACCCCGATCCGTTCAAGTTCCACTTTAAGAGACGGGCCTAACCGACTCCCGCGACTCAGCCTTCTTCTGAAGGGGAGTCACGCTCAGTCACAAAGACAGTGACGCAATGATTAACGATGCGGGTAAACACCAAGTTAAGCGCCATTCAGAAATATGGCGAAACTTAAGAGTTTCCCCGTGAAGGCCCGGGGATCACGAAGATGACCACCTTATGAAGGCCCTCTTATGAAGGCGCGCCCCCTGATGAAGGCCCTCCTATGAAGGCTCTGGCCGAACAGATCGGCGATATCGACGGCATCAATATCTATGGCCGTGTGGTCGGTGTGCGCGGCCTGATGGTCGAGGTGGCCGGCCCGATCCATGCGATGTCGGTCGGCGCGCGGCTCGTGATCGAGACCGGCGCCAACCGGTCCATCCCCTGCGAGGTGATCGGCTTCTCCGGCAACAATGCTGTCGTGATGCCGTTCGCCGGGCTCGACGGCGTGCGTCGCGGCTGCAAGGCGGTCATCGCCAATGCCGCCAATCAGGTGCGACCCTCGGCGGCCTGGCTCGGCCGCGTCGTCAACGCGCTGGGCGAGCCGATCGACGGCAAGGGGCCGTTGCCGCAGGGGTCCTCGCCGATGCCGTTCCGCAATACGCCGCCGCCGGCGCATTCGCGCAAGCGCGTCGGAGCGCCGCTCGATCTCGGCGTGCGTGCGATGAACACCTTTCTCACCTGCTGCCGCGGCCAGCGCATGGGCATCTTCGCGGGCTCCGGCGTCGGCAAATCGGTGCTGCTGTCGATGCTGGCGCGCAACGTGGACGCGGCCGTCAGCGTCATCGGGCTGATCGGCGAACGCGGCCGCGAGGTTCAGGAATTCTTGCAGGACGATCTCGGCGAGGAGGGCCTGGCGCGCTCCGTCGTGGTGGTCGCCACCTCCGACGAGCCGGCGCTGATGCGCCGCCAGGCGGCGTATCTGACGCTCGCGGTCGCCGAATATTTTCGCGACGAGGACAAGGACGTCCTTTGTCTGATGGACTCCGTGACGCGCTTCGCCATGGCCCAGCGCGAGATCGGTCTGTCCGCCGGCGAGCCGCCGACCGCCAAGGGCTATACGCCGACCGTGTTCACCGAGCTGCCGAAGCTGCTGGAGCGTGCCGGGCCGGGCCTGGGCGAGGGCGCGATCACCGCGATCTTCACGGTGCTGGTCGACGGCGACGACCACAACGAGCCGATCGCTGATGCCGTCCGCGGCATCCTCGACGGACACATCGTGATGCAGCGCTCGATCGCCGAGCGCGGCCGCTACCCCGCTATCAACATCCTCAAATCCGTCTCCCGCACCATGCCGAAATCGGCCGATCCGCAGTTCTGGCCGACCATCCAGAAGGCGCGGGCGGTGATGGCGACCTATGCCGACATGGAGGAATTGATCCGGCTGGGCGCCTACCGGGCCGGCTCCAGCCCCGAGGTCGACGAGGCGATCCGCCTGCACGAGCCCCTGGAAGCCTTCCTGCGCCAGCGCAAGGACGAAAATGCCTCGCTGGCGGACGGCTATCGCCAGTTGGCGCAAATCCTCGGTAATTTGGAAACGGAACGCTAACTTTGTCAGGTCATCATCCGCTCTCACAGAGTAGCAGAGCCGGTCTTGGCCCCAATTGGGCCAGTGGGGAGACCGGTGTTGTCCCACGTGCAGCCAGGGGACTTCTGGGGAGTACGAGTCGATGAAGTCACGTGATACCCTCATCCGCCTGAAGAAGTTTCAGGTCGACGAGAAGCGCCGCCGGGTCACCCAGATCGAGACCATGATCGCCGACTTCCAGCGGATGTCGGTCGATCTCGAACGCGAGATCCAGACCGAGCAGGAGCGTGCCGGGATCAACGATCCCTCGCACTTCGCCTATCCAACCTATGCCAAGGCCGCGATCCAGCGCCGTGAGAACCTGACCCGCTCGGCCGACGAGCTCAAGGGCCAGCTCGACGAGGCCAAGGCCGCGCTGGCCGAGGCCTTCGAGGAGCTGAAGAAGGTCGAGCTCCTCGACGAGCGCGATCAGGCCCGCGAACGCGCCGAGGAAAACGCCCGCGAGCAGGCCGACCTCGACAGCATCGGCCTGATGCGGGCCCGCATCGGCGCCGTCGCCTGAGGCGCTAGCAGCCAGACCGCCGAAAATTTGCAGAACCCGGACCCGCAAGGTCCGGGTTTTCGTATGCGCTGTCCACAGCGCGGCGCCACGCCCCTTGGTGGTGGGCTTTGCTGCGCGCTATGGTAGCGGGATGAAAGCGGTGCCGGCGGCGGAGGTGTCCACCTCTCCCTTTGGGAGAGGTCGGCGCGGAGCGCCGGGTGAGGGGTTACGGTCTCCCGTTAGCCCCGAGCCCCCTCACCCGATTTGCTGCGCAAATCGACCTCTCCCCGTCGGGGAGAGGTGAAGAGAGAAGCGATGGGCCGCGCGTTGGGGGGCTGAATGCTGACGCCAGCAGAGCTGGTCGGGCTGATTGAGGCGGTGGCGAAAGGCGATCAGGCCGCGTTCGAGCGCCTTTACGTCGCCACGCGCGCGAAACTCTATGGCGTCGTGCTGCGTATCTTGCGCCGGCAGGATATCGCAGAGGAAGTCATTCAGGAGACCTACGTCAAGATCTGGAACAACGCCGGCCAGTTCAATCCGGCCCTGTCGTCGCCGATCACGTGGATGGCGTCGATCGCGCGCAACCGTGCGATCGATATCGTGCGCAAGAAGTCGGAAGTCTCCATCGAGGAAGAGCCTCAGGCGATGGAGGTCGCAGCCGACAGTCCCGATCCGCTGGCGCGCCGGGAGATGACCGAGGAGCTGAAGCGGCTCCTGGAATGTATCGGCCGGCTCGAGCCGGACCGTCAGAGGCTCGTGCTTCTCGCCTATTACAACGGCTGGAGCCGCGAGCAATTGGCGGAGAAATTCGCCGCGCCCGTCAACACGGTGAAGACGTGGCTGCGACGCAGTATGTTGGATATCCGCGAGTGCCTCGGACTATGAAGGTTTGGATTATGAGGGTTTATGCTTTGAGGGTGGTTCTGGACTGCAAGTGATGGCCTACACGGAGGACCATATCGCGCTCGCCGCGGAATATGCGCTCGGCACCCTCGACGCCGACGAGCGCGCGCAGGTCGAGACCATGATGGCGGTGGACAAGGCGTTCGCCGAAATCGTGCAGGCCTGGGCCTACCGGCTCGGCGTCCTGAACCAGATGGTCGGCACGATCGAGCCGCGTCCGATCGTGTGGGAGAACATCAGGTCCGAGCTCGCGCGGACGGGTTTCGCGCAGGAGCCCCCCGCGCTGTCCGAAGCCTCGCCGCCGCCGCCATCACCACCTGTACCGGAGACTTCCTCGTTCGAAGCTGTCACGCCGGAAACGTCATCGGACCGCACGGCGCAACCGGAGCCGCAGCTTTCCGAAGCCGCCGAGCCCGAAACCCCGCGACCGCCGTCCGATGCGCTTCCCGATGTCGCGCCGATCTTCATGCCGCAGGTCCACGCGCCCGATCCGGAGGTGGTGCATGCGCCGCCGGCGCCGGTCGTGGACAACACCAATGTGATCCGGCTCGAGCGCCGCGTGAAGCGCTGGCGCTCGATCGCATCTGCCGTCGGCGCGCTTGCGGCAGCGCTGCTGGTGACGCTGTCGCTTCAGATCTTCCTGCCTGATGCGCTGCCCGGCGGCTTGCGTCCCGCACCGCGCATCCAGACGGTCGAGGTGAAGGCACCGGCGCCGCTCGCGGCGTCTTCGCAATATGTCGCGCTGTTGCAGGGCCCGGCCGGCGGCCCGGCCTTCATCCTCACCATCGACGGCGCGACGCGGAATTTCACCGTGCGCAAGGTCGGCGCAACGCCGGAGCCCGGCAAGAGCTTCGAGCTCTGGCTGATCTCCGACAAGCTGCCGCGCCCGCGCTCGCTCGGCGTGATCGGCGGCGGCGACTTCACCGCGCGTCCGCTGCTCGCCTCCTACGATGCCGACGTCGTCAACGGCGCGACCTACGCCGTCACCGTCGAGCAGGCCGGCGG
This sequence comes from Bradyrhizobium sp. CCBAU 11386, assembly GCF_028128955.1. Classification (NCBI taxonomy): domain Bacteria; kingdom Pseudomonadati; phylum Pseudomonadota; class Alphaproteobacteria; order Hyphomicrobiales; family Nitrobacteraceae; genus Bradyrhizobium; species Bradyrhizobium sp. CCBAU 11386. The sequence goes on from NZ_LBKA01000252.1 coordinate 10,117, forward strand.
CTCGCCCAGCGGCCAGCCGACCTCGGCGCCGGTCTTTACCGGCAAGCTGATCGAGACCGTGCCGCCGTCCCAGCCGCAAGCGCCCGCGAAGAAGTAGTCTGCGTCCGAGCGCAAGCCGTCATCGCCCGCGAAGGCGGGCGATCCAGTACTCCGTGACGGCTGTGATGAACTGATGAGCCGCGGCGTACTGGATACCCCGCCTGCGCGGGGTATGACCGGGACGGGTTTGGCGCGAGGGCGCGTAACTTTGTCGCCCCGGTCCATCCCGTCGTCGCATTCCGACAATCCCGGCCAAATCCAGCCCCGATTTGAACCTCTCCGCAATTGGCGGCGTCAAATGCCCGGAATTTGCAGTCGGCGCCGCCGATCATGGTGCCGGAGAGGGGCGAGAAATCAAATGGATGCAGCGAAAACGCCGGGCATCTTCGTTCACCAATATGCGGGCCTGCCGCAAGGCGCGGCCTTCGAACATTGGCGCGATCGGGCCTTCGGGGCCTGCGGTCTCGACATCGGGCCGAGCCATGGCGACAGCATCGATTGCCGGCTCCAGATCAGCGTGGTCGACAATATCGCGCTGGCCATTCCCGAAGGCGCTTCCGCGCAATATTCACGTAACCAGAGCCACCTTGCCGACGGCAGCGACGATCTCGTCCTGATCGCGGCACATGCGGGCCTCGTCCGCGTCGGCCAGAACGGCCACACCGTCGAGCTCGCGCCGGCGCAGATGGTGCTCGTCGACATGGGCGTCACCGGCACCGTCGGCCACACCGACGAAAATCGCTTCACCAGCATCCGCATGCCGCGCCGCGCGCTGCTCGACATCAATCCGCGTGCCGAGGAGAAGCTGTCGCAAGTGCTCTGCGACGGTGCGGTCGCCGAAACCATCTTCCGCTACCATGCGCTCGCCGCCAATCACGGCCCGCATCTCGACGCCGTCGGCCAGCGCCTGACCGCGCAGCACGTGGTCGATCTCGTCGGCCTCCTGCTCGGGACCGATGCCGAGCACGCAAGCCTCGCGCGCGGCCGCGGGCAGGCGGCGGCCCGTCTCGATCTCATGCGCGCCGACGTGATGGCCGCACTCGGCCGCAACGATCTCTGCCTGTCGGAAGTTGCGACGCGCTCGGGCCTGAGCCCGCGCCAGGCGCAGCGCCTGTTCGAGCAGGCCGGCACCACCTTCACCGAATTCGTGCTGGAGCAGCGCCTGTTGCTGGCGCGCAAGCTGCTCGGCGATCCCCGCGCGAGGACGCGCAAGATCAGCGACATCGCGCATTCCTCGGGCTTCTCGGACCTGTCCTATTTCAACCGCGCCTTCCGCAAGCGCTTTGGTGCGACGCCGTCGGAACTGCGCGAGGCGTGAGCCGGGATTTTGTGCAGCGGCGCGCGCCGACACGGTTGGTCGGCAGGGGGGATTGAGCTATACCTGCCTGCGCGGGCAGACCGCAGGATTCCGTTGGAAAGTACAGTAGGCGGACATGGCGCGTATCGTCGTGCTCGGCGCCGGGTTTGCAGGCCTGTGGGCGGCCATCGGTGCTGCGCGCAAGCGCGACGAGATCGGCGCTGCCGGCCGCGACATCGAGATCCGCATCGTCGACCGCAATCCCTACCACAACATCCGGGTGCGTAACTACGAGCTCGACCTCAGCGAGGTCGCGCTTCCGCTGGGGCAATTGCTCGATCCGATCGGCGTCACTCACGGCCTCGGCGAGGTTGAAGCCATCGATCCGGCACGGCACGAGATCTCGCTGGTCACGAGCGACGGCGAGGAGACCCTGGGCTACGACCGGCTGGTGCTCGCGCTCGGCAGCGAGGTGATGCGTCCGGACATTCCGGGCCTTGCGGACCACGCCTTCGACGTCGACACCTACATTGCGGCCCTGCGCCTCGAGGATCATCTCGTCTCGCTCGGGCGCAGCGCGCCGTCGCCGGGGCGTTCGACGGTCGTGGTGGTCGGCGCCGGCTTTACCGGCATCGAGGTCGCGGCCGAGATGCCGGACCGGCTGGCGCGTGCCGGGATCACCGGCAGCCGCCGCATCATCCTGGTCGATCCCAATCCGACGGTCGGCGCCACCATCGGCGCGCATGCGCGTCCCGTCATCGAGACGGCGTTGTCGTCGCTCGATATCGAGACGCGCCTCGGTGCGCGTGTCGCATCGGTCGAGGCGGCCGGCATGCACCTGAGCTCGGGCGAATTCATCCCGGCCCAGACGGTGATCTGGTGTGCCGGGCTACGCGCGAGCCGGCTGGCCGCGAGCTTTCCGGGCGCGCGCGATCGCCTCGGGCGCCTTCTGGTCGATCCGTTCATGCGGGTTGCTGATCTGCGTGGCGTGTTCGCGGCCGGCGACGTCGCCTCCAGCGTGGTCGACGGACTGCATCCGACCGTGATGTCCTGCCAGTTCGCCCGCCCCATGGGCCGCTTCGCCGGCCACAATGTCGTGGCCGATCTCCTGCGCCTGCCGATGTTGCCGCTGCGGATCGACTGGTACGTCACCGTGCTCGATCTCGGCAGCTGGGGCGCGCTCTATACGGAGGGGTGGGATCGCGAGGTCCGCGCCGCCGGCGCGGCCGCGAAGGCGACGAAGCAGACCATCAACCGCAAGCGCATCTATCCGCCGCTCAGCGGGAGCAAGGACGAGCTCTTCGCCGCTGCCGCGCCGACCGTGCAGGCGCCGCCGCCGACTTATGGGGTGCGGTAGAATTTGATCGGGGCTGGTTGGAGGATCGCGGCCGTGCCACTTGCTCCGTCATTGCGAGCGCAGCGAAGCAATCCAGAATCTTTCCGCGGCGACAGACTGGATTGCTTCGCTGCGCTCGCAATGACGAAGCCCCAGACGTGAGAAAGCGCCCGTGGGGGGCGGGCGCTTTCTGTAGTCGACTTGGGGTTGGGGTCGTCTACATATCCACGTGGCGACTTTGGGGGGCTGGTAAAGAGCCGCGTGAATTCACAAAACTCGTCAGATCTCCTTAGCGAACGAGGGACGCGTTCGAACTGGTGATAACGACCGGCTTGCCGGCCTTGATGACGCGAGCCGTCTGGGTCAGACCTTCATCCGAACCCGAGCGTGCGGTGATGCCGAAGCCCGCCACCGCGATCCCTGCGACGAGCGCAACGACCACGATCTTCAGATGGGTCGAGCGATCTGCGCTGTAGATCGAGTGGTTCATGGAAGCCTCCTGCCGCCATCTACCCGAAGTAGTCGCCCGCCCGTTCAGGCAGGTTCATGCTTCCGGTGCCCAACAACCTAGTATTGGGGGGATTCGTTCCCAAGGGGCGATCACAAGAGCGTGAAACTACGTGATAGATCGCGATCAAAAGTGATCCTCGATCGTGCAATTCTATAATTATTTCAAAGTCGTAATGTGCCTGTCAGGCGTCCTGTCCGCATTTGGTCGACAAGGCGCCAGGAACTCAAAAACCATTTGCCTGTGGCCGAAAAACACACGGCTTCTTAAGGCAAATCAGATGCTTCCGACCGTTTTCAACCTCGCCCTGGGGTGGATTTCAGCCTGCGACAGCACGGTCGTCTGGGCGCGGAACCGCTCGACGAGCGAGCGGACGAAGGGACGAATTGCCGCCGAGGTGACCAGCACCGGCGCCTCGCCTTCGCGCGCGGCGCGCTCGAAGGCCTCGCGTACGGCGGTCATGAACTCCGACAGCTTCGAGGGCTGCATCGCGAGGCTGCGCTCCTCGCCCTGGCCGATGATGGATTCGGCGAAGGCCTGCTCCCAGCGCGCCGACAGCGCGATCAGCGGCAGATAGCCGTTGTAGGAGGTGTTCTGCGCGCAGATCTGCCGCGCCAGGCGGGCACGGACATGCTCGACCATGGTGGCGGGATTGCGCGAGAAGGCGAGCGAGTCGGCGATGCCCTCGAGGATGGTGGAGAGATCGCGGATCGAGATGCGCTCGGCGAGCAGCAGCTGCAGCACGCGCTGGATGCCGGAGACCGTGACCTGTCCGGGGACGATGTCCTTGACCAGCTCGCTCTGCTCCTTCGGCAGCTCCTTGAGCAGCTTCTGCACCTCGCCATAGGAGAGCAGGTCCGACATGTTGGCCTTGAGCAGCTCGGTGAGGTGGGTCGAGAGCACGGTCGCGGCGTCGACCACGGTGTAGCCCTTGAGCGAAGCCTCTTCCTTGAGACTGGCATCGACCCAGGTCGCGGGCAGGCCGAAGGTCGGCTCGGTGGTGTGGATGCCGGGCACCTGAACCTGGCTGCCGCCGGGGTCCATGACCATGAACTGGTTCGGCCAGATCTTGCCGGTGCCGGCGTCGACCTCCTTGATCTTGATGATGTAGGTGTTGGCTTCGAGCTGGACGTTGTCGAGGATGCGCACCGCCGGCATCACAAAGCCCATCTCGATCGCGAGCGAGCGGCGCAGCGCCTTGATCTGTTCGGTAAGGCGGTCGGTGCCATCGGGGCCGTTGACGAGCGGCAGCAGCGCATAGCCGAGCTCGATCTTGAGGTCGTCGATCTTCAGCGCCGCCGAGATCGGCTCTTCGGTTGCAGCCGCGCCCGGCGCACCGGGCGTACCGGCAGCGGGCGCGGCCTTGGCAGCTTCGTCAGCCTTGGCGGTTGCACGGTTGCGGTTGCGCGCGGTCCAGGCCAGCGCGCCGGCGCCGGCGCCGAGCGCGAGGAAGGGGATGGTCGGAATGCCCGGCAGCGCCGCCAGCACCAGCATGACGGCCGAGGACATCGCCAGCGCCTGCGGATAGCCGGAGAACTGCTTCATCAGCGCCTTGTCGGCGGCGCCGGAGACGCCGGCCTTGGAGACGAGCAGGCCGGCCGCGGTCGAGACGATCAGCGCCGGCACCTGGGTGACGAGGCCGTCACCGACGGTCAGCAGCGTGTAGCTGCGCCCGGCGTCGGCGAAGGACAGGCCCTGCTGCGCCACGCCGATGATCATGCCGCCGACGACGTTGATGAAGACGATCAGAAGGCCGGCGATGGCGTCGCCGCGAACGAATTTCGAGGCACCGTCCATAGCGCCGAAGAAGCCGCTCTCGTCCTCCAGCGCCTTGCGGCGCTCCTTGGCGACCTTCTCGTCGATCAGGCCGGCGGAGAGATCGGCGTCGATCGCCATCTGCTTGCCGGGCATGGCGTCGAGGTGGAAGCGCGCGGCGACTTCGGCGATGCGGCCCGAACCCTTGGTGATGACGACGAAGTTGACGATGATCAGGATCGCGAAAACGATGATGCCGATGACGAAATTGCCGCCCATCACGAAGCTGCCGAAGGCTTCGATGACGTGACCGGCGGCATCCGTGCCCTCGTGCCCGTGCGACAGGATCAGGCGGGTCGAGGCCATGTTGAGCGACAGCCGCAGCATGGTCGAGATCAGCAGGATGGTCGGGAAGGCGGAGAATTCCAGCGGCGCCTGGATGAACAGCGACGTCATCAGGATCAGGATCGAGAGCGTGATCGAGATCGCCAGGAACAGGTCGAGCACGATCGCGGGCAGCGGCAGGATCAAGACCACCAGGATGGTGAGGATGCCGAGCGCGAGCGCGATGTCGCCGCGCTTGAGGATGTTGACGATCTCGGCAAGGGTGGGGACGCCGGCGTTTGTGCTCCCTACGCCCTGTCCCGCGGTGACGTCGACCATGGTAGCTGCCTCCCCGCGCGACTGCCGGCCGCGCGCCCCAAACGTCTGCGCGGCGGCCGAAGGGCCGCCGTTCCGAAAGTGAGGCACCGCACTGGCGTCCACGGGGGACCTCCCGTTTTACGCGGCTGACGACACTCGACTTCACCCGGCAATTCTTGCCGGGTGTATGGTTAGCAAAGGGTTAACGAGGGGTGCGGCAGGAGGTCAGACCGGGGTATTTCGGCCTCCAGGGGTGTCATTCCGGGGCGCCCGGAGGGCGAACCCGGAATCCATCGTGCTGCAGGTGTCGTGGGAATTGGATTCCGGTTCGCGCCAAGAGGCGCGCCCCGGAATGACGGCGTGGGAGGGTGCCCGCCTACTTCGCCTTCTCGATTCTGGTCACCGTGTAGCCCGAAGCCGCCTCCTCGGCTTCGAAGGTGACCTTGTCGCCGACCTTCACCTGCTTGAGCAAAGCGGGGTCCTTGACGCGGTAGACCATGGTCATGGGCTCGTCCATGCCGAGGCTCTTGGCCGGCCCGTGCTTGAGCGTGATCTTGCCGGCGCTCTCGTCGATCTTCTTTACCTCGCCGCTGATCGAGGCGCTCTGCGCCGCGGCGGCACCGAAGGTCAGGCCCAGCGTCAGCGCGAGCGCTGTGGTGAAGCGGTTGATCGGTTTCATGGTTTTCTCCTTTGCTTCAATTCACGGTGACGTGGCCGACCATGCCGTAGTCGCGATGGCCGGGGATCAGGCAGGAAAATTCGAACGTGCCGGCCTTGCTGAACTTCCAGAGGATCTCGGCCGTCTTGCTCGGCGCGAGCCTGACACCGTTGGGATCGTCGTGCTCCATGTGCGGATGCTTCTTCATCACCTCCGCATGCGCGAGATTCTCCTTGGGTGTGGCGAGCAGGAATTCATGGTCCTCCTTGCCGACATTGCGCAGCACGAAGCGAATCTGCTCGCCGCGTTTGACCTCGATCCTGGAGGGGGCGTAGTCCATCTCGTTCATCAATATCTCGATGGTGCGCGCGGGCTTCCTGGGATCGCCGGGCTCGCCGGCCGAAAAGGTCCCGTGCCCGTGTTGATCGTGGGCGAAAGCCGGCGCGGTCGACAGCGCCGCCAGCACGAGGCCGAGCTTGATGGTCTTCTTCATTGCAGTCTCCAGTTGGTGGTGGTTGATCGAAACGCTCACATCTTCATGTTCTTCATCGGCGCGGCGCCGGGTTTTTGCCGCGCCGGTTCGCCGGCCGGCGGCGTGACCTCGTAGGCGACCGTGCCTTGCGGGAATTTGTACGGGCCGGGATCGCGGTAATCGTCGCGCGCGAGGTCCTCGCGGATCTTCATCACCGTGAACATGCCGCCCATCTCGATCGGACCGAACTGGCCGGTGCCGGTCATCATCGGCAGCGTGTTGTCGGGCGTGGGCATCTCCATGTTGCCCATCGCCATGCCGGTCGAGCCCATCGCCATGCTGTCAGGCGCCAGCTTGCCGACGGCCTTGGCGAGATCCTTGCGCGACACGCCGATCAGATTGCGCACCTCGTGCCCCATCGCGTTCATGGTGTGGTGCGACTTGTGACAGTGGAACGCCCAGTCGCCGGGATTGTCGGCGAGCACGTCGAACACCCGCACCGCGCCGACCGGCACGTCGGTGGTCGTCTCCGGATATTGCGCGCTCTCAGGAATCCAGCCGCCGTCGGTGCAGGTCACCGCAAAGCTGTGGCCGTGCAGATGGATCGGATGGTTGGTCATGCTGAGATTGCCGATGCGCACGCGCACCTTGTCGCCGAGCCGCACCGGCATCGGATCGATGCCGGGAAACACCCGCGAATTCCAGGTCCACATGTTGAAGTCGGTCATCTCGTTGACCTGCGGCAAGTAGGTGCCGGGGTCGACCCGATAGGTGCTCATCACGAAGACGAAGTCGCGGTCGACGGGGCGGAAGTGCGGATCGCGCGGATGCACGACGACCATGCCCATCATGCCCATCGCCATCTGCACCATCTCGTCGGAATGCGGGTGGTACATGAAGGTCCCGCTCTTCTTCATCTCGAACTCGTAGACGAAGGTCTTGCCGGGCTCGATGTGCGGCTGATTGAGTCCGCCGACGCCGTCCATGCCGCTCGGCACGATCATGCCGTGCCAGTGCACGGTGGTGTATTCGGGCAGTTTGTTGGTGACGAAGATGCGGACCTTGTCGCCCTCGACCGCCTCGATGGTCGGTCCCGGCGACTGGCCGTTATAGCCCCACAGGTTCACCTTCATGCCTTCGGCGAACTCGCGCACCACGGGCTCGGCGACGAGGTGGAATTCCTTCCAGTCGCCGTTCATGCGGAACGGCAGCGACCAGCCGTTCAGCGTGACCACGGGACGATAGTCGGGGCCGCTGGTCGGATGCAGCGGCGGCTGCATCACCACCTTGTCCATGTGAGGTGCTTCCGGAATCGACGCGGCCTGGACGCGGCCGCTGATGGCCGACGCGCTGGCAAGCGCGGCGGTGCCCAAAAATCCTCGGCGGGAATACATGCTGGCCTCCGTCTCAGTGGCCGCCATCGGCAGGCGCTGCCGCGGCGATGGTGGTTGAATTGTCGCCGCCGGCCGCAGGTGCACCGCCGCCGTTGATGGCGGTCTGCAGGTCGGACTGGGCGAGGAAGAATTTTTGCCGGGCGTCGATGGCGCCGCGCAGTGCCGCCAGGCGCTGTCGCGCCTCGGTGAGCAGCGCAAAGATGTCGACCTGCATGCTGGAGAAGCGAAGCTGCATCTCCTCGGTGATGATCTTGCGCAGTGGCAGGATCTCGCGCTGGTAGTGGCTGGCGATATCGTAAGTCGACCGGTAGGCGCGATAGGCGTCGCGTGCCTCCGAGCGCACGTTCACGGCGCGCTCGGTCAGGCGGTTGAAGGCGAGGTTGTAGGTCTCGGCTGCCTGCCGCATGCGGACCTCGCCGCCGTCGAAGATCGGGATCTGGAACTGCACGTCGAAGCCGCGTTCGCGGAACGGCGCGCCTTCCGGATCCTGGGTGCGGCGGGAGATGCCGGCGAGATCGAGCAGCGTCACGAAGCGCGTCGCTTCCGTGAGGTTCAACGACTTCGCCAGCGCCGTCAGCTCCAGCCGCGCGATCTGCAGGTCGATGCGATGGGCGACCGCGTCGACCTCGATCGACGGCAATGCCTGCGGCCGGCGCGGCAGCGGCGGCAGCTGGTTGGGCAGGCGGAAATCGAGGCCGCCGTCCCACAGCCCCATCAGGCGTGCGAGCCTTTCGCGTGCGCTGGTTGCCGACTGCCGCGCGGTCGCGAGGTCGGCGGTGGTCTCGGCGTAGAACACCTGTTCGCGGGCCTGGTCGAGCTTGTTGATCGAGCCGGTCTCGCCGAGCTTGACCGCAAGCTGTGCGGTCGATTCCGCCGTGGCCTTCGCGTCCGTCAGCAGCACCACCATCTCGTTGCCGGCGACTGCGCGGACATAAGCGCGCCGCACGTCCGCGGCGAGCCGCAGCGTCGCCAGCGCCGCACGCAACTGGGCCTGGCGGAAGCGGTCGCGGGCGATGTCGGAGCGGAACGGCAGGGTGGCCAGCGCCAGGATGTCGCCGACCACCTGGCGCTCGATTTCGCTCGCGCCATTGCCCGATATCCGCGAGATCGAGAAGACGGGATTGGGCGGCAGGCTCTGCTCCACCAGTTCGGTCTCGGCCAGCGCCAGCTCATTATACGCCGCTTGCAGCCCCTTGTTGTTGAGCAGCGCGATCTGCACGGCGGTCTCGGCGCTCAGCGTCCGCGAGAGCAGCCGGCGAACGCGCGCGTCGACAACGTCGGCTCCCTCGGCCGTCCGCACGAAGGCGATGTCCTTGTTGATGGTCTGGCCGGTCAGGTCTGAAACCGCCGTCATGCCGCTGTCGGGCGAGAACGCGGCGCAGCCGGAAACGCTGAGCGCAATGAGGACGAGCAGGCCCCGCGCAAAATGGTGTGTCATGGCGGGTTCCTACCGGTCTTGTTTCGGCTGCGGCGCGACGGCGTCGTTGCGGTCGCGCCATGGCGCCGGCGTCGCAGGCCGCAGGCTGCTATAGGGCGCGATGGTGGACCGATAGCCGGCCGGCGCGACCTTCGCCGCCGGATCGGCAGGATCGGCGCCTGCGACCTGCGTGGCTGCCGGCATGCAGCCGGACAGTGCCAGCGCAATCGCAGCCAGCAGCGGCCAATGACATCGAAAGTGTCGTCCACGCGCCGCGGATGCGGCAGCGGACTTCGCCCCGGAAAGCGTAAGCATGATTCATCCCTGATCTGTCCTGAGACCACAGGTTCCCGCGCGCAGACGCGCGCTGGCCCTGACGTCGTCGCGTCAGATCAGGCGATGGGGGGACGGTAGAGCCGGGGCGGCGCCGCGCTGTGCAGGCTGACCACGATCTCGGGCGCGCAGGTGGAGACGGGCTGCAGCGGCTTGGCGACGATGGGCAGATCGGCCGGCAGCGCGCTCACGCACATCATCGCGCAGCACGGGCCGACTGTCCCCTTGCCGTCGTGATGATGCGAAGCGGGGGCGTCCTGTGCGGCGGTGTGGTGATGCGCGTGTGGCCCGGCGTGATCATGCGAGGCGCCGTCATGCATATGGCTTGACGGCGTTTGATGATGGGCCGGGACGAGATCGGCGAGCAATGTTTCGTCGAGACACGGCGCCGGGCCATGTCCCCAGGCGAGGCTTGCTGCCGGCGCGAGCACGCAGAACAGATAGGTGAGGGCAATGATTCGCCCCACCCTGATCCGCATCGATCGCGTCAATCGCAGCAACATTCCGCCGATATGCTCCTCGCGCGGCAATGTTGCACACGCTGATTGCAAACTAATGGCAAAACGCGCATCCGCCAAGCTCCTTCTTACCGCAGTGCACCGCGCATGCCCAATATCACGCCACGAAGCTTGACCCTGTTCCGATCCGCGGGCCATGGTCCGGCCCGTGCACGCGCCAAATCATTCCGGACAAACCTCAGACTCATTCAGCCCTGATTCCCGTCAGGCCTGGGTGCGGCTTGTCATTGCGCTCCTGATCGGCTCGATCGGAGGCGTCGGCATGTGGGCGATCGTGGTGATGATTCCCGCAGTCCAGGCCGAATTCGCCGCCACGCGCGGCGCGGTGTCGCTGGCTTTCACCCTCATGATGTTCGGCTTCGGGCTTGGCGGCGTGATCGCCGGCAAGATCACGGACCGGTTCGGCATCGTGCCGGCGATGGCGATCAGCATCGCCTTCCTCGGCGTCGCCAATGTGCTCGCGGGCCTGTCTGGTCAGCTCTGGCAGTTCGTGGCGGCGTACTTCCTGATCGGGCTCGGCACCTCGGCGACCTTCGCACCGCTGATGGCGGAGGCCTCGCACTGGTTCGAGCGCTATCGTGGCCTCGCCGTGACCATCGTCGCCAGCGGCAATTATTTCGCCGGCACGATGTGGCCTCCGATCGTGAGCTGGGGGATGCAGACGATCGGCTGGCGCCATACCCATATCGGGATCGGCCTCGTCTGCGTGGGCCTGATGACCATCCTGGTGCTGGTCCTTCGCACGAGGATGGGCGACGACAAGGTTCGTGATCACGCCAATGCGCCGCCGCCGCAGGTCGATCTCAAGCTCTCGACCAACACGCTGACGGTGCTGCTCTCGATCGCCAGCATCTCGTGCTGCGTCGCCATGGCGATGCCGCAGGTCCATATCGTCGCCTATTGCGGCGATCTCGGCTATGGCGTGGCGAGGGGCGCCGAGATGCTGTCGTTGATGATGGCCTGCGGCATCGTCAGCCGGATCGGCTCGGGCTTTCTCGCCGACAAGATCGGCGGCATCCGCACGCTGCTGGTCGGGTCGCTGGCGCAGGGCTTTGCGCTGGTGTTCTACCTGTTCTTCGACAGCCTCGCCTCGCTCTACCTGATCTCCGCGATGTTCGGCCTGTTCCAGGGCGGCATCGTGCCGAGTTACGCCATCATCGTGCGCGAGGCGATGCCGGCAGGCGAGGCAGCGACCCGCGTCGGCATCGTGATCTTCGCCTCGGTGTTCGGCATGTCCTTCGGCGGCTGGGTGTCGGGCGTCATCTTCGATGCCACCGGCTCGTATGCCGCGGCATTCGCGAACGGCGTGGCCTGGAACGCCGTCAATTTCGCCATCGTCCTGACCTTGCTGATCCGCTCGCGGATGAATTCGGTCAAGGCAGGACCGGGTTTTGCGACCTAGACGGCCTGTCCCGCCTTCAACAGCGAGCAGCCGGTGATCTTGTAGCTGCCGTCCGCCTGTTGCTCGAGCGTGTACAGAGCTTCCCAGGCTTCGCCATTGGCATCGACGATGTGGACGCGCTGCGCGATCCAGTTACCCTCGCTCTTGCTCTCGCCAAATTCAAAACTCTTGTGACGATAGACAGGGGCGTAGCCGTTCTGCACCATGGACATGAAGATGTCGGGGGCGGGGAAAATCTCCTTGATCGCCGGTGCGGCATAGGAATAGGCGGCCGTGGCATCGTCGCGGACGAACGCCTGCTCCTGGGCGCGGATGATGCCTTGTGCCGCGGCGACGTCGTCGGCAAGTGCGCAGAGCGGGCTGAAGGCGACGCTGAGAAAGACAAGCAAGGCGGCAATGCGCATGACAGGCTCCGCGCTGATATCCCGGCGGCCTCGATCCTAGCACGATCTTGGAGAGCGCGGGACGCGCTATCGCTTTCGCTTCGGCGCCGGCCTCGCGGGCTTGGCGCCGGCGCGCGCCTTGGCCTTGGCGCCGGGCTGCACGCGCAGTCCGTCGACGAACACGTCGAGCATGCGCAGCACCGAGGATTGCCAGCCGGGCTGGTCGTGCATGTAGCACATGCCGATCAGAGCCCTGAGCAGGTCTTCCGGGCTGACATCGGCACGCATTTCGCCGGCCGCGACGGCGCGGTCGAGCAGCGAGCCGATCGCCTTGGTCAGCCGGTCCATCGAGAAGGCCGCGAGTTCCGACGAGCTCTGGAACGTCAGCGCCAGCGCCGCCGACATGCCTTTTTTGGTGGCCACGAATTCGACGCCGGAACGTAGCCAGCGGCGCAGCGCGTCGACCGGGTCCTTCGCAATCTTCAATTGCTCGGCGAGCTCGCTGAGCTGCTCGACCTCGCGCCGATACACCGCCTCGAACAGATCCTCGCGTGTCGGGAAATGCCGATAGAGCGTGCCGATGCCGACGCCGGCACGCTTTGCCACCGCCTCCAGGCTCGCTTCCGGACCTCCCGCGTTGAACACGGCCTTGGCCGCTTCGAGCACGCGCTCGCGATTGCGCACGGCATCGGCGCGGGGCTTTCGGGTCTGGTCGGTGTGGTCGTCCATGCCGGCAATGTAGATCACGAATTGGTTAGATTGAACCCTTGCCGGGCTGCATCGCGTTGGTGGCGCATGGGCTTTTGACGATTTCCAAATATTTTTCGGCAACCCTTGTTAAGCGGAGGGTGCCTCCGTATCTTCACCGGGATGTTGGCCCGGCTCCGCCTGGTCAACGCTGGAATCGACGGCGGCCACGGCGGTGGCGCGCTGCGCGATCACTCATGTCCATATCTGATCGGAGCCTTGTATGAACCACTCCATCAGCCTCACCGTGAACGGTGCGCGGCGCGACTTCGTCCTCGACGATCCGCGCGTCACGCTGCTCGATCTCTTGCGTGAGCGCCTCCATCTGACCGGAACCAAGAAGGGATGCGACCGCGGCCAGTGCGGCGCCTGCACCATTCTCGTCGACGGCAAGCGCATCAATTCCTGCCTCGCGCTCGCTATCAGCCATGACGGCGCCGACATCCTCACCATCGAAGGCGTCGCGCGCGGCGACCAGCTTCACCCCGTGCAGGCCGCCTTCATCGCCCATGACGGATTTCAGTGCGGCTTCTGCACGCCGGGCCAGATCATGAGCGCGATCGGCATGATGCGCGAGGCCCAGGCCGGCGACGATCCCGAACGCATCCGCGAATGCATGAGCGGCAATCTGTGCCGCTGCGGCGCCTATGCCGGCATCGTCGATGCCGTGCGCGAGGCGCAGGCCGGCATGGACGAATCCAATCAGAGGCGCTCCGCATGAAACCGTTCGATTATGTCAGGCCGGCCACGGTTGCCGAGGCCGTTGCCGCCGCCGCCCAGCCGGGCGCGACCTATCTCGCCGCCGGCACCAACCTGCTCGATCTGATGAAGGGCGGCGTCAGCCGTCCGGATCGCCTGGTCGATGTCACGCATCTCGAGGGGCTCGACGGAATAGAACATCTCGCCGATGGGTCGTTGCGCATCGGCGCGCTGATGAGCAACGCCGATCTCGCGCACGATGCCGACTTCGCAAGGTCCTGTCCGGCGGTCGCCGAAGCGCTGCTCTCCGGCGCGTCGGCGCAACTGCGCAATGCCGCGACCGTCGGCGGCAATCTGCTGCAACGGACGCGCTGTGCGTATTTCTATGACACCGCCAGCCGCTGCAACAAGCGCGAGGCGGGCAGTGGCTGCGACGCCCGCGACGGCGAGAACCGCGCCCATGCCGTGCTCGGCTGGAGCGAGAGCTGCATCGCCACGCATCCCTCGGACTTCTGCGTTCCCCTGGTCGCACTTGACGCCATGGTCGAGATCGAGGGCAGGAACGGCCGTCGCGAGATCGGGCTGGACGAACTGCATCGCCTGCCCGGTGATACGCCTCAGCGCGAGTCCGTGCTCGAAGCCGGCGACCTGATCACGGCGGTGCGTCTGCCACCTGCGGCACGCGACTTTGCGGCGCATGCGCGCTATCTCAAGGTTCGCGAGCGTACCTCTTACGCCTTTGCCGTCGTCTCGGCCGCCGCTGCGTTGCAGATCGAGAACGGCAAGATCAAGGAGGCGCGGATAGCGCTCGGCGGCGTTGCCGCAAAGCCCTGGCGTGCTCGCGCCTCGGAAGACGTTCTCAAGGGTGTCACGCCGACGGCCGACGCCTTCCAGGAAGCCGCCTGGCGCGCGCTCACCGACGCAAAGCCGTCCGGCGACAACGCCTTCAAGATCGAGCTCGCCCGCCGCATCGTCGTGCGCGCGCTGACCCTCGCCGCCGCCGGTACGCCGGCGCGCCTGCCGGCGCTGCCGGCTTCTCCCTTTGCCTCGACCTCCGGAGCCATCCATGCCTGAGCTCAATCTCACCAGCGCTCCCGCCAATCTGCGCCACGGCTCGAACATCGGCCAGCCGCTGACCCGGCGCGACGGCATCCTCAAGGTCAAGGGTCAGGCGACCTATGCCGCCGACAACCATCCGCCCGGCATGCTGTTTGCGGTGATGGCGGTCTCGAGCATTTCGCGCGGCCGCGTGGTCTCGCTCGATGTCACGGCTGCCAAGCGCCATCCCGGCGTCGTCGACGTCATGACATCAGATCACAAGCCGCAGCTTGCAGTCGACCCGGAGATCAAGACCAACCCGTTCGTGTTCCGGATGGAGGTGCTACAGAGCAACGAGGTCCGCTACGCCAACCAGCCGATCGCCGTCGTGATCGCCGAAACGCTGGAGGCCGCGACGGAAGGCGCGGTGCTGCTGGCGCCGCGCTATGAGGCGCTGCCTGCGCTCGTCGGCCTCGACGCCGGCGAAAGCTTCGTGCCGCCGGTCGTCGGCGTCGGCAACCCCACGGAAAATCACCACGGCGATGTCGAGGCGGGGCTTGCCTCGGCCGAGAAGCAGATCGACGCGACGTACGAAACGCCGCCGCAATATCACAACGCCATGGAGCCGCATGCGATCGTCGCGTCGTGGGACGGCGACAGCCTGTCGGTCGACATGCCGACCCAGGGCCTGATGCTGTCGCTCGGCCGCATCGCCGAGCTGTTCGGCATTGCGCCTGACAAGATCCACATCCGCAGCCCGTTCCTCGGCGGCGGTTTCGGCTCCAAGGGGCTGATGTCCGGCCCGCCGACCCTCGGCATCATGGCCGCCAAGCTCGTCGGCCGGCCGGTGAAGCTCGTGTTGCGCCGTGAGCAGATGTATGGCCCCGTCGGCCATCGTGCGCCGACGCGCCAGCGGCTGCGCATCGGCGCCGACGGCGAGGGGCGCCTGACCGCGCTCGATCATCATGCGAGGACCGTGTCGAGCACGTTCGACGACTTCTACGAGCCCGCTGCCGATGCCTCGCACACGCTCTATGCGAGCCCTGCGATCCGCACCTCGCACGATGCCGTGCGCGTCAACACCGGCACGCCGCTGTTCATGCGCGCCCCCGGCGAGGCGACCGGCTCGATCGCGCTGGAAAGCGCGATCGACGAGATGGCCTGGGCCTGCGGCATCGATCCGCTCGCCTTCCGTCTGAAGAACTATGCCGAGGTCGAGCCGATCACGGGAAAGCCGTTCTCATCCAAGGCGCTGCGTGCCTGCTACGAGCAGGGCGCCGCGCGCTTCGGCTGGGCCAAGCGGTCGCTCCAGCCGCGGCAGATGCGCGACGATGCCGGTCTTCTGGTCGGCTGGGGCATGGGCACCGCGACCTTCCCGGCGCTGATGTTCCAAGCGGAAGCGCGCGCGGCGATCCGCCGGGACGGCACCGGTGCGATGGAGATCGGTGCGCACGACATGGGGCAGGGCGCCTGGACGGCACTCGCCCAGATCGCAGCCGACGGTCTCGGTCTCGATATCGACCGCGTCGAATTCAAAGCCGGCACGTCGGACCTGCCCGACGCCGGCATTGCCGGCGGCTCGGCACACACGGCGACCGCGGGCGCCGCGATCCACAGCGCCGGCGCGGCCGTGATCGCAAAGCTCGCCGATCTCGCCACCAATGACGAGCGCTCGCCGCTGTTCGGAGCTGGCAATGCGGGCGTGGTCGCGCGTGACGGAAAGCTGTTCCGGCGCGACGACGAGAGTCGCGGCGAGAGCTATGCCGAGATCCTCACGCGTGCCGGCGTCGCGGAGGTCGAAGCGCGCGGCACCGGCGCGCCGAATCCTGCGGCGATGGAGGAGTATGCGATGCACGCCCATGGCGCGGTGTTCGCGGAGGTGAAGGTTGATCCCGAGCTCGGCCAGGTTCGCGTCACGCGCATGGTCGGCGCCTTCGCGGCAGGGCGCATCGTCAATCCGCATCTGGTGAAGAGCCAGCTGTTCGGCGGCATGATCTGGGGCATGTCCTTTGCGCTGCACGAGGAGGCCATCACCGACCGCCGCAGCGGCCGGATCATGAACGCCAATCTCGGCGAGTACCACATCCCCGTGAATGCCGACGTGCCGCCGCTCGATGTGATCACGGTCGAGGAGCACGACCCGCATGTGAATGCGCTCGGCATCAAGGGCGTCGGCGAGATCGGCATCACCGGCAGCGCCGGCGCGGTCGCCAACGCCGTCTGGCACGCGACCGGCGTGCGGGTGCGCCGCTTTCCGATCCGGATCGAGGAGCTGCTGACGCAGCGCTGAGGCAAAAGGTGGGGCGAGATCTTCTCGCTCCGCCGCTTCTCGCTAATGCAGCTTCTTGCGGAGGGCCTTGATCGCCTCTCGCTGCGTCTCGATGTATTGGGCGATGGCCTCGCGCAGCTCGCGCGAGTGGAGCTTGTCGGCATCGCGCCGAACTTCGTCGAGCGCGGCTTCTGCATTGGCGAGGGTGATCTTCATGCGCGAGCTCCGTTACGAAGCGGCCCCGGAGAGCCTAGGAGTCCGGGCCATAACCTCAGCACCTTTGTGCCAGGCTGCTCGGCTACGTTTCCCAATATAGAGCGGTTGGGCCAATAGAAATTGAGATGGCTCAAGCCTCGCCAGATAAAAGCCGGTTCCGTAGCCTTCCGGGTGCGGCTGATCGCACTCAGAAGGTCGGCGGCGTGCAGGCCGAGATCACTTCGCACGGCTTGCCGCCGACGCAGCGGAAGCGATGCGGGCGGCGGCTCTCGAAATAATAGGCATCGCCGGGATTGAGGATGCGGCGTTCGTCCTCGACGGTGACTTCGAGCTTGCCCGAGATCACGATGCCGCCTTCCTCGCCGTCATGGACAAGGTGAACGCGCCCGGTGTCGCTGCCGGGCTCGTAGCGCTCCTTCAAAATCTGCAAGCTGCGGCCGAACAGATTGTCGCCGACCTGCCGATACGAGATCGGCTTCTTGCCGACCTCGGTCAGCTCTTCGGCGCGATAGAAGATCTTGCGCCGGCTCTCCGGCTCCAGCGCGAAGAACTCGGCGAGCCCCATCGGGATGCCGTCGAGGATGCGCTTGAGCGCGCCGACCGACGGGTTCATCTGGTTGGATTCGATCAGCGAAATCGTCGAATTGGTGACGCCGGCGCGCTTGGCAAGCTCGCGCTGCGACAGCTTGTGGCGCGCCCGGATGAATCGCAGCCGTCCACCGATGTCGACGCTCATGCCCCTGGTCCCTGTTGCAGGTGTTGCGGATCGCGCAAATATGGACCAGTGGCCCCAGTGAAATCAATGGCTTGCAGGTCACCAGAAAAGGACTTGTTGCGCCTTGGAAGCCGTGCCTCTGCTAGCAGGTCAGCAAAGGAGCGCGGCCGTGACCCTTCATCAGATTCCGAACACTATCAAGACCGACTCGTTCTGGATGCCGTTCACGGCCAACCGGCAGTTCAAGAAGGCGCCGCGCCTGTTCTCCTCGGCCGAGGGCATGCACTACACCACCGTCGACGGCCGCAAGGTGATCGACGGTTCCGCCGGCCTCTGGTGCGTCAATGCCGGCCACGGCCGCAAGCAGATCGCCGCCGCGGTCGAGCGGCAGCTCATGACGCTGGACTTCGCGCCCTCGTTCCAGATGGGCCATCCGCTGGCGTTCGACTTCGCCGAGCGGCTCGCCGAGATCGCGCCGAAGGGCCTCGACCGGATCTTCTTCACCAACTCCGGCTCCGAGTCGGTCGATACCGCGCTCAAGATCGCGCTCGCCTATCATCGCGCCAACGGCCAGGCGAGCCGCACCCGCCTGATCGGCCGCGAGCGCGGTTATCACGGCGTCGGCTTCGGCGGCACGTCGGTCGGCGGCTTGGTCGCCAACCGTCGCGCCTTCACGACCCTGCTGCCGGGCGTCGACCACATCCGCCACACCCACGATCTCACCCGCAATGCCTTCGCCAAGGATCAGCCCGAGCATGGTGCCGAGCTCGCCGACGATCTCGAGCGCCTGGTGGCCCTGCACGGCGCCGAGACGATCGCCGCCGTCATCGTCGAGCCGGTGCCGGGTTCGACCGCGGTGCTGCCGCCGCCGAAGGGCTATCTCCAGCGCCTGCGCGAGATCTGCGACAAGCACGGCATTCTCCTGATCTTCGACGAGGTCATCACCGGTTTCGGCCGTCTCGGCACGCCGTTCGCCGCCAACTTCTTCGGTGTCACGCCGGACCTGATGACGACGGCCAAGGGCATCACCAACGGCACCATTCCCTGCGGCGCGGTGTTCGCAAGCCGCAAGGTTCACGACGGCCTGATGGTCGGCCCCGAGAACCAGATGGAGCTGTTCCACGGCTACACCTATTCGGCGCATCCGACGGCCTGCGCCGCCGGCATCGCGACGCTCGACATCTACAAGGACGAAGGCCTGCTCACGCGCGGTGCCTCGATCGCCGAATATTGGCGCGATGCGCTGCATTCGCTGAAGGGCCTGCCGAACGTCGTCGACATCCGCAATTGCGGCCTGATGGGCGCGGTCGAGCTGGCGCCGCGTGACGGCGTGGTCGGCGCGCGCGGCTACGACGTGATGGTCGACTGCTTCAACACCGGCCTTTACCTGCGCATGAGCGGCGATAGCTTCGCGATGTCGCCTCCGCTCATCGTCGAGAAGAGCCACATCGACCAGATGGTCTCGATCCTCGGCGACGCCATCAAGAAGGTGGCCTGATAATTGCTCTCGCCGTTGCGAGTAGTTTCCTTGCAGCGGCGAGCGTGATGCCGCGGGAGTTTGACGAAGCGTGAAAGTTCTGATCCTCGGCAGCGGTGTCATCGGTGTCACCTCTGCCTACTACCTTGCACGTGCAGGCCACGAGGTGACGGTCGTCGACCGTCAGCCGGAACCGGCACTGGAGACATCCTTCGCCAATGCCGGCGAGGTGTCGCCCGGCTATTCCTCGCCCTGGGCCGGCCCCGGCGTGCCGGTGAAGGCGGTCAAGTGGCTCTTGATGAAGCACGGCCCGCTGGTGATCCGGCCGAAGCTCGATCCCGTGATGTGGGTCTGGCTACTCAAGATGCTGCGCAACTGCACCAGCGAACGCTACGCGGTCAACAAGAGCCGGATGATCCCGATCGCGGAATACAGCCGCGACTGCCTGCGCGACCTGCGCCGCGACATCGGCATTCAATATGACGAGCGCTCGCAAGGCACGCTCCAGCTGTTCCGCTACCAGGCGCAGCTCGACGGCACCGGCGAAGACATCGCCGTGCTCAAGCAATATGGCGTGCCCTTTGAGGTGCTGAGCCGCGAGGGTTGCATCGCGGTCGAGCCGGCGCTCGCCGGCGTGAAGGAGAAGTTCGCCGGCGGACTTCGCCTGCCGCAGGACGAGACCGGCGACTGCCACATGTTTACGCAGGCGCTGGCCAAGCATGCCGAGGCGCTCGGCGTGCGCTTCATGTTCAACACCGGCATCGACAGCATCGTCACGGACGGGGCGCGCGTCAGCGGCGTCGCGACCAGCGCCGGCCTGTTGCAGGCCGACGCCTACGTCCTCGCGCTCGGAAGCTGGTCGTCGCGGCTCGCTGCGCCGCTCGGCATCTCGCTGCCGGTCTATCCGGTGAAGGGCTATTCGATCACGGTGCCGATCAAGGACGCCGCGGGCGCGCCGGAATCGACCGTGATGGACGAGAGCTACAAGGTCGCGATCACGCGGCTCGGCAATCGCATCCGTGTCGGCGGCACCGCCGAAATCTCGGGCTATTCGAGCAAGCTCTATGATGCGCGCCGCGCCACCCTCGATCACTCCCTGACCGATCTGTTCCCGCGCGGCGGCGATCTCGCCAAGGCGACGTTCTGGAGCGGCCTGCGCCCGATGACGCCGGACGGCCCGCCCGTGATCGGCCCGACCCAATACGCCAACCTCCACCTCAACACCGGCCACGGCACGCTCGGCTGGACCATGTCCTGCGGTTCGGGACGGGTGCTCGCGGACATGCTGTCGGGCAAGAAGCCGGACATCGACGTCAGCGCGCTGACGGTGGATCGGTACGCTCACCGGTTCGGGTAAGCGGTTTCTCCGCGCACAGAACCCTGTCACCGTCACCCTGAGGCGCGAGCTGCGCGGCGCAACAGCGCCGTGCGGTGAGCCTCGAAGGGCGACGGCCCGGCTGTATCGAGGCCGTGCATTCTTCGAGGCTCCCCTTGCGATGCGATCGCATCGCAAGCCTCGCACCTCAGGATGACGGGGCTGGCGCTGTGTTCGCTGAGGACGAGAAGCTTACCCCGCCCCCGTCACGCAATTCACCCACAGCACCACAGCCTTGGCAACCTGCGCCGGATTTGAAAACCGGTGCGGCCTGCGGCTCGCAAACCGAAAGCCGTCGCCCGTCTTCAGCGACCACGTCTCGCTGTCCACCGTCAGCATCATCTCGCCTTCGAGCACGAGGCCGGCCTCTTCGCCGTCATGGGTGTAGAGCTCGTCCCCGGTGGAGCCGCCGGGCTCCAGATGCACCAGGAACAGGTTGAGCCGGTTGTCGGCGCTGGCCGGGCTCAGCAATTGCTTGGAGACGCCGGTGCGCCACAGCTTCAGCTCGGGCCGCTGAAGTCCGCGCGTCACCACCTGGTCGGAGGCTCCGTCGGCGCTCGGGCTTGCGCCGAACAGCGCGGCGATGCCGACGCCGAGCACGTCGGCGAGTGTTGCCAGCACGCGGAGCGACGGCGACGACAGGCCGCGCTCGATCTGGCTGAGGAAACCGATCGACAGGTCCGTGCGCGCGGCGACTGTTTCCAGCGAGAATTGCCTGACGCGCCTGATATCGCGGATGCGGCGGCCGACCGCGACATCCATCGCGGGCTCGGCCGGCTTGGCGACGGTCTTGGCCGGCACCTTCTTGGCCCTCACCTTCCTGGCCGGCTTTGCGGCGGCCGGTTTGCGCATTCTTTTGCCACCGCTCACGTCAAACCGCTTCCTTCATGTGCATGAAAACCGCTTGCATCACCCGCGAAAGTGTGACCAAATTTTCATATTGGTGAAAATAGGCCGAAACGGCTTGGCCCGCAACGTCTGCGATCAAGACATCTGCGAGCGCCGCCATCGGCCGGACCCAAAGGGGGATGCGATGGCGTTGAAGCGTTTTGTCCAGGCCGCAGTCGCGGCGCTCGCGATTGCCGCGGTCGTGCCGGCCTCCGCGCAGCAGGTGCTGAAGGTCGGCTCGACGCCGACAGGCATTCCCTTCACCTTCCTCGACACCAAGACCAACACCATTCAGGGCATCATGGTCGATCTCATCACCGAGATCGGCAAGGACGCCGGCCTCAATGTACAGATCGAGCCGATGGCGTTCTCGGCGCTGATCCCGTCGCTGACCTCGAGCAAGATCGACATCATCGCCGCTGCGATGTTCATCACGGCGCCGCGCAAGGAGGTCGTCGACTTCTCCGACCCGATCTACACCTATGGTGAAGGCCTCGTCGTACCGAAGAGCGATACCAAGGCCTATGCCACGCAGGACGACCTGAAGGGCGAGACCGTCGGCGCCCAGGTCGGCACCGCCTTCGTCGACGCGCTGAAGAAGACCGGCCTGTTTGCAGACGTGAAAGCGTACGACACCATTCCCGACATCCTGCGCGACGTGAACACCGGCCGCCTCAAGGCCGGCTACGCCGACTATCCGATCCTCGCCTATAATCTGAAGCAGGGCGGCTTCCCCGAGGTGCGCCTCGTCGATGGCTACAAGCCGGTCACCGTCGGCTCGGTCGGCATCGGCGTGCGCAAGGGCGAGAGCGCGCTGCTCGGCAAGATCAACGCCTCGCTGGCAAAGCTGAAGGCCAACGGCACCATCGACAAGATCCTCGAAAAATGGGGCCAGAAGGCTCAGGGCTGATCTTTAGAGGCTGATCGAAGGCTGCCCGATGAAAGGCTTCTGGCACGACGCTGCCGAGTTCTTCCCGATCCTGATGAACGGCGTCGCGCTGACGATCGTCGTCACCATCGGCTCGCTGCTGCTCTCGACGGTGCTTGGCCTCGCCTGGGCGATGATGCGGGTCTCCGGCATCAAGGCGCTGTCGATGCTCAGCGCCAGCCTGATCAACGTGATCCGGGGTATCCCGATCATCGTGCTCTTGTTCTACCTCTATTTCGTGATGCCCGATCTCGGCGTCACGCTGTCCGCGTTGCAGGCCGCGATCCTCGGGCTCGGCATCGCCTATTCGGCCTACCAGGCGGAGAATTTCCGGGCCGGCATCGAGGCGATCGACAAGGGCCAGATCGAGGCGGCGCAGTCGATCGGCATGGGTTGGTGGCTGACGATGCGCCGCGTGGTGCTGCCGCAGGCGGTGCGCATCGTGCTGCCTCCTTACGGCAACGTCATGATCATGATGCTGAAGGATTCCTCGCAAGCCTCCACGATCACGGTCGCGGAGCTCGCCCTTCAGGGCAAGCTGATTGCGTCCTCGACCTTCAAGAACACCAATGTGTTCACGCTGGTCGCGCTGATGTACCTCACCATGAGCATTCCGCTGATCCTGCTGGTCCGTCACTTCGAAAAGCGGGCGGGCAAGAAATGATCGAGCTCACCGACGTTCACAAAAGCTTCGGCGAGAACGAGGTGCTCAAGGGCATCACGGCCTCCGTGCAGAAGGGCGAGGTGGTCTGCATCGTCGGCCCCTCCGGTTCCGGCAAGTCGACCATTTTGCGTTGTATCAACGGGCTGGAAAGCTACGACCGCGGCGAGATCAGTGTCGAGGGACTGAAGGTCGACCGCGATGCGCCGTCGATCGTGAAAGTCCGCACCCAGGTCTCGATGGTGTTCCAGCGCTTCAACCTGTTTCCGCATCGCACGGTGCTGGAGAACGTGGTCGAGGGGCCGCTTTATGTGAAGAAGGAGCCGCGTGCGCAGGTGCTCGAGCGCGGCCGCGTGTTGCTTGCGCAAGTGGGCCTCGCCGAGAAAGCCGACGCGCACCCGCCGCAGCTGTCCGGCGGCCAGCAGCAGCGCGTCGCCATCGCCCGCGCGCTCGCGATGCAGCCCAAGGCCATCCTGTTCGACGAGCCGACCTCGGCGCTCGATCCCGAGCTCGTCGGCGACGTCCTCGGCGTGATGCGCAAGCTCGCCGACGACGGCATGACCATGGTCGTCGTCACCCACGAGATGGGTTTTGCGCGCGACGTCGCCGACCGCGTGCTGTTCATCGACGGCGGCGTCATCGTCGAGCAGGGGCCGGCCAAATCGGTGCTCAACCAACCCCAGCACCCGCGCACGCAGGATTTCCTGCGCCGTGTGCTGCATCCGCTCTGATCGGTCCTCGCCATGACTGCGCGCCTGCCTCTGCCGCCCTCGCTCTATGCCGACACCGCCGTGGCGCCGGTCGCCACGCCGCCGCTCGACGTCGACAAGACCGTCTCCGTTGCGATCGTCGGTGGCGGCTATACCGGCCTGTCCACCGCGCTGCATCTGGCGGAGCAGGGCGTCGAGGCCTTGGTGCTGGAGGCGCAGGAGCCGGGCTGGGGCGCGTCCGGCAACAATGGCGGCCACACCAATCCCGGCTTGAAGCACGACCCCGATCAGATCGAGGCTGATTTCGGCACTGAACTCGGCCGCCGCATGATCGAGTTCTCGTACGGCACCACCAATTTCACCCACGAGCTGATCCGTCGCTACCAGATCCCGTGCGAGGCGCGGCAGAACGGCACGCTGCGCGCGGCCTATAACGAGGCCAGCGCTGCCGCGATCGAAAAAACCGCGCAGCAATGCATCCGCCGCGGCATGCCGGTGACATATCTGAATCGCGAACAGTTGCGCGAGATGACCGGCACCGACCGCTATATCGGCGCCATGCTGGACACGCGCGGCGGCGATCTGCATCCCCTCAGCTACGCCCGCGGTCTCGCGCGCGCGGCGATTTCGGCGGGCGCGAAGGTGCATGGCGGGACGCCGGCGCTGTCGCTCCGCCGCGACGGTGCGCATTGGCGCATCGAGACGCCGCGCGCGGTCGTTCGTGCAGACAAGGTGCTGCTCGCCACCAACGGCTTCACCGATGATCTCTGGCCGGCGCTCCGCCGCACCATTGTGCCGGTGTTTTCCTCGATCGCTGCCTCCGCGCCGCTCTCCGACGAGGTCGCCCGTTCGATCATGCCGACGCGCCCCGTGCTCTACGAGAGCGGCCACATCACGGTCTATTACCGCATCGACCAGCAAAATCGCCTCTTGATGGGCGGCCGCGGTCCGATGCGCTGGATCAGCTCGCCGTCGGATGTCGCCTATCTCATCCGCTACGCCGAGCGGCTATGGCCGCAGCTCAAGGGCGTCGCCTGGACCCATGGCTGGAATAGCCGGCTCGCTATCACCAAGGACCACTATCCGCATGTGCATGAGCCCGCCGAAAGCATCCTGATCTCGCTCGGCTGCAACGGCCGCGGCGTCGCGCTCTCGACCGCGATGGGCGCGCAGCTTGCCCGCCGTCTGATCGGCGGCGCCAAGGCCGATATCGACATGCCCGTCACCGGCATCAAGCCGATCCCGATGCATGCATTCTGGCCGGTGGGGGTGACGACCGCGGTCATCACAGGGCGGGTGCGGGACCGCTTGGGGATCTAAAAGTATTGCGCCGCCCCTTTGAGGGACGGCGTACCGTCGTGCCGATCCGGGCTTCTTAGCAGCGGCCCTGCTTCCACAGTCCGGGCGGGCACCCGTAACCGCGCCAGCCGACCTTGCGTCCATGCGACCATCCGGGCGGTGTGCCATGGTGATGATGGCCCATCGCGTGGCCATGACCGTGTCCGCCGCCATGGCCGCCCTTGGCCAGCACGGGACTGGTGAGTGTGAGGCCGGCTGCAACGATCAGCGATGCGGCGAGCGCAAGTTTCTTCATCATGTCCTCCAGTGGGCGAGCGCACTTGTCCATTCAATGAACGGACTGTGCGCAGGTAAGTTCCCTGCAAATGTGGAGGAGTCGTGACGCTCAGGATTCGGCGACGGCGTCAGCCCACGGCTGGAAGATCTCGACCGCGCCCGAATTCGTGTCGCCGTCGCGCATCACCACGCTCGGGCAGGCGAACTTCATCGGCACGGCCTGCACCTGCGTCTCCTCATAGTCGAAGCGGGCCGCGAGCGCCTTGCGAGCGTCCGCCGGCAGCCTGATATCGCCGATCACGACCGCGCCCTCGCTGGCGTCGATGCGCGGCTGATGGATCGCCGCGTCGAGGTCCATGCCGAAATCCATCGCAAAGGATGCGAGCTGCATCACCGCCGGCAGGATGCGGCGGCCGCCGGAGGCGCCGATGGCGAGACGCTTGCCGTCTTTGGTCTCGGCAATGACGGGCGTGTAGTTGGTGAGGCAGCGCTTGCTAGGTGCGAGCGAGTTGGTGGTGCCCGGCGTCGGATCGAACCACATGATGCCGTTGTTCATGGCGATGCCGGTGTGCGGCGTCACGTATTTCGAGCCGAAGGACGAGAGCAGCGTCTGCGTCACCGCGGCGATATTGCCGTGGCGGTCGACGACGGAGAAATGCGTGGTGCAGGCCGGTGCCAGATATTCGGCGCCGAGCGAGCGCTTGCCGTCGGCATCGCCCATGTCCTTGAGCCGCTCGCGATAGGCCGCTTGCAGGGCGAGCGCATATTCGGCGTAGGTGGCGGCATCGGGCGCACCCGCCGGTTTCAGATTTTGCTGCAACAGGCGCAGCGCGTGCGCCAGCGTCGGTCCGGCCGTGAGCTCCGGCGTCGCAAACACCTTGCCGCCGCGATAGGGAATTGCCAGCGGCTCGCGCGGATGGGCGCGGAAGGCAGCGAGATCCTCCACCGACAGCGAGCCGCCGTCGGCCTTGATGTCGGATGCGATGCTCCTGGCGAGATCGCCCTCGTAGAAGTCGCGCGGTCCGGCTTCGGCGAGGTGCGACAGCGTCGCCTTCAACTTGTCCTGCGGCAGCCGCGTCTCGGACTTGATGCCCCAGGGCGCGCTCGGCGGCAGGCCGTCCTTCAGGAAGGCTGCCGCACTCGCGGGATAGCGCCGGAGATCGGCCGCCGAGCTTGCGATCGTCAGTGTGGTCCACCAGTCGGCCAGCAGGCCTTCGCCGGCGAGTGCGGCGGCCGGCGCGACCAGGTCTTTCCACGGCAGTTTGGCGTGGCGGCGATGCGCTTCCTCCATGCCGGCGACGACGCCGGGCACGGCGATCGCGCCGGGGCCATGGACGTTGCGGTCGTCCTTCACCCGCGGCCAGGGAAAGAGATCGGAGGCTGCGCCTTCGCCGCTGAGCGGATAGTCCGCGACGCGCAAGCTCTGCGGCGCGCACATGCCGTAGTCGATCACCTCGGTGCGATTTTCCCTGGCGCGGTAGAGCACCATCGCGCCGCCGCCGCCGATGCCGCTGTTCCAGGGCTCCAGCACGTTCAGCGCCATGGTGGTCGCGACGATCGCGTCGACGCAATCGCCGCCCGCAGCCAGCACTTGCGCCCCCACTTCGGCGGCCCGGCGCGACTGCGCGGCGACGATGCCGCCCTTGGTCTTGACGGCAGGCTTGCGGACGGTTTGGGCGAGGCTGAACTGGTGAGGCATGATGCGGTCTTGTGTCTGTCTTCGGTGGTCTTGTCTTCGTGGACTTGGCTTCATGGCGCCGACTTGAAAGCTCCGCAATTGGCGAAGCGCGCGGACAATGGCACATTGCGGCCAACGAGAACATCCAAAGGGAGAAGCGGCATGGCTGGTGTGAAACAGGCGCGGGATGGCGCGGTCGGGATCCTGACGCTGGACGAGCCGGCGAGCCTGAACGCGATGACGCCGGACCTGCTCGGCGCGCTGGCGGCCGCCGTCGGCGAGATGACACAGGACGAGGGTGTTCGTGCGCTGATCCTCACCGGCGCCGGGCGCGGTTTCTGCTCGGGACAGAATTTGAAGGCCTCCGAAGCGCTCGGCGAGGACATCGCGGCCGGCGTGATGCGCTTCTACTGGCCGGCCTTCAGGGCGTTGCGCGAATGCCGCGTGCCTGTCGTCGTCGCCGTCAACGGGGTGGCGGCCGGCGGCGGCTTCAGCCTCGCGATGGCCGGCGACATGATCGTTGCGGCGCGGTCGGCGAGCTTCATCCAGGTGTTCAGCCGCATTGCGCTGGTGCCCGATCTCGGCTCGACCTGGCTGTTGCCGCGGCTGATCGGCCGCCAGCGCGCGCTCGAGCTGATGCTCCTGAACGAGCCGCTGACGGCCGAACGCGCCCAGGAGATCGGCCTGGTGCGGCAGGTCGTCGACGATGACAAGCTGATGGGGGAGGCATTGACGCTGGCGCACCGTCTCGCAGAGGGCCCGACGCGCGCTCTGGTCGCCACGCGCGCGCTGGTCGAGGAGAGCGAGCACGCGACCTACGAGGCCCAGTTCCGCCGCGAGATCGAGCTTCAGGCCACGATCCGCAAGAGCCCCGACGCGGTCGAGGGCCGCAGCGCTTTCGTCGAGAAGCGCAAGGCGAGATTTACGGGGAGGTGAGGACCCTGCCGCCACGTCGTCGTGGCCGGGCATAGCCGTCCGAAGGACGGCGTCGCTTCCGCTCGCCTATGTCCCGGCCATCCACGTTCTTCTGACGGGAGGCCCGAGACGTGGATGCCCGGGACAGGCCCGGGCATGACGAGTTGGGTGAAGTGATGAGCTAGGAAGGAAGCGAAGCCCGAGCGCTCAGAGCGTGCGGTTCAGCCGGCTGGCCTGATACTTGGCGCGCCATTTCGGGCCGGGCCCGCGCATGTAGTGCAATTCGGGGCGGTAGGGGTCGCCGGCGATTCTCACCAGCGTCTGCCATCTGGTGGCAACGAAGCTCAGGGGCTGGCGGAGCAGGCACAGTGAGGCGAGCAGCATGGCATCACCTCAATGCGGCTTGCCGAGCATGGCGGTGAAGGGGAGGTCGAAGATCTCCTCGCCGTCGTCGCCGCTGACATGGATCACCCAGTCGCGCCAGTCTTCCGCACCGGGCGTCAGGATCATCGAGCGCATGATCTGGGCGGCGCGGTCGCGTGCCTCGGTCAGATTGGCTACCGCCGTGCCGTACCGATCGATCAGCGTGCCTTCGGTATTGGAGCAGTGGAAATACATCTGGACCATACACGCCTCCTGTAGAAAGCGATTGGGACGGCAAACCGATACCACCCCAGGCATT
Organism: Bradyrhizobium sp. CCBAU 11386; assembly: GCF_028128955.1. NCBI lineage: Bacteria > Pseudomonadati > Pseudomonadota > Alphaproteobacteria > Hyphomicrobiales > Nitrobacteraceae > Bradyrhizobium > Bradyrhizobium sp. CCBAU 11386. The sequence continues at coordinate 38,844 of NZ_LBKA01000252.1, forward strand.
CGCGAAACATTCGGGTCGAGCCCGGTAAGGGAATCTACGGAGATTGGTCGGCACGAAGGTCGTTACAGGTTTAATCACAGGCGGGTGATGGGCAACTGGACTGCGCTGAGGCAGCATGGAACAACCCTGGACGATACGTCCGGGAGGCTGTTGTGAACGACTTCACATTCTGCTGTGAACGCCCAGGCCTGCGCTTGTTCGCGGCGGCCGTCGGAGTGCTGCTCGGCCTGGCCCCGGCCTCGTCCGAGTCGCTCAGGAGGAGCGGCTATGCGATCGGCACGGAAAGCTGCGGCAGCGGCGATCTCGCTTTTCCAAGACTCCAGATCGATCTGAAGGCCGGATTTTGCGCCGGCCTCGTCGCCAGCGAGGAGGATCACCTCAAATTTCCGCGCTCGATCGTCCAGGTGCCCGGCCGCGACCTGTTTGTGGTCGCCGACATGGGCGGCTGGGGCCACACCGATGGACGGCTGCTGCTGCTCGATCCGCATGCACCCCTGGGCCAGCGGTTCAAGGAACTGCTGACCGGCCTCGAATACCCGTTCGGCCTCGTGATCGGCCCGGACAGGAAGCTCTATGCCTCGACCGCGGAGGCGATCTTCCGGTTCGATCCGCTCGCAGACACTCCGCGCGGCACGGTCGAGACCATCATCCGTCACCTGCCCGGCCGCCGGATCACGCTGCCCGATGGCATCAGGCTCGACGAGAGCGCGCATCCGCTCAAGCAGTTCGTGTTCGATCGCGACGGCCGGCTGTTCGTCAATGTCGGCTCGCACAGCGACGACTGCATCACGCGTGCGCCGATCACAAGACCCTGTGCGGCGGCCGAGGGCGCCTCCGCGATGGCCGCGATCTGGCTGTTCACGCCGCCGTCAGGCGGCGTCTTCCCGGCATTGAGGCCGAACGATCCTGACCCGCCGCACACCGTTTATGCGCGCGGCCTGCGCAATTCGATGGCGCTGGCACTGCATCCGAACTTCCCGGATGCCGGCTACGCCTTCCTGCAAGGCGAGAATGGCCGCGACCTGCCCGACATCTTCAAGCCGAACGAGGAGATCAACGCGATCGAGCAGGGCAGGCATTATGGCTGGCCCTATTGCTACGACCTGTCGACGCCGAGCCCCGAATTCAGGATCGTGCTGCAATCCGGGACCTACAAATCGCTCTGCACGGCCAATGCGCTCTACAAGCCGCCGTTCTCGCTGCTGCCGCCGCACGGCGCGCCGCTCGCGATGCTCTATTATCACGGCGCGAAATTCCCGGAGCTCGAGGGCAAGCTGCTGGTCGGCCTGCATGGCTATCGCCCGACCGGCAGCCGCGTCCTCGTCTACGATGTCGACGACCACGGCTTCCCCAGGCCGAGCCCGGCGCCGGTGCGCTACCACGTCAGCTGCGCGGCTGATCCGACCCACAGCTTCCAGACCGACGCCGGCGAGGTCGCCGCCGCGCCGTTCGAGGAGCTGATTGCAGGCTGGCACCGCGTCAACGGGGCGCGGCCGCAGGGCGCGCCGGTCGGCATGACGGTCGCCGAGGACGGCGCGATCTGGCTGGTCGAAGACAAGAACCAGACCGTGATCCGCATTGACCGTGCTGCGGGCGATGCGCCGACGCCGCTGTCTTGCGACACGCGCAGCCAGGCAATGATCGACCAGCTCGCGGCCTTCGTCGCCAGGGACGCGCAGAACAGCGTTCGCCTCACCACGCTGCGCAAGGGCCTCGTCGAGAAGCATTGCCTCGGCTGCCATTCGGATTTCGGCCTGAAGGCAGGACAGTCGGATGCGGAGAAGGACGCAACCGTGCTCCGCTTCATGCTGGCGCAGGACGGCTGGATCTATCCGGGTGACCCTGATGCCGGCAGGCTGCGTACGCGCCTTCGCGGTCTCGGCGCGGAGAAACTGATGCCGCCGGGTGGCGAAAGCCTGCCGAGGACCGAGCCCGGCTATGCGCGTCTGCTCGACACCGCCGACCTGCTCGTTGCCAGGATGGTTCCGGGAACGCGGATGCGGATCAAGGCCGGTCCGCCGCAACGCAAGTTCTTTGGCAAGACCAACAAGGAATGCGGCGAAATACCGGCTGCCAAGGTCGTTGTCGTGACACAAAGGAGCGCTGTAGACAAACCCGGCTTCAGCCGATTCTTCCGGCCGGCCGATCCCTATCTGAACGGCGAGTGCACCGACGACGATGGCTATTACATCCGGCAGGAATTTCTGGTGCCTGTGCAGTAGCATCTTGCTCATCGCGACGCCGCCGGCTGCTGCCGAAACCAGGCTGTTCGACAGCGTGCAGGTGACGCCCTCCAGCGAATACACTTTCGGCATCGAAGGACCCGCCGCCGATCTCGATGGCAATTTGTTCGCCGTCAATCTCGGCAAGCCCGGCACCATCGGCAGGCTGCCTGCGGGCGGTGCGGCTTCGGAGCTGTTCACGACACTCCCCGAAGGCAGCGTCGGCAACGCGATCCGTTTCGATCGGAGCGGCGCGATGTTCATTGCCGACTACAAGAAGCACAACGTCTTCACCATCCCGAAGGGAAGCACCGAGCCTGCCGTCTGGTTTCACTCCGACGAGATGAACCAGCCCAACGACATCACGCTCGCGCGCGACGGCACGATCTATGCGAGCGATCCGAACTGGAAGGGCCGCGAGGGCCACATCTGGCGCATCGCGAAAGCCGCCGACGGAACGGTGCAGGGGCAGGTGATGCCGGCGCCGCGCGCGATGGGCACCACCAACGGCATCGACCTCAGCCCCGATGGCAAGACGCTCTATGTCGGCGAGTCCAGCAGCGGCCAGATCTGGTCCTACACGATCAGCGGCAACGAGCTCACCGGCGCAAGGCTGGTGAAGTCGTTTCAGCCCGACACCGTCGACGGGCTGCGCACCGACATTGCCGGTCGCCTCTTTGTCGCGCGCATTCTCAAGGGCACGATCGCGCTGGTGAAGCCCAATGGCGCGGTCGAGCGCGAGATCGCGTTGAAAGGCAAGGAGCCGACCAACCTCGCCTTCGGCGGCAATGACGGCAAGACCGTCTTCGTCACGCAGCGCCAGGGCGGCTTCATCGAGGCCTTCCGCACCGACCAGCCGGGGCGCGAGCACTGCCTCCAGCGTGGGCGCTGCTAGAGCATGATCCGGAAAAGTGTGTAGCGGTTTTCCCTCGCGACAAACGCGGAACGCGGAGATCATGCTCAAATAAGTAAGCGCTTCAAAGGCGATCTGCCTCTGGCGCAGAGCAGCGCGACGGGGGGCGGCATTCTTCTTGCTTGCATCTTGCCGCCGCCGGCATCAAGACATCTGCCGCGGCCTAGAGAGCATGCGACCACGGAGTGTTTGAGTGAAAGCCGTCCATACCGAACTGCACCGCAGTCATGATCCGCAATTCTTCCTGGTTCGCGGTGTCGTCAAGCGCACCACCGAGCAGCCCGAGCGCGCCGACCGCCTGCTCAAGGGGTTGAAGGACGGCAAGCATCAACTGGTCGAGCCGACGACATTCGGGCAGGGGCCCCGCGCGCGCATTCACAGCCCGGAATACCTGTCGTTCCTGAGCGAGGCCTGGGACGCCTGGACCGCGCTCGGCGATTCCGGCCCCGAGATGATCGGCAACATCCATCCCGTGCGCCACGCCGCGACCTATCCGACCCACATCGTCGGCAAGCTCGGCTGGCACACCGCCGACACCGCGGCGCCGATCGGCCCGGGCACCTGGGCCGCGGCCTGCGCTGCGACTGATGTCGCGGTCACCGCGGCGCAGATGGTGATGGACGGCGAGGATGCGACCTACGCGCTCTGCCGCCCGCCCGGCCATCACGCCTATCGCGACATGGCCGGCGGCTTCTGCTTTCTCAACAACAGCGCGATCGCCGCGGCGCATCTGCGGCTCAAGCACGAGCGCGTCGTGATCCTCGACGTCGACGTCCATCACGGCAACGGCACGCAAGGAATCTTCTACGCGCGGCCGGACGTGTACACGATCTCGATCCATGCCGATCCGACCGCGTACTACCCGTTCGTGTGGGGCTATGCGCATGAGCGCGGCGAAGGTCCCGGCCTAGGGACCAATCTCAACATCCCCCTGGCGATCGGCACCGGCGACGACGGCTACATCCAGGCGATGGACGTTGCGCGCAAGGCGATCGAGTCCTTTGCTCCCGGCGCCCTCGTCATCGCCCTCGGCCTCGATGCTTCCGAGCACGATCCGCTGAAGGGCCTTGCCGTCACCACGCCGGGCTTCCGCCGTATCGGCCAGGCCATCGCCAAGATGGGCCTGCCGACCGTATTCGTGCAGGAGGGTGGCTATCTCTCCGACATCCTGGGTGCGAACCTGACCTCGGTGCTGGCAGGATTCGAGGAGGCGCGGTGAGGCGTTTTCTTGCCTCTCCTCGTGAAAGCGGGGAGAGGGCAAAGCAAACGGCCCCTAATCCTTGAACAGAATCTGCTCCAGCAGGTCGATCCGCCTGATCCGGATGGTGCTGCCGTCGATGGCGATGATGCGGCGGTTCTGGAAGCGCTTCAGCATCATCGTCACCCATTGCCGGGTCGAGCCAACCATGGCCGCGATCTGGTCATGGGTGATCTTGCGGTTGATGATGACGGTGTCGCCGTCGGCAATGCCATGCAGCTCCGACAGCGTGAGCAGGAACTGCGCCAACCGTTCGATCACCGACCGCGTGCCGAGGATCTGCGCCATCGAAGAGTAGCATTTGCCCTTGGCGATGAGGCCGTCGATCAGCGCCAGCGCGAACGTTGGCATGGCGGTCAGCAGCTTCTCGAGCGCCGGGCCTGAGAGCGCCGAGATCTCGCAGGCCTCGATCGCGATGCCGGACCACATGTGAATGCCGCCGCCCGAGATCTCCGGACCTCCGATGAAGTGCCCCGGCGTCCAATAGGCGAGCGTGATCTCGCGCCCCGACGGCGCCGTATAGTAGACCCGCACCTGACCGCGCCGGATGATGAAGATGCCGTCATGGCGGTCGCCCTGGCTGAACACCATCTCGCCTTGCGGAACGGTGATCGTGCGTCCGGCTGCATGCACGCGCGCCCGCTCCGGCGACGACAGGCGATCGAGGAAATGCGCGCCGGCATTCAGTCCGTCGATCGTCTCGCTCATGAACAGCGCCGAGCTTGCGGTCTCCGCGCGTGCGCTGGGGGCGCGCCGCGTCTTCGCGCGGTCTGCCCAGTCGAACTGAACCCCTGCGTGGCGCCCGTCAGCGAAAGCAGCAGGCTCGGTCGCGGCAGCTTCCTTGAGTATGGTCATCGCAATCCGTCAGCTCTCGGAGGTCTTGCGAATAGGTAAGGGCGGCAATGGCGCGATGTCTATCTCTTTGCGGTCGTTACAAATCACTTAGCAAAGCTTGATACGTGCGGCGATCGCCTGCGAAACGATTCTCCTGTCGATCATGTCGTCTTGAGAAAATCCTTTGCGCCGTTCGCGACTGAATCGCGAAGCGGGCGGACCGCGACAGCGATGCAAGTAATTGCTTCAACCGCTACGTGGCGCCTTCGATAGTGCCGGCTCGCACCGCTGCCGGCATGAGCCCGGCCTCCGAGGACAGCTCGATGATCGATTTCAGCATTTTGAGAATGAGCGCGGCCGCCGTGGCCATGACCATTGCCACGTTCGGACCGTCGCAGGCGGAGACGATCCGCGTCGCGGTGGGAACGCAAGATACGACCATCAATTGCGCGACCGGCGGGCTGCTCATTCGCGAGCTCAAGCTGTTGGAGAAGTTCCTGCCCCATGACGGCAAGTACAGGGATGTCAGCTACGACATCCAGTGGAAGAATTTTACGAGCGGCGCGCCGCTGACCAACGAGATGGTCGCGGGCAAGCTCGATTTCGGCGCGATGGCGGATTTTCCGGGCTCGCTCAACGGCGTGGCGTTCCAGAAGGCGGGACGCCGCAGCCTCTTCATCAGCGTGCTGTCCGGCAGCACCAAGGGCAGCGGCAACGGCATCGTTGTGCCGTCGAACTCGCCAGTGCAATCGCTCGACGAGCTCAAGGGCAAGACCATCTCGGTTCCCTTTGCCTCGACCTCGCACGGCATGCTGCTCCGCGCCATCGAAGCCAAGGGCTGGAATCCCGAGACCGATGTCAACATCATCACGCAGGCGCCAGAGGTTGCGGGGCCTGCCTTGCAGGCGGGCAAGATAGAGGCGCATGCCGATTTCGTCCCGTTCGCCGAGCTGTTCCCGTGGCGCGGCTTTGCGCGCAAGATTTTTGACGGCGCCCAGGCGAGTGCTCCGACGTTCCACGGCGCACTGGTCGATTCCGAGTACGCCGAAAAATACCCTGAGATCGTCGTCGCTTATCTACGCGCGGCGATCGAGGCGGACCGCCTGATCGCGGAGGAGCCGGAGAAATACAGCGAGCTGATCGCTAAGGTGACCGGCATCGAGGTCGAGGTCGACTATCTCTTCCACGGCCCGCTCGGACTTCAGACTCGCGACGTCACCTGGAAGCCGGAGTACCGCCAGGCGGTCGCGACCTCGATCAAGACGCTGAAGCTGCTCAAGCGCGCGGACAGCGATCTCGACGTCAACCAGTTCGTCACGGACAAGTACATCCGCATCGCAGCCGCGCAGGCGGGGCGCGACTACGATGCGGAGCTGAAGAACTATGCCCAGCTTCCGTTGAAAGCCATGGACGCGGCAACGGGTGCCGAGATCAGCGACTTCACGCGTGTCGCGCAGATCTGGGTCAAGGACGAACCCCATGTGCGGCACTACGCGTCGCCCGAGAATGCGCTGAAGGCACTGGCCGGCCTCGACAAAGACGGCAAGACCATCCGCGTCGTCTATGCCCAGGATCGCGAGAGCGGCATCAAGCTGTTCGCAAACCAGGCCTGGTTCGTGCGGTCGGCCACAGGCGAGCTGAGCGCGTTCCTGCTCAAGCAGGCGGCCGAACGCTGGTCGAAACAGCATGGCGGCGAGGTGCTCGACTTCGGTGCCGCGCGCGAGTCCCTCGTCGCGGGCCGGTGACGCCATGGCGACCGCTCTACGGGTGCGGCCCGCGGGCATCCGATGGGTGGTCCGCGCCCTTTCCATCCTGGCCTGCGTCGCACTGTGGCAGGTCGCTTCGGCGACACACGCCAATCTTGGGATCGTCACCTTCCGCAATGTGCCGCCGCCGGTCGAGGTCGTCCAATCCGCCGTCGCGCTGTTCCGTTCACCGAAGCTCGCGGCGCATATCAGCAGTAGCCTCTGGCGTGTGTTCGCGGGCTACGGGGCGGCGGTCGTGATCGGCGTGATCCTCGGCTTCGCGATCGGCAGGTCGCGCGCGGCGAGTGATCTGTTGCTGCCGCCGCTCGAATTGCTGCGGCCGATTCCGGCGGTGGCGTGGATACCGTTGTCGATCCTGATCTTTCCGTCGTCCGAACTCTCGATGATCTACATCACCTTCATCGGCGCCCTGTTTCCGATTGTGCTGAACACGGTCCACGGCGTTGCGAATGTCGATCGCCGGCTGGTCGCCTCCGCACGTAGCCTGGGCGCGGGAGAGTTGGCGATCCTGAAGGAGGTGGTGCTGCCGGATGCCGCGCCGAGCATCGTCACCGGGCTTGCGATCGGCATGGGCACCTCGTGGTTCTGCCTCGTCACCGCGGAGATGATCTCCGGTCAGTTCGGCATCGGCTACTACACCTGGGAGGCGTACACGCTCCAGAACTATGCCGACATCATCGTCGGCATGCTGGTCATCGGCCTGCTCGGCATGGGTTCGAGCTGGCTGCTGACCACGGCCGGGCGGCTTCTGATGCCCTGGCGCGGTCCGAAGGTGGCGCGATGAGAGGTGTGGTGCGATGAACATCCGGGTCGCAGATATCGGCACGAAGAGCGTCGGTTGCATCGACATCGCCGATGTCTCGATTTCGCTGGGCGCGGGCAGCGATGTGTTCGAGGCAGTGAGCGGTCTCGACTTTGCCATCGCGCCGGGCGAACTCGTCTGCATCCTCGGTCCCTCCGGCTGCGGCAAGTCCACGCTGCTCGGCGCGATTGCCGGACATCTGCCGATCACGGCCGGTCGACTCACGGTCGACGGACAGGAGGTTCAGCGTCCGAGCCCCGATCGCGGCATGGTGTTTCAGCAGCACACGCTGTTTCCCTGGAAGCGGGTGCGCGACAATGTGGCGTTCGGCCCGAAGATGCGCGGTCTTGCGCGGAAGGAGCGCGACCGCGCCGCTGATGCCATCCTCAACCTGGTCGGTCTGTCCGGCTTCGAGGCGTTTTACCCCGCGCAATTGTCGGGCGGAATGCAGCAGCGGGTCGAGATCGCGCGGGTCCTGATCAACCAGCCGCGGGTGCTGCTGATGGACGAGCCCTTCAGCGCGCTCGATGCGCAGACGCGCGGCATGATGCAGGAGGTCCTGCTCGATATCTGGAGCAAGATCCCGATCACCACGGTCTTCGTGACCCACGACATCGACGAGGCGTTGTTCCTCGCCGATCGCATCGTCGTCATGAGCGCAAGGGACCCGGCCGGGTGATCGAGGATGTCGCGCTGCCCTTCGCGCGGCCGCGAAGCCACGACCTTGTCACCGAGCCCGAGTTCGTGCGCCTGAAGCGGCATGTCATGCAGCTCTTGCGGCGGCCGGGGGGCACTGAGCCGCTGGCGCGGCTCAGCCCGCTCGGCGTCTGATCTCAAAACATCCCGCTCGCCGCAAGCGCCTTGCAGACGTGCTGCATCTCGGCCTCGTCCGCGACCATGTCGAGCATGACCGTGGTCAGGCCCTTCGCCGCGAAATCCTTCAGCTTCGCGCCGATCTCGGCGTAGCTGCCGACGAGGTAGGGACAGTCGGCCTGGAAGGTCAGGAACGGCAGCAGCCAATAGCCATTGTCCGCGAGCTCGCCGCTTTGCCCTTCGTACAGCCGCCGCTTCCACACGGAGTCGCTGTTCTCCACGGTGAGCGCGAGCAGCTCGCGATCATCGGGGTTGTCGCGGAAGCGCGCCTTGGCCGCCTGCCGCGCCTCGTCGCGGCTCTCGCGCGCGAAGATGCCGAAATTCATGCCTGATACGTCGAGCCCGCGATCGAGGTCCGGCGGCAGCATCTGCATCTTGATGCAGCCGGTCTCCTTCGCCACGCGCTGTGCTGCTTCGGACTGGCCTGCGATCAGGAATTCCGGCATCAGCTCCGCCGGCAGGCGGGGGCGCAGTTGCAGATTGCTCGCGCGGTAGAACCGGCCCTCGACATTCACCGGCCGCGGGCTTGAGAGCAATTGCCGCATCAGCGCGACGAATTCGCCGAGCCGGTCGTAGCGGTCGGCATGGGACTGGTCGTCGCCGAGGCCCTGCAAGTCGCTGACCGCGGTCCCCGTGATCATGTTGAGATAGACCTTGCGGCCGTAGAGCTGCGCGAAGGACGAGACGAATTTCGCTGCCGTGAACGGGTGCATGTAGACCGGATTGACGGCGATCAGCGGCGAAGATCGCGTCGTCCCCGCCATGATGTGCTGGGCCATGGCCCAGGGCTCGACGAACACGTCGTTACCTTCGAACAGCAGAATGCCTTCGAAGCCGTTGCGGTCGGCGAACTGCGCCACCCGCATCAGCTCGCCGACATATTTCTTGGGGTCGCGGTTGCGCGAGATCGCGGGGAAGACGCGCAGCCGCGAGGTCGTCATTCAGCCGCTTCCTGGAGCGGCCAGGCATTGCGGCTGATGGGAAGGCCGCCGTCCGCACGGGAGCCGTCGGCGATCGCGAGGCGATGCGAGGGGGAGGGCGAGCACAGCGAGAAGCGCCATCCCTGCGGATCGTCGGCGATGTCGGGCTTGAAGCTGATCTCGATGGCCTCGCGGGACACCTGCATCGCGAAGGCGTCGAGCGGCAAATTGAGCCCAAAGCCCCTGGCCTTCAGATAGGCCTCCTTGAGCGTCCAATAGTCGAAGAAGCGCTCGATCGCCGCCGGCTCCGGCAGGCTGCGCAGCGTTTCGACCTCCTCCGGCGCAAAGAAGCGATTCGCGGTGGAGAGCGGGGCGACACGCCGTGACACGGTTTCGACGTCGACGCCGACGGCCTCATGCCTGGACACGACGCAGGCGACGCAGCCGTCGGCATGCGACAGGCTGAAATGCAGCGCGGTCGAGGTCGCGGGCGCAGCGACAAACGGCCGCCCGTAGCGGCCGGCCCCAAAGGACCAGTCGGAGGGAGCGACGTTGGGCGCGACCTGCGATAGCGCCAGGCGCAGCATGGCATGGGCGAAAATATATTGCCGCCGATGCCGCTCGAACATGAAGCGGTCGGCGCGGACCCGTTCGTCGACCGAGAGCAGGCGCCGGCACGCATCGGCTGCGCCCGGCGCGTCAATAGTCTCGATCAGTCCGACAAACAGTTCAATTCTGTCGTCTGCCATCAATCAGGCCCATGGCGTCAGGCGGAGGCCAAATCCCCCGGTCCTGACGGAAGAATCAATTGAGCAAGAACCAACTGAGCGGACCGTTGTTATCGGTCCACCCGGGCGAATTCTTGTCGATTTGCAGGCCGGTTTACGAGCTCAAGCTTGTGCGAGACCCCAACTCGCAGGCGAGCGGCCCGTTATCCGAAAGATTCGTGCGGCGTCCCGGCCGACTAATCTTACTTTTTCTTCTTGGCCTTCTTCGAACTGCCCAGCATGGAAAGGCTGGCGTCGACGTCCTTCAGCGCGGACTGGAGCTTCTTCTTCTCGTCGGTCAGCAACCTTTGCAGGGCCTTGCGGTCCTTGTCACTCAACGAGGTGCCCTTGGTAAATTTGATGAAACCCATAACACTCCCCCGGTTGAAAATTTTCGTCCAAATCAAAACGCGAGAATAATCTTGCGCGCTGGCGCCAAATAATCAAGATGCAACTTGGTCATTCACAGCTTTGGCGAGTGAACCAGTATTCGCCCGTCCTGTTCAGCCGGTCAAGCCGCCCTGCGATCGAGCAACCGGCCGAGGGGCGTGTTGGGTTGGGCGGCGGCGGCCCCCAGCAGCGCGACGAGATCCTCCATCCACTCGCCGACCATACGGCCGTCGAGCAGTTCGCCCTTGTAGTTGCATGAACCGGTGATTCCGGTCGGGCGCTCCTTGAGCATCAGCGACAGCCAGGTCTGGTCGATCGGCAGCACCGGCTGCCCCTCGCGCGCGACGTTTCCGATCGATTGCACCGCAATCTCCGGCAGATCGAGCGGCTGGCGCAGCGGATTTTGCAGCGTGAAATAGACCTGGAGCAGCGCGGCCGGGTCGATCCCCTCCTGCTCCAGATGGTCGGCCAGCATGTTGAACGGTAGCTCCTGCCGCGCATGCGCATCGAGCACGCTCTGGCGCACCCGGACCAGGGCCTGCGCGAACGACAGATCCGGCGTGATTTTCGTGCGGACGATCACCGTATTCTCGAACGGGCCGACGATTCGCTCGGTGTCCGGCTGGGCGCGATTGGCCATGGCGGTCGCGACCGAGATGTCGGTGCGGCCGGTCCGTGCCAGCAGCAAGGCCTTCAGGCCGGTGAGCAGGCACATGAACAGCGTGGCGTTCTGCTGGCCGGCGAACGCCGTGAGCCGCGCGATCAGATCGGGCTCGAGCCTGAGCGGATGGTAACCGGTGGATGCGCCCGGGCTTGCGTCGCCGTCAAAGACTGGGGCCGCGCCGCGCAGATTCTCCGTCCAGTCGGCGGCCTGGCGGCGGGCGGCGTCGGTGCCGCACCACCAGCGCTGCCAGCGCGCGACGTCCGAAAAGGCCGGCGGCAGTTTCGGCAGCGGCGCCGAGGGACGTCCGGCCAGCGCTGCATAGCGGCTCGACAATTCCTCGAACAGAACGCCGATCGACCAGCCGTCGGCAACGGCATGATGCAGCGTCAGCAGCAGCACGTGGTCGTCGGCATGGAGCCGCAACAGCCGTGCCCGCAACAGCGGCGGCCGCGCGGTGTCGAACGGGGTGTAGGTCTCCTGCTCGATCAGGAGATCGATCTTCCTGAGTTCGAGGGCTTGGCGCCGCTTGTTGTTGTGCGGCCGTCCGTCGCCGATGACCTCGACGGTGAGGACGGGCCCGAGTTCGCCGGGGGTGGCGAGGCGGCTGATAGGCTCCCCGCCGTTCCAGCCGAAAGCGGTCCGCAGCGATTCGTGGCGGCGCACGATGTCGCCGAACGCCTGGGCGAGGGTGGCCGGATCGAGCGGGCCCTGGAGGCGGAGGGCAAAGGGCAGGTTGAACAGCGGCAGGCCCGGCAGGTTCTGCTCGATGCGAATCATCTGGTCCTGCGCGATCGAGAGCGTTGGAGGGCCGCTTTCGATCAGCCGCGATACGCTTGCGGCAGCCTTGTGCGGCTTCGCCGCCACGGCCTCGTCGACCCGACGGGCGAGCTCCTCGATCGTCGGCGCCTCGAAGATGGTCTTGATCGGCAGCGACACGCCGAGCGCACGGGCGACGCGCGCCATCGCCTGGCCCGCCAGCAGCGAATGGCCGCCGAGATCGAAGAAATTGTCGGTGACACCGAGGCTCTCGACCTTCAGCAGATCGATCCAGATGTCGGAGAGCACCTTTTCGGTGAAACGCCGCGCCGGCACGGCCGCATCCGGCCCGGAGGTTTCCTGCTGCGCGGGCGCCAGCAGCGCGGACCGGTCGATCTTGCCATGGGCGTTGAGCGGCACCTGATCCAGGAACAGGAATGCGGACGGGATGGCGTGGCCGGGCAGCCGGCCCTTCAGGAATTCGCGCAACTCGCTGGCGCTGACCCGACTGCCGGGCCGTGCGACGATATGGGCGATCAGCCTGACATCGCCGCTGGCCTCGCGGCGCGGCTCGACGATGCCGGCGCGCACGCTCGGATGGTCGGCCAGCGCGTTCTCGATCTCCTTGAGCTCGATGCGGTAGCCGCGAACCTTGACCTGATGATCGGCGCGGCCGAGGCACTCGATTGTGCCGTCGGCGCGGCGGCGGGCGAGGTCGCCGGTCCGGTACAGCCGGCTGGCAGCCTGGCGCGAGAACGGATCGGGCAGGAAGCGTTGCTTGTTCTGCGCGGGATCGTTGATATAGCCGCGTCCGACGCCGGCGCCGCCAATGCAGAGCTCGCCGGTCACGCCGACCGGCTGCGGCTCAAGGTTGGCGTCGAGCACATAGAGCTGGGTGTTCGGCAGCGGCGCGCCGACCGGAACGTTGCCCGTCGCGGCCGCCGGCGGCTTTGTCAGGCGATGCAGGGAGACGTCGTCGGAACATTCCGACGCACCATAGGCATTGATCAGCGGCACCTTCGGGCAGCGGGCGAACCAGGCGCGGCAGAGATCGACCGGCAGCGGTTCGCCGGTCGAGATCAGGAGACGGAGCTTTGCAAAGGCGCGCTGGATCTGTGCCTCGTCCATGCGATCGAGAATCACCCGCAGCAGCGACGGGACGATCTCGAGCACGGTGATGTGCTCGCGCTCGATCTCCCGCGCGAGCAGGATCGGGTCCTGCACGATCACGCTGCGGCAAATGTGCACGCGGGCGCCGACCATCGGCCCGGCGAGGAACTGCCAGACCGAGATGACGAAGCTCTGCGGCGCGGTCTGCGCGATCACATCCCTGGCCGAGAAGTTCAGCCCTGATATCAGCGACGCCAGATGGTTCGACAGCCCGCGCTGCTCGATCATGACGCCCTTCGGCGCGCCGGAGGAGCCGGACGTATAGATGAGATAGGCGAGGCTGGATGCTGCGCGCCGCGCGGCGCGGGCCGGCTTGGTCGCCCCTGGCGCGATCGCGTCTTCGAGCTCGGCCACCTGGATGCGCTCGACCAGCGGCTCGAGCAGCGCCTCGACCATGGCCGATTGGGCGCGCCCGGTCAGCAGCACACGGGCGCAGCTCGATCCGAGAATGGTCGCAAGCCGCGCCGGCGGCTGGTCGGGATCGAGGTTCAGGAAGGCCGCGCCCACGCGCTGCACCGCGATCATTGCGGCGAGCAGATCGGGTCCGCGCTCCGCGAGCAAGGCGACCACGCTCTCGGCACCGACGCCTTCGCGGGCCAGCCAGCGCGCAGCCGCCTGGCTGCGCCGGGCCAGCTCGCGATAGCTCAGGGACGTGTGTCCATCCGACACCGCAACAGCGTTCGGCGTCGTCCTGGCCTGACGGTCGAAGCGTTCGCTTAAGTTGCCGCGCGTGGTGAAATTGGCCGGCACGCCGTGGCCTTTCGCCAGCAATTGCCGGCGTTCGGCTTCGGTCAGCAGCGGCAGGCGCGAGATGCGCTGTTCCGGATTGGCGATGACGGCCTTGAGCAGGGTCTTGAATTGAGCAGCCATGTCTTCGATCGTGACCGCGTCGAACAGATCGGTGGCGTACTCGAAGAACCCGGTGAATCGCCCGTCGGCCTCGACCAGCTCGAGCGTGATGTCGAAGCGCGCCACTTCTGGATCGACCTCCAGCCGCCGCGTCGACAGGCCGGGGAAACGTGCCGCCTCGATCGAGGCGTTCTGGAGGATGAACATGATGCGGAACAGCGGATTGCCGTCGCTCCGGCGTGCGATCTGGAGCGCGCGCAGCACCTCCTCGATCGGGAGGTCCTGATTGCGGTAGGCATCCAGCGTGACCTGTCGCATCCGCCGCAACATTTCGCCGAAGCTCGGATCGCCGCCAAAATCGTTGCGCAGGATCAGGGTGTTGGCGAACAGCCCGATCAGGCGCTCGCTCTCGATCTGGTTGCGGTTGGCGATCAGCGATCCAGTCGCGACATCCTCATGCGAGGTGTGACGGAAGAGCAGGCACTGAAACACCGCGAGCAGGGTCATGAAGGGCGTGACGCCCTGGTCCTGGCTCAGCGCGCGGACATCGCCCGAGAGGGTCCTGGAGAATTCGAAATAGTGACGGGCGCCGTGACCGCTCCAGATCTCCGGCCGTGGCCGGTCGGTCCGCAGCGGCAGCGTGGTGACGCCGTCGAGTTGCGCCCGCCAGTAATCGAGCTGCTCCTTTGCTGCCGGCGTTCGCGCCCAGCTCTGCTGCCACAGCGCAAAGTCGCGATACTGGAAAGTGGGCGAGGGCAGCGCCGCAACGCTGCTCTTGCGTGCCGCGGCATAATGAGCGGCGAGCTCTTCCCAGAACAGCCGCTGCGACCAGCCATCGGTGACGAGGTGATGAAAATTGACCACCAGCGCGTGGCTGGATTTGTCGAACGACAGCAGCGTGACCTTCAGTGGCGGCTCGTGCGCCAGGTCGAACTTATATTGCGCGAGCTTGAGCGCCTCGCGCCGGATCACCGCGGCCTGCTTGTCCGCAGGGCAGGGCTTGAGCTTGATCCGCTCGAATTTTGGCGGCGATCGCAGCACAAGCTGCGCCGGCTCGCCTTGCCGTTCGATGAAGACCGAGCGCAGCGCCTCATGGCGGGCACAGATCGCGGTGAGGCTCGCAGAAAGCGCGGCGACGTCGACCAGGCCTTTGAGAAGCGCGACTTCGACGACATTATAGTTGTAGCCCGTTGGATCGAGCCGCGAGAGTACGTACATCCGCTGCTGCTGGAACGACAGCGGCGCGTCTGCTGTCGCAGCTAGGGCCCGGCGCCAGGCCGGCAGCGCCGCTTCGCGATGGGTTGCGGCGGTCTCCAGCCGGGCCGCAAGCGCGGCGACCGTGGCGCAATCGAAAATGTCCTCGAACGAGAAGTCGACGTTGAAGCGTTCGCGCAGGCGCGAGCGCATCTGCGTCACCGCGAGCGAATCCGCACCGAGCGCGAAGACGTCCTGATCGATGCCGACCTGCGGCAGCTCCAGCAGACCGGCCCAGATCTCCGCGAGCTGCGTTTCCAGTGTGGTGCGCGGCAGGCGCGCCGCGTCGGCGTCCTCTGCCGTCGCGATCAGATCGGCCAGTGCATTGCGCTTGACCTTGCCGCTGGCGCCCTTCGGCAGCGCCGCCACGCCGCGGATCAGGCTCGGCACCTTGTAGGCCGCGAGACGCTTTCGCGCGAACTGGCGCAACTGGTCCGAGGTCGCCTCGGAATTCGCGCGCAATACCACAACGGCGGCGACGTTCTCGCCGAGCTTTGGGTGCGGAACGGCAAAGACGCCGGCCTCCAGCACTGCCGGATGGCTGAGCAGGATCTCTTCCACCTCCAGCGGCGAGATCTTCTGCCCGCCGCGATTGATGACGTCCTTGATGCGGCCGACGATGAAGAGATAACCGTCGGCATCGAGATAGCCGAGATCGCCGGTCCGGAACCAGCCGTTGCGGAATGCGGCCTGCGTCGCCGCCTCGTCATTGCAATAGCCACGCGTCATGTTCGCTCCGCGCAGCATGATCTCGCCGTGCTCGCCGCTCGCAAGCGCGCGGCCCATCTCGTCCATGATCGCGATCTCGGGCCCTGCGGCACGGCCGACCGATCCGACCTTGCGCAGCTCGAACGGATTGGCCGCGATCTGCGAGGCCGCTTCCGTCATGCCGTAGGTCTCGAGCACGGGAACGCCGAACGTCGCCTCCAGTCCGCCGAGGATCGCGGGCGCGAGCGAGGCAGAGGCCGAGCGGATCACGCGCAGCGACGAGGCCCGGGCGCGGTCCGGATTCGCTTCGGCCGCCGTCAGCAGCGCGCGATGAATGGTCGGCACCGCCGTGTACCAGGTCGGTTGCAGCTCCCGCATCCAGCCGAAGAAGGACAAGGCGTCGAAACCGTCGGTGCAGATCACGCTGGAGCCCGCGGCCAGCGCCGTCAGGAGGCCCGAGATCAGACCATGGGCGTGAAACAGCGGCAGGACGTTGAGCAGGCGATCATGGGATGTGAGCGACAGCACGCGGCCGGCATTGGTGGCGGACAGGCACACATTGCGATGCGTGAGCGGCACCATTTTCGGCCGCGCCGCCGTGCCCGACGTCAACAGGATGAACGCATCATCGTCGCCGCGCGAGGCGCCGCTCGTGCGCGCCGGACCGATCGTGGGGCCCACGAACGTGCAGCCGCCGAGATCGTCTGTCGGCCCCGGCACGAAATCGATCACCGCGATATCGAGCGCCCTGGCGACGTCGCGACTGGACGAGTTCATGTCGGCCCGGGTGACGAGTGCCGTCAGCTTCAATTCGCTGAAATAGCGTTGCAGCTCGTCCGCGGTCAGATCGGGATTGACGGGGACGCAGGCGCCGGCCGAGGCGACCGCGATCAGTGCAAGCGCGCTGTCGGCGCCGCGCGGCAGCGCAACCGCAATCCGGTCAGCCGGAGCGATGCCGAGCCCGCGCAGCGTGCGAACCAGATCCTGCGTCCGCTCGCCAAGCGCGCCGTAGGTGAGGGCCGGCCGGCCAGGGGCGAGGAGGGCGGGCGCCGCGGGCGTCCTGCGGGCGTAGAAGTCGAGAAGGCTGCCGATATGGGAAAAGATCTTCGTTTCGCCGCTCGCGCCGACCGATCCCGCTCCGGATGCAATGTCCGACAATGCCATTCCTTTTTGATCTGATTGAGCTATTCTTCCTAGAAGTTAGGGAACGCGTCCAGTCTGAGGTGAAGTTCGGGCCCCAAAATCTGTGGTTGAGGGGCCTAAAGCCCTTCGACGGAGTGATGGTTGGGCAGAATCACCATGCTGGAGAATGAGCCGGGCACGGGAGCGGAAGGCGGGCTGAAGCGCTGGCTCGAAGGTATCGGCCTTGCGCACTACTCCGATCTCTTCGCGCAGCACCGTCTCGATCTCGATGTCATGGGGGATCTTACCGAATCCGACCTGGTCGAGCTCGGATTGCCGCTTGGCGATCGCAAGCGGCTCCAGCGGGCGATGGCGGCGCTGTTCCGGGCTGAAACGGCGGAGGCGCCCGCCGCAGCGGCGGCGCGTCCGCCGACCCGGGTGGAGGTCGGAGCCGAACGGCGCCAGCTCACCACCATGTTCTGCGACATGGTGGATTCCACCTCGCTCTCGGCGCAGTTCGATCCGGAAGACGTGCGCGACATGATCGCGAGCTTCCGCGAGACCTGCGTCCGCGTGGTCAAGCATTACGAGGGGTTTGCCGCCCGGTTCGTCGGCGACGGTATTTTGGTCTATTTCGGCTATCCGACCGCACATGAGGACGACGCCGAGCGCGCGGTGCGTGCGGGGCTCGAGATCGTGCGGGTGCTGTCGACCGCACGCGCGATCGAGCCGCGTGGCGCGCTCAGCCACTCGCCCGCCGTCCGCATCGGGATCGCGACCGGTCTCGTCGTGGTCGGCGACCTCGTGGGACAGGGCACCGAAGAGCGCGACTCCGCGGTCGGAGAAACCGTCAATCTCGCCGCGCGCCTGCAAGGCCTGGCGCCGCCCAACGGCGTGGTGATTTCCGCTTCGACCCAGTCGCTGCTGAAGGGGAAGTTCGACTACCGCAATCTCGGCGTCCATGCGCTGAAGGGCATCTCGGAGAAAGCGCAGGCCTGGCACGTGGTGCGCGCCTCGCGGGTGGAGACCCGCTTCGCCGCCGCGATGGGCACGCGGCTGACCCCGCTCGTCAACCGCGAGGAGGAGATCGCGCTGCTGATGGGGCGCTGGCAGCAGGCCAAGGACGGCGACGGCCAGGTCGTGGTCAAGTTCGGCGAGCCCGGCATCGGCAAGTCGCGCGTCATCCAGGAAATTTTCGAGCGGATCGCGGGCGACCGCCACGGACAGGTCTCGTTCCAGTGCTCGCCCTACTACACGTCCACCGCGTTCTATCCGTTCGCCGAGCAACTCAAATTCTCGCTCGGCCTCGACCGCGAGGATGCGTCCGCGCTGTCGCTGGCGAGCCTGGAGACCGCGATCGCCGCCGCGCATGGTGACATCGAGCAGGTCACGCCGCTGTTTGCCGCGCTGTTGTCCATACCGACCGGAGACCGCTATCCGCCGCTCGAGCTGTCGCCGCAGCAGCAGAAGGATGCGACGGTCGCGGCGCTGGTTAATCACTTCCTCGGCCTCGCGCGCGAGATGCCGCTGGTGATCGCGTTCGAGGACCTGCACTGGATCGATCCGACCTCCCGCGAGGTCATCGATCTCCTCGTCGACCGGGTGCAGAACCGGCCGATCCTGGTCGTCATCACCGCCCGCTCCGAATTCCAGCCCAGCTGGAACGCGCATTCGCACATCACCACCCTGGTGCTGAACCGCCTGAGCCGGCAGCTGCGCGCGACGCTGGTCGAGCGCGTCGCCGGACGGGAGCTGCCCAAGGAGGTCGTCGAGGAGATCATCGTCAAGACCGACGGCGTGCCGTTATTCCTGGAAGAGCTGACCAAGACCGTTCTCGAATCCAACCTCCTGACCGAGCGGCACGGGCGCTACGTGCTGTCGGGCCCGTGGCGGCAGCTCGCGATCCCGGCAACCCTGACGGATTCGCTGATGGCGCGGCTCGACCGCATGGGCCCGTTCAAGCGGATCGCTCAGATCGGCGCCACCATCGGCCGCGAGTTCTCCTACGAGACGCTTCAGGCCGTCGCCGACACGTCGGCGGAGCAGATCGAGGCCGCGCTCAACCATCTGGAGGAAGCCGGGCTGATCATGCGCCGCGGCCATCCGCCGGATGCGCTCTACTCGTTCAAGCACGTGATGATCCAGAACGCCGCGCATGCGAGCCTGCTGCACAGCGAGCGGCGCAAGCTTCATGCCCGCATCGCGCAGGTGCTTGCCGAGATGTATCCGGAGAAGACCGAGCGCGAGCCGGAGCTGCTCGCCCATCATCTGACCGAATCCGGCCAGAGCGAGGGGGCCGCGAGCTTCTGGCTCAAGGCCGGCAAGCAGGCAGCCAAGAGCGGCGCCAATCTCGAGGCGATCGGCCATCTGCGCCGCGGCCTCAGCGTCGTGCAGGCCAATGCGCGCATGCAGGGCGCCGACGAGATGGAGCTCGAGCTGCGCATCGCGCTCGGCAACGCGCTGATCGCCGCCAAGGGCTATGCCGTGCAGGAGGTCGAGGAGAATTACATCCGCGCGCTCGAGCTCGGCCAGCAGCTCGACGACGACGAAAAAGCCTTTGCCGCCACGCGCGGCCTCTGGGTCTGCCATTTCATCCGCGCCGATCTTACCCGCGCGCACGATCTCAGCGTCGAGCTGTTGAAGTTCGCCAAGCGCCAGCGGCTGAACGAACGGACGCAGCCGGCACAGCAGACCGGCTATCTGATCGAGGCGCATCGCTCGATCGCGATGACCATGCTCTATCGCGGCCGCTTCGCCGCCTCGCAGCATCATCTGCACCGCTGCATCAACCTCTACAGCCCCGATCTGCACTCCGATCTGATGGAGCGCCACGGCACCGATCCCGGCGTGGTCTCGCTGTCCTATCTCGGCTATCTCCTGTGGTTCCTCGGCCGGCCCGACGCGGCGCGCCAGCACAGCGAGCAGGCGATCGCGAACGCCGAGAAGATCCGCCATCCCTTCACGCTCGCCTTCGCGCTCGTGTTCGGCGCCTATCTCTGCCAGCATTTGCGCGACGTCGAGGGCACGCGCGACCACGCCAACCGCGCCATGATCATCGCCACCGAGCACAATTTCCTGCACTGGAAGCAGCAGGCGGCGATCCTGCGCGGCTGGGCGCTGACCCAGCTCGGCGAAGCCGACGAAGGCCTCAGCCAGATGCGCTTCGGCCTCGACGAGTATGAGGCGATGGATTCCTGGCTCGCCGGCTGCTGGTTCCGCTGCCTGCTCGCGGAAGCCTACGCCAAGGTCGGGATGCGGGATGCCGCCTTGCGCGCGCTGGACGGTGCGCTCGCGACCGCCAGAAGGACCGGCGATCACTCCTATCTCGCCGAGGTCTATCGCCTGCAAGGCGAGATCACGCTGTCGGACGGCGACCCGGCCTCGGTGCAGGAGGCCGAGGATCTGTTCGGCCTGTCGCTGGAGATCGCGCGCAAGCAGGGCGCGCTGTCCTGGGAGCTTCGCACCGCCGTCAGCCTTGCGCGCCTGTCGCTCGAGGCCGGCAAGCGCGAGCACGCAAGTCTCCTGCTCGTGCCGATCGTCGGCAAGTTCAGCGAGGGGTTCTACACGCCGGACCTGAAGCAGGCGATGCAGCTGGTCAACGAGCTCGGGGTGGACGCGCCCGTTCGTGAACGGGCCGATCCCTGACATGAGCGATCTCGCCGCCGCGCGTGCGCGTTACGTCGAAAGAATCGCAAAGCGCGAGCGGATTTCCTCGAAGCGCCTGCTCGAAGCGCTCGCCGCCGTGCCGCGCGAGGATTTTCTGGCGAAAGGACCCTGGCGCATCAAGAGCGAGGCGGCGCGCAGCTACCGGCTGACACCCGACGCCGATCCCGTCCATCTCCAGGACAATGTGCTGGTCGCGATCGACGCGCGCCGCAAGCTCGACACCGGTCTGCCGAGCCTGTGGGCGCATTTCATCGATTTGCTCGACGTCGGGGAGAAGGACCGGGTGGTCCAGATCGGCTGCGGGCTCGGCTATTTCTCGGCGGTGCTGTCCAGGATCGTCGGTCCGAAGGGCAGGGTGCGTGCAATCGAATGCGACGAGCGGCTTGCGGTTCGTGCCGCGAACTATCTTCGCGCCTATCGCAATGTCGAGGTCGTCCACGGCGACGGGTGCGAGGATATCGGCGCGCCCGCCGATGTGATCATCGTGCATGCCGGCTTCTCGCATCCGCATCCGCTCTGGCTCCAGTCGCTCCGTCCGCGCGGCCGCCTTCTGGTGCCGCTGACCCAGCGGGACCGCGAAGGCGCGGTCATCAGGATCACGCGCAAGGGCAAGGGGTTCGAGGCCGAGCCGGTCCAGCAGATCCGGATCTTTCCCGGCCGGGGCCGCGGCACGACCGCGCTCGACGACCGCGTCGCCGACTGGTGGCAGCGCGCCTCCGCCCTGGCGCCGCTGCGGTTTCGCGCCATCGAGCAGGGACTGCCGTCGGATGGCTAGAGTTAAGTGCCTCATATCTTGAGACTTTTTGGCACTTGCGACGTCGCCATTGTATACATGAACGGCATGAATTACATATTCCGCGGTTTTGATGTCTTTCGGTGACAAATGCGAAATCTGAAGGAATTCAGTGCGCAAGACCTCCAAAGGCGGTTAGGCGAGGTTCAGGACGCGGCTCTCGTTGCGCCGATTGCGATCACCCACCGCGGTCGGCGGCGGCACGTCATGATGTCTATCGACGAGTTCAACCGCCTCGAACAAGCCGCCAGCGCGAGGGTCTACAGGATCGGTGAGTTGCCGGCCGACTTGGCCGAGGATTTGGCAAGCGTCGAGATGGATTCCCGGCATGACCATCTCGACAAGCTGCTCGACTAGGTGACCGCTTGAGCGAGCAACTGCCGGCACCTGAACCGGGCATGGTTGTTCGCTTCGATTACCAGTGGGCTGATCGCAAGCAGCCTCGGAAGGATCGGCCTGTCTGCATCGTCCTCGTCAAAGTCCGGCCGGATCCCCGGCCGCAACAGGCAGCCGACGAACCGGCGCTTCTCAGCGAGGTCATCTATCTGCCAGTCAGCACCAAGCCGCCCCGTGCGGATCAGACCGCGGTCAAGATTCCCGATCAGGTTCGCCGGCATCTCGATCTCTCCGGGGATTCGTGGATCGTCATCTCCGAGTGCAACGTTCAGTTCTGGCCGAACGATTTGTCGCGCGTGCCGGCGTCTGGAAGATGGTTGGATGGATTTCTGCCGCCGCGCTTCTTTCGCAGCGTCCGCGACCGGCTCGTCGAAGAGTTGAAGAGCCAGCGGCTGAAGATGGAGAATGTGCGCTATCTGCCGCCGCGCTCCAGATCGTAGGCGGTTATCCTCTGTTTCACTTTACCTTGATTCAGGTTGTGAGTTTCCCCCGCCTCCCGGTGCGGCTATGACTGTGGCTTGATGGCCATTTGAGCACGCTCCATGCATTCCGTTGCACTGCTGACTGCCAGCTATGCCAAGGATATCGAACGCTTTTCGCTGCTCAGCGAGAGCATCGACACCTGGCTGACGGGATATACGCGGCATTATGTTCTCGTTAACGATGAGGACGTGCCGCTGTTCGAGCGGTTCGCTTCCGACAAGCGCGTCATCGTTCCGGCCTCGCGCTACTTGCCGAAATGGCTGTTCGCGCTGCCGCCGGCGCTCCAGTTCATCAGCAAACGACGCGTCTGGCTGTCGCTGCTGTCGTCGCCCGTGCACGGCTGGCACATCCAGCAGATCCTGAAGATCGCCGGCGTCCTCAATGCGTCCGAGCAGCGCGTCTGCATCCTGGATTCGGACAATCTGTTCTTCCGCGAATTCGACGTCGGCCAATATGCCGGCGGCGAGAAGACGCCGCTGTTCGTCACGCGCAAGGGGATCGACGCCGACCATCCGTTGCATGTGCTGTGGCTGCGCACCGTCGACCAGCTTCTCGGTGTCAAGGAGCGCGCGTTCCCGGCCGACGACTATGTCGGCAACGCGCTGGTCTGGGACAAGGACACAGCGCGTGCGATGACTGACGC
This sequence comes from Bradyrhizobium sp. CCBAU 11386, assembly GCF_028128955.1. Lineage (NCBI taxonomy): Bacteria > Pseudomonadati > Pseudomonadota > Alphaproteobacteria > Hyphomicrobiales > Nitrobacteraceae > Bradyrhizobium > Bradyrhizobium sp. CCBAU 11386. The sequence continues at coordinate 62,093 of NZ_LBKA01000252.1, forward strand.
CATCAAGGCGGCGACGGGCCTCGGCTGGGCTCTGGCACTGTGCCGCAAGAAGAAGTTCTCCGAATATCTGCTTTACGGCCACTTCGTCGCCAATTCGCCGAAGCATCTGGCCGCGCATCGGGTGACGGAAGAGAGTATCGCGGTCTCGCATTGGGATGACACGCGCCTCGACCGTCCGGCCATCGAGGCGATGATGCACGCCGCCGCGCCCGAGCAGGTCGCGCTCTGCATCCAGTCCTATTCGTCGACATCGATCGACGACATCCGCGACGTGTTCCGTCTCAGCTCGCGCGACCGTCGCGGACCGAGCCTGTCTCCCGATCATATGGGAGATGAGGCCGAGTTCGAGGCGCCGAAGACGCGCTAGAACAAGCTGCCCTCAAACGTCCCTTGTGAACTTGCTGATGACGTCCATGAACGGCTTCGGCTTGAACTCGCCGTCGAGCGGAAGTGGACGGTTCGGCTGCTTGTCCGCGCGGGCGAAGGTGCCGTTGATCCAGCTGTAGCGATCCGAGAGGCCCCAGGTCAGGATCGAGCGCACCGGACCACTGGCCGAAATGGCCGTCAGCAGATCGTCGACGCGCTTGGCGACGATGGCGTCGCGCTCGGCCGGATTGCCCGTCAGCTTCTGATCGTCGACGTCGAGCTCGGTGACGAGAACGTCCAGTCCCCACGAGCGTAGCTCGGTGACGAATTCGGCCAGCCCATGCGTGTCGATCTCGAGCTCGGCATGCAGATGCGATTGCAATCCCACGGCGTGCAGTGGCACGCCCTGGTCGAGCAGCTCCATGATCAGGTTGCGGTAGGCTGCACGCTTGGCGATGAAGGAATCCTTCGCCGATTCGATGTCGTATTCGTTGATCGCGAGCTTGACGAAGGGATCGGCCGCGGCCGCCGTGCGGAAGGCGAGCGGGATCCAGCTGTTGCCGAGATGCTGCGTCCAGAACGTGTCGCGCCGGTCTTTCGGGCCGCGCGGATTGTCCGGGATCGGCTCGTTGACGACGTCCCACGACGTCAGCTTGTCCTTGTAGTAGGAGACGACGGTGCCGATGTGATCGACGAAGGCGCGTTCGACGCCCTTGGTGTCCTTGATCTGCTTGGTCCAGTCCGGAATGTCGTGATACCAGGCGAGCGCGTGGCCGCGCATCGTCAGATCGTTCGCCTGCGCAAAATCCAGGATCGCGTCGGCGCGTTCGAACGCAAACGTGTGTGCGTTCGGCCGCAGCATCGGCCATTTCAGCTCGAGCACCGGCACGACCTGCGTGCAATAGGTGCTGATGGCTTCGCCGAGCCGCGGATCGGCCTGCAGGTCCCAGAGCGTTGCCGCAGCGCCAAAGCCGGGACGGCGCCGGGCAAGTTTCGACGCCGGCAAGGCCGACGCGGATGCGCCCGCCGCAAGCGTTGCGGCGGTGCCGAGAAGGAATTCGCGTCTGTCGATCCTGGCCACGGCATTCCTTTGGGAACCAACGCGCCATCGTACCAAGCGGCGCCGTGCGACGCCGGGGTTTCGTCGTGTTGGGTTAACCTTTGCCGGACATCCGGGGCGTCAACGCCCGGGTCGCTGCATCGCTGTTCCGGCGCGGTCATGCGCTGGAAAAGGTCGCAAGACGCCTGGATCATGGTTTCTTTTCCGTGATCGCAGCAGCCGGTTCGGGGAAAGGGCAAATTTAACGCTAACGCGCGAAACCCGCCGCGTGGCTCCATTCGCGGCCCGATTTGCAGACTTATGTGACACTCTTCGGGGATGCTGCGGCGCAGTCGATCGCCACGCCAAGGTCCGACTGATTAACGGCCGCCAAACTCGCATGACCGCTTCCGGTCCCGTGCCCGCATGCTGAACCGCCATTTCTCCATCTACCTGGTCGCCTACATCCTGCCTGCGGCGGTGGGCTTCTTCGCGGTCACCGCCTACACGAGGCTGCTGACGCCCGCAGAGTACGGCGTCTATGTCGTCGGCATCAGCCTTGCCGGCATTCTGGGCGCGATCTTCTTCGCCTGGATCAAGCTGTCGGTGTCCCGCTATCAGGCGATGTCGGCGGAGGTGGACTTTCGCGGCACGGCGATGGTCGCCTTCGGGCTCACGGTCGCGGTGCTCTGTGCCACGACCCCGCTGGTCTTCCTGTTCCGCAGCGACGTCAGCGTCGAGCTGCTGCTCGCCAGCATGTTCGTCGCGATCATGGCCAATGCGGTCGATGTCGGCCAGGAGTTCGAGCGCGCCAAGTTGCGCCCCTACCGGTTCGCGGCGATTTCGATCGTGCGCAGCGTATCGAGCGTCGGCTTCGGTCTCTTCGGGATCTGGCTCGGCTGGGGTGGCATGGGCCTGCTCGCGGCGTTCGGGCTAGGCTCGCTGGCCGGCATCATCCTCAATCTCGTCGGCGACCGCACCAGGATCGCATTCCAGCGTAGCCAGTTCATGCAGCTGGCGCGCTATGGCCTGCCGCTGACGCTGGCCGGTCTCTCGGTCGCGCTGTACTCGACCTGCGACCGTCTCATCGTCGCTTATCTCCTCGGCAAGGACGCCGCCGGCATCTTTGGCGTCGCCGCCGATCTGCCGCGCCAGTTCATGGTGATGATCGCCTCCAGCGTCGCCGCGGCGACCGTGCCGCTCGTGTTCCGATCGCTGTCGGAGAAGAACAATGAGACCACGCGCGAGCGGCTGAGCGAGAGTCTCGAGCTGCTGCTCGTCGTCGTCGCACCCGTCGCGATCTGGCTGGCGCTCGCCGCGGATCAGGTCGCAGGCACGCTGGTCGGCGTCGATTTCCGCGCCGGCGTGTCGGCGCTGCTGCCGACCCTGGTGCTCGCCCGCTTCTTCGGCATTGCCAATCAGTTCTACGTCCAGATCAGTTTTCAGCTCGCCGAACGGCCCTTCATGCTGGCGGCGCAGTCGTTCCTCACGCTGGTGGTGAGCGTCGCGCTGATGTTTGTACTGGTCGCAGGCTACGGTCTCAACGGCGCCGCGCTGGCGACGCTTGCGACCGAGGCGATCGGCTTCGTCGTCGCCGTCATGCTGATGCACCGCGCCCATCCCGTGCCGTTCGACGTCAACCGTCTCGCCGGCGTTGCCGCCTCCGCCGCAGCGATGGCGGCTGCGATCCTGATCGCGCGATCGCAGGTCGACGGCACCGGCCTCGTCGCGCTGATCATCGTGAGCCTTGCGGGCGGTTTCGCTTACGCCGCCGCGGCGTGGCTTCTCAATGTCGCGAATGTGCGAACGCTGTCGCTGCGCCTCCTGCGGACCTTCAACCGGAAGGCGCTGGGCGTCTAGCCGCGATGTCTGCCGAGGCGGCCGGGTTCCAGTCGGGCGGGAACTTTGCTCGAGCGAGCTATATTGACCAGTAACTTTGGACCCGGCGGCCCATGCTGGCTTCATCACCGCCCCTTATCGGCATCTATCGGTGACTGAGAGTGCTGTAACGCTCCCGCCTGATCCCGAGGGTGCATCGCATGCATTTGCAACATTCCCACTCATTCGGTCCGTCCCTCGTACCAAACCGGCGGCCGCGCTGTCCCAGGTGCGGCGAACATATGAGCTTGGCGAGGATTCCCGGCTCATCCGCTTTTGACATCGGAACGTTCGCGTGTGCCGCCTGCCATCACCTTCGTGCTGCCGCGGTCGAAACCGATCCGATGACATCGGCCGCGGTCCGCTGGCTCGCCAGTCACGATCTGAGGCCACCAACCTGAGCGAGTGCCCCCGAATGGAGGACCTGGAAGAATTCATCCACCTCGAAAACCTCAAAATCTTCAGACGGCAGATCGATCTGGCCAAAGACGAGGTCCGGCGGCAATGGCTCATGATGCGTCTGGCCGAGGAAGAGGCGAAAGGCCGGGTTGCGACCCGATAGGCGGTCGCCGGCGTACCGCCAAAGGGCTGTCGATGGGAGATGTGTGGTGAGCGGATACATATTCAACAACAGGGGAATCCGCGCCGGCGTTCTGAACGGCACATCGATCTTCGACCTCACCGGCAAGAAGGTCTACGATCTCCGGGGGAACAATATCTATCGTCTCTCGGGCGAGTTGGTCGGCCATACGCTCGACGCGTCGGGTTCTGACAAACGCCTGGACCGCGACAGCGAAGCGCTGCTCTCCGTCCAGGGATCGCCGGAGCCCGACGAGCCCGAGAACCGTCCTGCACCGCAAAGGCAGCCATCCGACAGCTTTGCTGAAGCAATACGCCTGCGCCGCATCATCTCCGACACCCCGTCCGATCGTCCCAAGAAAGGATGATCGTGCATTCCCGGGGCCTCACGAACGCTTCGCGCAGGGGCTCGCAACGACACCCGATGCGGGGCCTGGTCGCCCCGGAAATCTATTGCAGCGGCGACCGCACCCCGGTCGCAGCATCGTAGACCAGGATTTGCAACATCGGGAACCTGCCGAGCAGCTCGGCGCCGGCTTCTCGGGCAGCCGTTTCGCTGTCGTAACGGGTCTTGAAGTGGCCGTCGACCACAAGCGAGAAGCCATCGGTCGGTGCGACGTCAGCCCTTTGAATGATTCTCGGCGCGATCTCTTCGACTTGCGTGGTCGGCTTTTTCATGGGGTACCTTCAATCGTTGCAGGAGACGGCTTGAGGCGCTCTTGCCTCCAACTGTCTCAGTCCTCCCTCACGATCTCAGGCTTGTCATACAAGACCGCGTTCAGGAGGGAACTGTGAACCTCGATCTTGCCGTTGTAGGTGATAAAGCCGAGCTTGCGAAATTTGTTCATGAAAAAGCTGACGCGGGATCGGGTCGTCCCGATCATCTCTGCGAGCGTTTCCTGGCTGACCTGCGCCGAGATGGGCTGAGTGGCGCCATCCTTGCCAAAATTCGCCAGGAGCAGGAGAAGACGCGCAAGCCGCTTCTCGCTCGAATTGAACAACTGGTCGATCAGGTCTTCTTCGATGCGGCTGTTTCGACTGAGCAGATACTCCATGAACAACTCGGAGAACTTTGGTTCGTCCTTGAGGGCGGCGAGCATCGCTGATTTCGCGATGGACGTGATCACGCACTGCTCCATCGCCACCGTTGTCGAAATCCGCAAGGGATGGCCGTTCAGGCAGCCCTCGCCGAAGAATTGTCCGGGCTCCATGATCCCGACCACGGCTTCCTTGCCCTGCTCGGAGACGACGAGAACCTTGATCCTCCCCTTCTGGATGTAGAAAACGGTATCCGCGGCGTCGCCTTGCGAGAACACGACCTGGTTCTTGTCGAAATTCAATATGGCTTTGCCGTCGCCGACCTTGGCGAGAAAGAGTTTTGGGTCGAACACGCTTTTCGCCGCTTTTGGCATGACGCCGTCAAAAACCTGGTGGAAGGACCTTCAGTTTAGCAGGGCCGGGGCCGGGCGCGTTAGGCAAATCTTGCTCCCACCCCCGGGCCTGCCGGTGATCCCGACCAGGCAATTGTGGCGGCGGCTTCGGCCGGCTCGCCATGCGCCCGCCTGCGCTCAATGCCGTACGACCGTCTGATGCCGGTCCTTCATGAGTGCGGCATCCAGCTCCGTTTGGCTGATCGCGTAAGACTGGATCAGCAGTTGGGAGGCAGACCTCGCGGGCGTCTGAAACAGCGTCGCCACGCGCCGATAGGCGATCCGCGACAACCCTTCGATCTGCTCGTCGTCAGTGAGGACGACATATTCACCGGCGGGCTGAGCGCCCTCCAGGCCCTGAAGGACGAAGGGATTGGCGAACGAAACGGTGGTCCGCGTTGTTCTGATGGTCAAGATGAGATCTCCTGGACGAACCTGCAGAGGCATAGCCGGTCACTTGCCGACGAGGCTCGTCGTGCCGGTCGGAGGACGGCCGTTAGAGACTCTATCGGTTGGCTCGCTCTGCCGCAGAGCAGAATTGCTCAGCTTTGAAGGAATGGTCCGCAATCGATCGTGAGCCGCGCACCGATCACGCGATCGGCATCTGAGCAGTTTTGCACATCATCCGCCCTTGCTCAGGTCTAGTCTGACCGGTGACGGAACACCGCTTGGTCGTCCGTTGGTGAGGATGTGAAAATGAACATATCTGGTGAAAGCCTCTTCGTCATATTGGCTGTGGGCATCGCGGCCGGTTGGCTTGCGGGCCAGGTCGTCATGGGCACGGGCTTGGGCCTGGTCGGCGATCTCGTCGTGGGAATAGCGGGGGCTTTCATTGCGAGCTGGATATTCCCACAACTGGGAATTCATCTCGGTTCGGGGATCGTCTCGCAGATCATCGACGCTGCGGTCGGCGCAGTCTTGCTGCTGATGGTCATCGGGCTCGTCCGCGGACGAAGTGGGTGGGGCGGAAGCTGGGGCGGCGTTTGGCGCAAACGCTGGTAGGCGTGCGTCGTGAGAGTCTGCCTGGAACGAACGTCGCCGGGGCTACTTGATGATGGCGACCGGATGTGATGCCCACTCATCATATCCGATGAATGGCGGCCCTGGTTCGCACCCCCGTGCTGGGGCCGCTTCCTCGCGCGTTTCCCTTCAGCTGCTACCTGGCTGATCTCATCGGATCGTCCATGGATATTTTGTGGACGTTCCCACACTTTGAGCATTCGAAGATTCGCAGATTGGGACCGTCGCAACCTGCCCCGACGTGGATCAGCGTCATGCGGCTCCGACACGCCGGGCAGAGTGGCCGGGGTATCGGAATCAGCGTCGGTTCTGGACGAGCATAGACCTCGGACATATGAAGCTCCTGCCCATATGGCGGGGTATGCTGGACCCGAAGCCGCCGCCGACGACAGCCGATTCGCCGGCTGCGTCGCGATGAGCATGCCGCGCTCGCGTGTCAGCCTCTGTTCAATATTGCTCACATTCCCGGAAAATCGCCGGCCGACCGGCGAATGCGTCCGACCTGCCCCTTCCCATCTCAGTCGCGGTGTGTCATGGGGGCAGGCAAATTCGGCGACAACGCCGGCTCCCGGCGTGAGCAATATTGCTCAGCAGGACATCCTGGCACGGATCAATATGAGCGCGTGCGGGGCACGACCTCAGAACTGCTGCCGGAGGCGTCCGTGGGCGATAACAGTACTTCTTCGGTGGACATCGGGAGCAGACCAGAAATGACTCAAGGAACGCCGGAGATCCGCGCGTCGGCGCAGTTGCTCGCCCGCTATCGCGAGCCCGACAGTGCGCGCGGTGTTCTCGAACTGGCGATCACGGCGGTGCCGCTCTGCGTCATCTGGGCTCTGATCTGGGCCGCTCTTGACCACGGCTATTGGTTTGCTCTGCTGCTCGAGGTGCCCGCGGCGGGTTTGCTGGTCCGTCTGTTCATGATCCAGCATGATTGCGGACATGGCTCGTTCTTCCGCGGCCGCGTTGCGAACGACTGGGTCGGCCGAGCTATCGGCGTGATGACACTGACGCCATACGATTACTGGCGGCAAAACCATGCCCGCCATCATGCGAACTCCGGCAATCTCGATCACAGGGGCTCGGGCGACATCGATACGTTGACCGTGCGCGAGTTTCGCGACCAATCGCGATGGCGCCGGATGCTGTATCGTTTGTATCGGCATCCCGTCGTGATGTTTGGCGTAGGTCCCACGTATTTGTTCATCTTGAAGCATCGATTGCCGGTCGGGCTGATGCGCGGCGGCTGGAAGCCCTGGCTGAGTACAATGGGCACGAACGTCGCGATCGCGATTCTCGTCGCCGCGATGATTTGGCTGGTCGGCTATGGGCCATTCCTGCTGGTACACCTGCCGATCGTCGTTCTGGCGGCGTCGATCGGTGTCTGGCTGTTCTACGTCCAGCACCAGTTCGAGCACACCTACTGGTCCCACGACGAGACCTGGAATTTTCACGACGCTGCGCTGCACGGCAGCTCGCACTACCAATTGCCGGGTGTCCTGCGATGGTTCACGGCAAATATCGGCGTCCACCACATCCATCATTTGTGCAGTCGAATTCCCTGCTATCGCCTGCCGGACGTGTTGCGGGACCATCCGCAGCTCGCCGGCGTCGGGCGGATTACGCTGCTCCAGAGCTTGCGGACCGTGCGGCTGACCTTATGGGATGAGGAGAGGCTGCAACTCGTCTCCTTTGGAGAGGCAGCCTTGACGTCAACCGCTTCGCCGACGCCGGCGGTTGCCTCGCGGCGAGGCCGCTGACGGTCGTGAATGTGCGCGCCCTGCAGTTGCGCTTACGGCTGAGGTTCGGCCGGAAGGTGCTGGGGGTCTAGCCACCTTTCTCAATCCAAGCCTGCCGGTCCAGAGAATATATGCCGGTTTCGGGCCGCATCGCGTGACCAGGATTATGATCGCCGGGGCGCTCCATGTCCGCAATGGGGACAAAAACCGGCGGATCCGCCCCCTCCAGGGCGGACATTCTGCCGCAGCGATAGACCACCAGCCTCAGGCCAGCCTTGGCCGCGAGCCACCCTTCCGCCCGTGCGAGCCGTCGTATATGAGAGATTTGTCGCCGGAACGTGCCGAATATCGCCACAGACGGAACGTATGGCGGCTGCGATTTCTTAATCCATAGATCGCAATCTAAGACGTAATCGACATGAGCGCGGACTGGCATTTCGACCGGGGCATGGCATGAAAAACCGACTGACGACGGCGCAATCCACCCTGGCGATGCGGCGTTGGGCCTCTCCCTGCACGATAGCGCTTGCGACGCTGGCCGTACTTGCGCTGGTGAATCCGGCGACCGCGGCCAAGCAGGCGCGCCAGCCGGCCGAGGCGGTGGCGCCGCGGGAGGCCGGCGAGCCGATCATGGCGATCGTGTCGATCAAGAGCCAGCAGGTCACTTTCTACGACGCCGACGGCTGGATCCTGCGCGCGCCGGTCTCGACCGGCACCGCCGGGCGCGAGACGCCGGCCGGCGTCTTCGCCGTCGTCGAGAAGGACAAGGACCACCACTCGACCATGTATGACGATGCCTGGATGCCGAACATGCAGCGCATCACCTGGAACGGCATCGCGCTGCATGGCGGGCCGCTGCCGGGCTATGCCGCCTCGCACGGCTGCGTGCGGATGCCCTTCGGCTTTGCGGAGGGGCTGTTCGACAAGACGAACATCGGCATGCGCGTGATCATCTCGCCGAACGACGCGGCCCCGATCGATTTCACCCATCCCTCGCTGTTCGTGCCGAAGCGCGAAGCCATCGCGGCGGCGCCGAACCGGGCCGACAAGCTCTCCGCCGAGGCCGAGGAGGCGACCCGGGCCGCCGACGAGGCCAAGAAGGCCGCGGCAATGGCGGCGAAAGAGGCCGCATCGCTTCCCGCCTCGCTGCGCAAGCTGGAACAGCAGAAGGCCCGCGCCGATGCCGAGCTCGCCTTCGCCGACAAGTCGCTGGCTGCGGCAAAGACCGATCAGGCCCGCGCCAAGGCCGAGGAGCTGAAGCAGAAGGCCGCCACCAGGGCTGCTGATGCGGCAACGCAGCTGGACACCGCCAAGGCCGCCGCGCAGCCGAAGCGCGACGCGGTGGCTGCCACGAAGGAGGCCGCGAAGGCGACTGCGACCAAAAAGGCCGATGCGGTCAAGGCGGCGACCGACGCCAAGCTCGCGCTCGAGCCGGTCTCGGTCTATATCAGCCGCGCGACGCAGAAGCTCTATGTGCGGCGGAACACGCACAAGCCGGCGCCGGATGGCGGCGGCGAGGTGTTCGACACCAGCATCGAGGTTCCGGTCACGATCCGCAATCCCGACCAGCCGCTCGGCACGCATATCTTCACGGCGATGGCCAAGAACGATGCCGGCCTGCGCTGGAGCGTCGTGACGATCGAAAGCGGCGCCGACGCCAGGGACGCGCTCGACCGCATCACCATTCCGCAGGACGTGTGGGATCGCATCGCGCCGACCGCATTGCCGCGCTCGTCGATCATCATCTCGGATGAGCCGCTGAGCAGCGAGACCAACTACCGCACCGAATTCGTTGCGGTGCTGAGCAACCAGCCCCAGGGCGGGTTCATCACGCGCAAGCCGACCGCGCCGATGGACATTGCGAGCGACGACAGCTGGGACAACGGCGGCAACGGCTTCGGCTTCTTCTTCCAGCGCGATCCGAACCCGCAACCGGTCAACCCGCGTCGCCAGCGCGGTGGCCAGTACCAGTACTATCAGCCGCAGCCGATGCCGCGGAGCTTCTGGTAGGACGCGGGACGCAAGCTGAAGCGTCCCGCAACTACGGCTGTGCCGTGATCACCAGCGCCTGGATCTTGCCCTCGACCGGTCCTGATCCATGACGCGTTCGGATCGCCTCGGCAACGGCGTCCGTCGCAGCCTGAAGCTTGCTCGCATCCCTTGCCTCGATCTCGTTGCGTAGCGGCGTGCCCTGGCAGTATGCGAACGCCACATATTCGGGTGTCGGCGCGCGGCTCACCGCGGGAAGTGTTTCAATCGAGATGTGACGAAAGCCCGCCTGCTCCAGATCGGCCTTGATGACGGCCTTGTCGTGATAGCCGTGCGGCGTCCGCACCATGAAGCGCGGCGGATCGTCGGGAAAGATCTTTCCGAGCACGGCCGTCGCCTCGTCGGCGAACAAATTCTCCTCGATGCGGTCCCAGACGTTGAACATGAACGTGCCCTGCGGCCGCAAGACCCGCTTCGCCTCGGCGTAACCCCTGATGCGATCCGGAAAGAACATGGTGCCGAACTGGCAGCAGACCACGTCGAACGTGGCATCGTCGAAAGGCAGCGCGGTGGCATCCGCCTGGCGCCAGGACATGCGCTCGTCTTCGCCCTGGCGCTGCGCGGCGATCGCGAGCATCGGCTCGTTGAGGTCGGTCGCGACGTAGCGGATGCCGGCAGGCAGCGCCGCCGTCACGGCCCGCGTCACGGCGCCAGTGCCTGCGGCGGTTTCTAGCAGCGTTGACGGGGCGAGCGCGGCGACACGCCTGGCGATGTCGGCGGCGTAGTGGGAGAAGATCAGCGGGACGAGATACTCGTCGTAGATTTTCGGGATCGAGCCGGCGAAGACCTTGTCGGTGGAGGACATGTTTGCCTCGCTGAAGGTTCGGACACGGGATCACGCTAGCATGGAACGCCAGCTACCGCGCCAGCAGCGATGTGAACCCCGCGGGTTCCTGCATCGCCTTGCGCGCTTCGAGCGACATCGGCTCGTAGCGGTTGCCGCTAGAGATGCTGAGTTGGCTCTCGACGCCGCTTGAACCGGCATAGCAGCCCTCGGGCGTGTAGCTGACATAGCCGTCGTCGCCGAAGCCGATGGCGGTCAGGAGCACCCGCCGCTCGGCGATGTCCCAGACCTTGATGGTCTTGTCCTCGCTCGCCGAGACCAGCCGCGTGCCGCCCGGGAAGAACGCGACCGCTTCGACATCCTCCTGATGGCCCGCAAGGCTTGCGAGCAGCCGGCCGCTGTCGGCGTCCCACAGGTTCACCGACTTGTCGCGTCCGCCGTCGCCGGTGACGATACGGCGGCTGTCCCGCGACCAGCTTGCCGACACGACATAGTCCTTGTGCCCGACCAAGACGCGTGATGTCCCGCTCTTGACGTCCCACACCTTCGCCGAGCCGAGCTCCGCATCGGAGCCGGCGGTGACGACGCGCGTCCCGTCGGGCGAATAGGCCACGCGCAGCGCCTTGCGGCCATAGGCGTCCTTTGCCTCGATCGCCCCGGTGAGACGGTAGAACCTGATCTTGCCGTCGAAGCCGGCCGAGACGAACTCGCCGGAGCCGGACGGCGCGTAGCTGAGGGAGCGCACCGCCGCGCGCGCGGGATCGGGGTTCTGGTGATCGAGCTTGCTCCTGGCGAGCTCGCGGGTCCCGAGATTCCAGATCCGCACGACGCCGTCCTCGCCGGCCGAGGCCAGATATTTGAGCGACGGCTCCGGCGCGAAGGCGACCGCGAATTGCTTGGCGCCCGCATCGAAGGTCAGGCTCTGGCCGTCGCTCCTGAGGTCCCACACCTTCACCTTGCCGTCCCATCCCGCGGACGCGAGCTGCGTTCCGTCGGTCCAGTAGTCGAGCGCGTAGACCGCGCCAGCGTGTCCCCGCAGCACGCGCGACTGCCGGAACGAGGATGCATCCCAGAGCCGGATCACGCCGTCGTCGCCGGCGGTCGCGATCTCCCGGCCATTGGGAGAGACCGCGATCGCGCGGACGCTTGCGCCCTCGACATTCGGTTTGATCGAGACCGGAATGAAGGGACCGCCGACGGCATCGTTGCCGTGCCGCGCCGCTCGCGTGGTGCAGGTCGAGGCCGGCACGGCGGCGACGCTCTTGGTTTCGGTTGCCGGCGTGCCTGTGAGGGCGAGCGGGGCGACGGTGGCCGGAGCGGCCGCCAGCTTCGGCGCGACGACGGGCTTTGCGGCGTCCGGCTGTGGCGGCAGGACGGGCGCGACCTGAATCTTCTTCGGCTCGATCTCGGCCGCGGCCGGCGCGGTGCGAGGCGTCGCCGCGGCAAGCCTGTTGCGCTGAACCCTGGCAAGATCGGTATAGAAGCCGCTCGGATGCGCGGCGATGTAGAGGTCCCAGGCCTCCACCGTTCCGACGCGTTCGGCGAACTCGTAGTCGCGCGAGGCGCTCGTGTCGGTGGATGCGGCGGGCGCGGGCGGTGGAGCAGGAGGCGCTGCCGCCGGCGCCAGCACGACGTCGTCGCCGCCGAGCGAGCCGTAGATGAATGGCTCCTGCCTGTTGGTCGTGGCCTGCAGCACCTCGTCGCGGACGTAGCCGAACGCCTTGCGCAGATCGAGGCCCGGGGTCGCCAGATGATGCGCCAGCGCGGTCGCGAACGGGCTGTTCTTGCCGTCGCCATCGAGTGCGGTGAGGCCCGCCTTGGCGGCGAAGGCGACCAGCGTGTTCGGGCTCGACGGCTCGACCTTGGCCAATCCCCGCGCAACCGCGCGCGAGGCCATCGTGCGCTTCATGTTCTTGGCGAACGGATTGTCGCGGCAGGCATCGAGGATGACGAGGCGCAGCCGCTTCGCCGGCTCGATGGCGACGAGCACGCGGTCGAGCCCGATGGTCTCGTCATAGACGTCGGTGTCGTTCTCGAGCTGGGCGTCGACGGGGACGAGATAGTTGTTGCCGTCGATCTCGATGCCGTGACCGGCATAGTAGATCACGGCGATGTCGGCGCTGCGCGCCTTGGCGCCGAAATCGCGCAAGGTTCGCCGCATGTCCTGGGCCGAGAGGTCGTTGCGGGCATCGACGACGGTGAAGCCGGCCTTCTTGAAGGTCTCGACCAGAAGGTTCGCGTCGTTGGTGGCATTCGAGAGCTTGGGCGCGCGCTGATAGGCCGAATTGCCCATCACCAGCGCCATGCGCTGGTCAGCCAATGCTCCGGTCGACGGGAAGGCGAGCGCCAGGGCGCTGAGAAGAAATAGACAAAATAACTTCATCACGGCCCCCAAAGCCGGGATTGCAATGTCCGCGAGAATATCCGACCGGGGCCGCAATACAATTTCTATTTGGTTTCGTCCGGCGCTTCCTGCCAGCGGTCCAAGGCAATCGTATTTGACGATTTACACGACGTCGTCATGCCCGGGCTTGTCCCGGGCATCCACGTTCTTCGTTCCGCTTGGCTGGCACGTGGATGGCCGGGACAAGCCCGGCCATGACGCTGCGGAAGCTTCAGCGCACAGAACGCCCACCTCATATGCCGACGCGGTGGCCAGTGACCGGTCCTACGATTTCGCGACAACCTCCCGGATCGGCCGTGATCCATCCCAGTTCATCGCCGCCTGCCGGACCTTCTCGAAGAACGGCCCCTTGGTGCCGCTGATGTCGGAGATCTCGATCACGGTGCCCGGATGCGCCTGGGTGTCGAAATAGGCAAAGCGTCCCTTGTCGCCGCCGATCTGGCCCTCGTGGCCCACTTTGTAACCGAGCGCGAGCGCCTTGTCGTAGAGCACTTGGTAGTCGTGGCTCCAGTACGACATGTGCTGGAGTCCTTCGTGGCCGGCGTCGAGGAATTCCTTGTACAGCGAGGGCGCATCGTTGCGCTGCTGGATCAGCTCGATCTGGAGGTCGCCGGAATTGGCGAGCGCAATGCTCATCTCGACGGCGGAGTCCTGGCCGCGATGGCGGAACCAGTCGGTCCGGACGCGGTCCATGTAGTACCAGGGGCCGACGCCCATCACCTCGATCCAGTGCTTCATCGCGGCATGGATGTCCCGCACCACATATCCGTTCTGGCGCACCGCGCCGAAGATGCGGCTCATGCCCGCGCTCCCTTTATCGCCTGGTTCACTTGACTTCGATGCCGGCGTCCTTGGCAACCTGCTTCCAGGCCGCGATGTCGCGCGCGTTGATGTCGCGCTGCTCCTCGCCGGGGACGAATTGCGGCGTGATGCCGAGCGCCAAGAGCTTCTGCTTCACCTCGGCATCGCCGAGCGCGTCCTTCAGTGACGCGGAAAGCTTCTTCGCAACCGGCTCGGCAAGGCCCGCAGGGGCATACATCGTCCAGGACAGGCTGCGGTCGAACGCCACGCCCTGTTCCTTGTAGGTCGCGACGTCAGGCAGGCTCGGCGAGCGCTCGCCGCAGGCGGCCAGCGCCTTGATCGAGCCGTCCTTCACCAGCGGCGTCGCGGTCGCCATGTCGAGCGTGGCGAGCGAGATATGGCCGCCGAGCAGGTCGCCGGCGAGTTTTGCGATGCCGTTGAAGGGGACGTGATCCATCTTGATGCCGGTCTGCTGCATCAAGATCTCCGCACAGAATTGCCCGGTCGAGCCGACGCCCCAGCTGCCGTACTGGATCGGCTCGCCCTTCTTGGCGAGCGCAATCAGGCCCTTGATGTCATCGGCGGCAAAATCCTTGGTCGCCACCAGCATGATCGAGGAGGTGCCGACGCGGCCGATCGTCGTGAAATCCTTGATCGGATCGTAAGCCAGCTTTGGATAGATCGCGGGCGCCAGCACATGCGTGGTCATGCCGCCGATGGTGATGGTGTAGCCGTCGTTGGCCGCCACCGCCACCATCTGCGTGCCCAGCGTGCCGGCCGCGCCCGTGTGGTTCTCGATATAGACGCTCTGTCCGAGCGTCTTGCCCATCTTGTCCGCGAGCAGCCGGCCGATCACGTCGCCGCCGCCGCCGGCCGCATAGGGCAGCAGCATCCTGATCTTGTGGGTGGGGTAGGCGGCGGGGTCCTCGGCGTGCGCAGTGAGCGCCGCCGACAAGGGAAGCAACGACAATATGATGATGCGCAGCTTCGTGATGGTTTGCCGCGCGGGCAAAAGGCGAGCGAAGCGCGCCATGACGTCGTCCCCCAAATTGCTCTCCGCTTATCGAGGCAGCGGAGTTGAATGCGACCGCTCTGGCGGAGTTGTTGCTGAGCCGTGGCCGGCGATCCTCGTACAGGAAGCCAGGGAACGATCGTTGGTCCGGTTGACTAGCGAACGATCGTTCGTTAGTCAAGCGCATGGCTGTCCACACCTCCAGCGCGGCGGAAGCGGCCGCGCCCACCACCCGCGAGCGCATCCTCATCGAAGCGCTCAATCTGTTCGCGCAGAGCGGTTATGGCGGCGCCTCGATGCGCGAGCTCGCGCGCCGCGTCGGCATCCGCGAGAGCAGCCTCTACAATCATTTCGCCGGCAAGGCCGCGATCCTCGAAGCCATCGTTGCCGAGCACGGTCCGGCCAGCTCGGCGAGCCGGCTGGAGGAGCCGCGCTACAAGCAGCTCGCGCGCCAGCCCGCCGCGTTCTGCCGGCAGTTTGCGCTTGATCTCGTCGAGCAATGGTCCGATCCGCGCGAGCATCAGTTCCAGAAGGTGATCACCGCCGAGCGCAACCGCGTGCCCGGCATCCGTGCCAAGTTCGCCGACCATTTCTACGCGCGCGAGCAGAGCCTGATGACGGATTACTTCCGCGGCTTTGCGCTCGCTGGCCTCGTCGCGACGCCGGATCCGCGCGAGACCGCGCGGCTGTTCGCGGCGGGCCTCATCTATATCCGCCTCGAACATTACGTGATGGGCGCGACGCCGTCCTCGCGGCCGAAGGTGATCGAGGCGATCGACCGCTATCTCGCCTTCTTCCTGTCGCTGATCGCGGCAGGCGACGGCGACAACAAGAAACGAAAACCCAAGGGAGAAACGCGTGGCAAGGCTGCCCCTGATTGATCCGGACACGACGAGCGGCGACATCCGCGCCTCGTTCGACCGCATGCCGGTCAAGCTCAACATCTTTCGCATGGTGGCGCACGCCGAGGCCAACATGATCCCGGCGATGCGGCTCGGCAATTCGATCCTGCACAAGCAGAAACTCAGCGCCGTCAACCGCGAGCTCTTGATCCTCCAGGCCGCGCAGCTCGAAGGCGGCGCCTATGAGTGGCGCCAGCACGTGCCGATCGCGCTCGGCGTCGGCTGCACCCAAGGACAGATCGATGCGGTGGAACGCAGTGACTACGATTCCGCCGGCTTAAGCGATGCCGAGCGCACGCTGCTGAAATTCGGCCGCGAGGTCGTCGAGAACGTCCGCGTTGCGGAAGCGACCTTTGCCGCTATGCGCCGCCATTTCAGCGACCAGGAGATCGTGGAATCCATCGTCGCGCTCGGCTTCTACATGATGATGGCGCGCCTCACCGAGGCGACCGAAACCGATCTCGATCCCGCGGCGGGCATGAAGGTCTATGACGGCGGCAAGAAATAGGCGGGGCGCATGGCTGAGAATTCCGAGATCAAGCGGGAGCGTTATGTCCGTCCGCCGAGCGCCGAGTCGCTCGGCGAGGCACCGGGCAGGGGGCGCCTGAGGGGACGCCGCATCCTGATCGTCGGCGGCGGCCAGCGCGTGTTCGACGCCGCCACCGATCCGATCGGCAATGGCCGCGCCATGAGCATTCTGTGTGCGCGCGAGGGCGCGAAGGTCGCGGTCGCCGATCTCAACCGCACCTCCGCCGAACAGACGGTGCAGCGCATCACCGACGAAGGCGGCGAAGCCTTTGCCATCGCGGCCGACGTCACGAGCGAAGCCGACGTCGTCCGCATGGTCGACGAAGCGCACCGCGCGCTGGGCGGGATCGACGGCATGGTTTTGAACATCGGTACCTTCGGCAAGGTCGGTCTCGATGCCGTCAGCCCCGAGGAGTGGAACAGGATCTACGACGTCAACGTCCGCGGCCCCATGCTGTGCTGCCGCGCCGCCCTGCCGAAGTTCGACAATGGCGGCGCCATCGTCTTCATCTCCTCGATCGCCGCGCTGAAGGCCGGATCGCAGATGGCGGTGTATGACTCCTCCAAGGCCGCGCTCGGCGGCCTGATGCGCAACATCGTCCATCTCGGCGCGCGCCGCGGCATCCGCGCCAACCTCGTCTATCCCGGCCTCGTCGACACCCCCAACGGCCGCGAAGCCGGCGCCGGCCGCCCCTCGCGCGGCAAGGGCCACGTCCCCTTCGGCCGCCAGGCGACGGCATGGGAGATCGCCTATGCCGTGCTGTTCTTCCTCTCGGACGAGAGCGTCTACGTCACCGCGCAAACGCTCGCGGTGGATAGCGGCCTGAGCGGGATGTAGGATCTGATCCCGTAGCCCGGATGGAGCGAAAGCGTAATCCGGGAGCGCTGCCTCATCGCCCGAGCTGCCCCGGATTGCGCTGCGCTCCATCCGGGCTACGGACGCTTCGGATGAGCCCTGCGCGCTCACCGCCCGTGCGATCGTGCACGACAGATGAGATGGTCGAGCGAGAGGCTCCCCGGCCCATAAGCCATGATGCCGAGCGCCATGGCCGCCCAGGTGAGATGGATCGGCCAGCCGTCGGGCACCGTGAGCTCGACGATCACTGTCATGAACAACAGTCCGAGTCCCGCAAACCGCGTGCCTAGTCCGAGCACCAGCAGGATCGGGAACATGATCTCGCCCGAGCCCGACAGGAAGGCCATCACCGCCGGTGCCGGAAAATGATACGGCCCTCCCGGCAGATGCAGCATGAACTCGTCGCTGAACAGCGTCACGGCGGTGTCGTTGAGCCGGAGGAAGCCGCCCCATTTGAGCATGCCCGAGCGCCAGAACGGCACTGCCAGAGCGATGCGCAGCACGAGCTGAATCACCGACGGTGCCGCAATGGTCTGCACCAGTTGATTGGCCTTGTCGACGAGCAGCCCGAGGGGTGGAAGGCTGCCGCTTGCGGGCATGCGCTGGTCCGTAATCATGCTGGATCTCCAAAGGCAATTGAGGTGAATGCGCCGGATTCGATCAGGCCGGCGATATTCGCGGCGATGTCGAAGTCGGCTGACGCGTCGAACGCCGCCATTGCGGCCGCGCCGAGCGGCTGGCCGGACATCAGGCTGGCGGCAAAGACGGCGCCGCCGGGCGGAAGGTGGCGCACCGCGACGTCGAATGCGGGCCGGGTGATCAGGGCGTCCTCCGGCGTGGACGCGTCGATGCGTGCCATGGGCGAGCTGTCGCGGTTGGCGGCAAAGATCGTCACGGCCGCATATTGCGAGCGTACGATCCGTGTGGCCGGATGCGGCGTGAGGACGAGACCGCCAAGCCGCTCCAGCGCAATGGTGGACAGAAGCGCAGGCGCCAGCGGCAATGCGTCGGCGGCATGATAGGCATCGAGCCAGGCGCGCTCGATGCGGGCGACATCGGCCAGCCAGGGCATGTCTTGCGCATGCGCGTAATTCGCGACGAAGTCCGGGAAGTCGCGGCCGTAGTCGAACAGCAGCGGCGAGGTCGGTGGGGTATTGCGGACGTGGAAGCGCGCCATGGCGCGGAAGAAATCGGTGCCGGTGATGCGCTGCACGGCCGGATAGATCGCAGCCAGCGCATCGATCAGGCTGACCGTGACGTTGTTGCGGTAGACGTCATAGCGCCGGCCTGCCGGCTTGCCGTTTCGGCCGATCACGGCTGTCGGCGCGTTACGCACGGGGTCGAGTAGCGGCGGCGCGAAGGCCGCGGCAAATCCGAGGTCAGCTTCAGGCCGCACGGCGATCCTCCGCCGCTGTGGCCGTTTGGCTGCGGTCGAGGATCGCCTGCGCGGCGACAGCCTCGGCGCGCAGGATCGGCCAGTCCGGGATATTGCTGTCCCATTCGATCAGCGTTGGCACGGGACCGCGCCGCGCCACGATGATCTCGAACAGCTTCCACACGGCATCCGCGACCGGGCCGTCATGACTGTCGATGAGGAGGAGATTGCCGTCGTCGTCGGTCTGCTCGGCATGGCCGGCAAGATGAATCTCCTCGACGTGAGCAAGCGGAAAACCGGCGAGATAGTCGAGCGCGGAGAAACCGTGATTGGTCGCGGACACGAACACATTGTTGATGTCGAGCAGCAGGCCGCAGCCGGTGCGCTCGACGATGCCGCGAATGAAATCGGTTTCGCTGATCGACGACTCGCGGAAGGTCACGTAAGTCGACGGGTTCTCCAGCAGCAGCGGACGGCGGATCGCCTCCTGCACCTCGTCGATGTGATTGCAGACGCAAGCCAGCGTCGCTTCGGTATAGGGCAGCGGCAGCAGATCGTTGAAGAAGCTGGTCTCATGCGTCGACCAGGCGAGATGCTCGGAGACCATCGCCGGCTGATAGCGCGCGACGAGGCTGCGGAAGCGCGCCAGATGCGCCTTGTCGAGCGGCTGCGGCCCACCGATCGACATGCAGACGCCGTGCAGGGACAGCGGATGGTCGCGGCGGATCGCTTCCAGCGCGCGATGCGGAGGACCGCCCGCGCCCATGTAGTTCTCGGCATGCACCTCGAAGAAGCCGGCTTGCGGGCCGGCTTCCAGAATCGCCGCAAGGTGTTCTGGCTT
Source organism: Bradyrhizobium sp. CCBAU 11386 (assembly GCF_028128955.1). NCBI lineage: Bacteria > Pseudomonadati > Pseudomonadota > Alphaproteobacteria > Hyphomicrobiales > Nitrobacteraceae > Bradyrhizobium > Bradyrhizobium sp. CCBAU 11386. The sequence continues at coordinate 81,696 of NZ_LBKA01000252.1, forward strand.
GAAGCTGGTTCCGGCGATGCCGCCGATTGGCAGCGAAAAGCGGAGCGGCACGGAGGCTGGCTTGAGGGCCGTGATCATGGTGCTTCTCCGCTTTGTCCTGTTGACGGGATGTGTTGGCTGGCCGGCGTCAGACCGGCTTCAGCGAGCCCTTCTTGCCGCCCGGCAGGTCGATGCTGGCGCAGGTGCCGCCCTGGACGAATTTCCAGGCGTTGCCCTGGAAGTCGACGGTCGAGGTGCCCTGGCAGGTCGTACCCGGTCCCGCCGCGCAATCGTTCTGGCCCTTCAGCGCGACGCCGAAGCACTTTTCCTTCTTGGCGGCGACGGCGGCATCGGCTTCGGCCTTGGTCAGCGGGCCGGCTGCGGCGAGGGTCGCGAGCGCGGTCGACATGGCGCCGGCGAGCGCGAGCGTGGTGATGGCGTGTTTGGCAGACATCAGAGTTCTCCTGTTCGAGGTGCATCGCCTGGCGGGCGACAAGCGCATGATCTAGTTCGCTTCGTACGCAGGTGGCGTTACCGCCGGGCTGCTCACGAGTCCGTGAGACCGATTGAATGGGGCGCACGGCCGGTGCGCTTGGGCCGGCATTAGCGGGCAATCGCCGGCGCAAATCCAATGCCTTGGCGCTATCGAGACGTTAGCCGCAGGGCATTGGCGAGGACGGCTCGCACCTGCCAGACGTAACGAATGACGGCCGGCGGCGTAGAGCGATGTCAGAGGATGCGCAGGTCCGCGAGGGCGAAAACGGCGATGAATGTTGATCCCGGACGGCGGCTTCAGGCGATCGCAAGGCTGACGGTCAGCATCCGTCTCGCCGTATCCGCACTGGTGCTCGCGGCGATCCTTCTGACGGCTGCCTTTTCCAGCTTGTTGTGGTGGCGCACCGCGGAGGCGACCAGCCGGCAGCTCGCTTCGACCATCAACGAGCAGATCGTGGCGGCGGTGCGCAAGGAGGTCTCGGCGATCGTCGATGAGGCGCGCGCCGCGCACACCGCGATCCGCACCCTGTTCCTCCAGAACGTGCTCGATACTCGTGAAGCCGACAAGCGCGAGTTCGTCTTTCTGTCGCAGTTGCAGTCTCAGGCGACGATCTCCTGGGTCGCTTTCGGCTGGCCCGACGGCTCATTTTTCGCTGCGCACAAGCTCGGCGATCGCCGCCTCGAGATGATGGAGATCTCGCTGACCGATCATCCCGGTCAGCGCCGCGTCGACGAATATGACGTCGTGCCCGGCGATATCGAATTTGCCAATCGCCGCTTCGAGCCGACTGATTTCCGTGTCGCCGATCAGGCCTGGTTCAAGGTCGGGCTCACCGGGGACGAGCCGCAATGGTTCAGGGTCATGGGCCATCCGACCGGCGAGCGGCCGTCGATTGCCTTTGCGGGCCCGATTGACGTCTATCAGGAGCGGCAAGGCGTTCTGGCTGTCATCATCGAATATACAAGGCTTGCGCGCTTCCTGTCGCAGCTTGAGGTCGGTCGCACGGGAACGGCCTTCATCGTCGATGGCAGCGGCGAGCTCGTCGCCGCGCCGGACAAGGACGCCGACGAGCTGCATCCGGCACGCGGCGACACCACGCTGCTCCCGCTCGCGCGCGCAGCGCTCGAAAAGGCGGGTGAGGCCGGCCGCAATGAGGCCTGGCGTAGCCGGCTCACGTCAGGCGGCGCGGCCTACGAGGTTGCGCTGACGCCGCTGCCGTTTCCCGGCTGGTCGCTCGCGACCGTGATCCCCGAGGCCGAATTTCTCGGCCCGGTCGAGACGACGCTGCGGCGCCTGATTCTCGGTCTTGCCGTCGGCGCTGTGTTCGCGGCGCTGGCCTCGGCAATGCTGGCGCGTTCGGTCATCGCCGCGCCGTTGTCCCGCGTCGTCGGCGAGCTTCGCCATGTCGAGGCGTTCGCGCTGGAGCAGGTCCGCCGCCATCCGTCGCGGCTCAAGGAAATCGCGAGCCTGTCGGGCGCGATTGCCGAGATGGCGTCCGGTCTCTCCGCGTTCCGCAAGTTCATCCCTGCCGATCTCGTCCGTGCGCTGCTGCGCCAGGGCGTCGAGGCAAGGCCCGGCGGCAGCATCCAGGAGCTCAGCGTCATGTTCATCGACATCGCCGGCTTCACCGGACTGTCCGAGCGGCTGGGCGACCGCGTGGTGCCGCTGCTGTCGCGCTATCTTGACCTCACCTCGGAAATTATCGTCGCCAACGGCGGAACGATCGACAAATTCATCGGCGACGCCGTCATGGCGTTCTGGGGCGCGCCGCAGCCGCAAGAGGACCACGCTGTGCGATGCTGCCGCGCGGCGCTGGCCTGCCGCAGGGCGATCGAGGAGTCTGGCGTCGCCGACGATCTCGGCCAGCCGCTCCAGATCCGCATCGGCATCAATTCCGGCCGCATGCTGGTCGGCAATATCGGCTCGGAGCTGCGGCTGAACTACACCGTGATCGGTGATGCCGTGAATGTCGCCAGCCGGCTGGAGAGCGCCAACAAATCCTACGGAACGCAAATCCTGATCGGCGAGGCGACCGAACGTCTGGCGCGCGGAGCCATCGTCTCGCGTGAGATCGACAGCATTGCGGTTTACGGACGAGAGGAGGGGCTCTCCGTCCACGAGCTCATCGGAATCGCGGATGAAGGCCCGGACGCGGCGGGATGGATCGAGGACTACGAACGCGGTCTTGCCAATTACCGCTCGCGCCGGTTTGCCGACGCGCTCGCCGATTTCGAAGCCGTTCTGAGCGAGCGCGGCGCCGATCGCCCGGCCGAACTCATGCGCGACCGCTGCCGGCAGCTTGCTGCCGCCGCGCCCGATGCGGCGTGGCGCCCGATCGCGGCGCTGAGGACAAAATAGTCGCGGAGGCGAGGACCGGGCGTCCTGCATCAACGCGGGCCATCGACCGCGCCAGTTTCCTCGCCGAGATCATCGACGGCAAGCAGAAGATCGTCGAGACGCTGCCGAAGCTGAAGGGCGGCAAGGGCGAGTGAGGGACGCGTAGAGATCTGTAGAGATCTGTAGCCCGGATCAGCGAAGCGACATCCGGGACAGGCGTTCCCGCATGTCGCTACGCTCATGCGGGCTACGAAACTACGCGGCATCTCCCCAACGTCGTCCCGGCTTTCGCCAGGACGACATCGCGATTTTCTGTTCCAGGATCGCAAGCCTTGGGCCATTGTGATATCGGGCCACTGCCTTTCCGGACGGACTCCAGGACATGAAAACCACGCTGCTGAAATCCGAGGACTACACCCGCTCGCCCTCGAAGAACGGCGGCGGCATCTTCACCGATATCGCGGACGCCCATCGTGCAGGTAGCCCAGCGAAGGATTGGGACAGCCTGCTGTGGCGCTTTGCGTCCACGCCGATCGTGGCGCCCGGTCCGTTCTCATACATGCCCGGCATCGACCGCTTGCAGATGGTCGTCGCGGGGCGCGGGCTGGTGCTGAAAGCGCCGGGGCAGGAATTCGACGAGCGCGAGCCGTTCACGACCGTGCGATTCACCGGCGAGCTCGCGATCGTGACCGAGCTCGAGGCCGGTCCCGTTGAGGTCGTGAACCTGATGGCCCGGCGCGGTGCAGCGGAGATCGAGCTTCTGGCGCTCCGGGAGCCCGGCGCTCGGCCATTGTCTGCCGGCACGCATCTGGTTTACGCGGTTTCCGGCAATTGCAGCATTCGTCTCAATAGCGAGGATTTTGTCATCCCCCACGGCAGCACGCTGAAGGTCGAGCTGACCGAAACATCGCAGCTCGCGCTCGTTTCGGGGCTGGCGGTGCTGGGATCGATCCGGCTCGCCGGCTAGGCGGCAACCGCGCGGCCGATGTGCACAATCCGGGCAACTGGCTAGGTTGACGCGGTCGCGCCGGAGCACGATATCTGCTCACGTGCAGACCGCCGCGAAGGGGCAGGATATGAACGCGCCAGACAAGAATCCGCCCGCCACGCTGTCCGACGGCGTCGTCGACTGGCTGACCAACGGCACCCGCGACGAGCGCTTCATCGACAATATCTTTGCCGAGATGTGTATCCGCCTCCAGCAGGCCGGCATTCCGCTGAAGCGGTCGACGCTTCACGTCCTGATCCATCATCCGCAATGGCTGGGGGCCCGCTTCATGTGGTCCGACGGCATGCGCGAGGCCGAGATCGCGCGGGTCGATTATGACGTGCGCGGGCGGTCCGAATTCATCGGCAGTCCTGCCAACGAAATGTTCGAGGGGGCGACCGAGGTGCGCGAGAACCTCGAACGCGATCCGGCGCTCGGCCGCAAGCACGCGCTTTATGACGAGATGCGGACCAAGGGCCTGACCGACTATGTGGCCTGGCCGCTCTACCACACCCTCGGCAAGCGTCATCTCATCACCTTCGCGACCGACCGCCCCGGCGGGTTCAATGATGCGCATATCGCCGCCCTGAAGAACCTGTTGCCGGTGCTGGCGCTGGTCAGCGAAATCCGCATCAAGAACCGCCTGGCGCGAACGCTGCTCGAGACCTATGTCGGCTCTCATGCCGGTGAGCTGATCCTGGCCGGCGCCACCAGGCGCGGCACCGGCACTACGGTGCGCGCCGCGATCATGATCTGCGACCTCAGGGATTTCACGAAAATCTCCGACAACTGGCCGCGCGACGACGTCATCGACCTCCTCAACGACTATTTCGACGCGATGTCCGAGCCGATCGCGCGGCACGGCGGCGAGATCCTCAAATTCATCGGCGACGGCCTGCTCGCCATCTTCCCGCTCAGCCAGCCCAATGCCTGCGCAAACCTGCTGCATGCCGTCACCGAGGCCCGAGCGGCGATGGTAGCTCTGAACGAGCGGAACAGTGGCACCGGCCGCGCGCCGCTGAACTACGGCATCGGCGTCCATGTCGGCGACGTCATGTACGGCAATATTGGTTCGACCACCCGGCTCGATTTCACCGTGATTGGCCCCGCCGTCAACATGGCCTCGCGTCTCGAGGCGCTCACCAAGCAGCTGGGCAAAAAGGTGCTGCTGTCCCGCGCGTTCGCCGAGCTGGCGGAGCGGGAGTTCGAGCTGGAGCGGGTGGGCAAACACGAGGTGCGGGGATTCAGCGAACCGATCGAGCTGTTTGCGTTTGAGCCGCGCTCCACGACGTGATCGCGAGCTGACGCGAGCGCCATCGGCAAATCCTGGATCGGGGAGTCTTGTTGCCAACGCGGGAATGTCCGACTACGCTTTACCCTGGGTAGCCCAAACGTTCCCACGATTGGCCGCGCGTTCATGCCAAAATTTCTTCGCATCGGAGTCCATCAGTCCAACGTCTCCGGATACACGTCGAAGGCCTGGTGTGTCAGGCGCGTTGGCTCGGCGGTTTTCCTGAAGTGGGGCGCCGTGGAGGTCCATGGCGCCGGAGACGGGCGCAAGGTCTACTGGTCGCGTCTGCCGCAGGAGAAGACCATTCGTTGCGGCACGGCGCAGCGTGCCCAGGACTATGCCAAGGCCGCGATCGCGCGGCGCCGCAACCATCGCTACGAGCCGCTGACCGGGCCGATTGCGAACCGGCGCCGGTCGGCCGGCGGCAGCGCCGAGCCCAAGCAGGCACTCGCCACCATCCTGATCGTCGATATCGTCGGCTCCACCGCAAAGGCCGCGAAGCTCGGCGATGCGCGCTGGACGAAGATCATGGGCCACTATTACGCCGCCGTCCGCAAGGAGCTGAAGACCTCGCGCGGCAAGGAAGTCACGACGACGGGCGACGGCGTGCTGGCGACGTTCAAGGCGCCGGCGGCCGGCATCAGTTGCGCGACTGCGATCCAGAAAGCCGTGCGCACGCTGGGCCTCGACATCAGGGTCGGCCTGCACGCCGGCGAATACACCATCAGCGGCGGTGAAATGGTCGGTCTCGCCTTCCACATCGGCACCCGCGTCGCCGCCAAGGCGCGCGCCGGCGAAGTTCTGGTGTCGAGCGCGGTCAAGGATTTGCTGAAGACGCAGTCAACGATCAGCTTCAGGGATCACGGGGTGCATCAGCTCAAGGGCGTGCCGGAGCGGTGGCGGTTGTATAGGGTGGAGGGGTGAGGGGGGCCGGACCGGGACAGCCCGCATCAGTCGCACGATGCCTCCGATCGCAAGGCGGGTGGTCCACCTGAGCTTGCCCGTGAATTCAGGGTGTCCTGCCGGCCTCAACTCTCGAAAGGCGCGGCGTGATGATGTCACACACATTCGGAATCTCGAGAGCGATCGGCCGCCTCTATTGATCGAGCCGAATCTGCGCGGTTTTGACGATGTCCTGCCAGCGCGCGATCTCTTCGGTCATCCGCTGCCTGAGCGGTGCGGGGCCCCGCCGATCCGGCGGCGGCAGAATCAATCCTGCCTGTTCGAGCCTTCTGCGCACGCCATCGTCGTCGAGCGCCGCGCGAAGCGCATCGGTGAACCGGTCGCGAATGGCGTCCGGCACGCCTTTCGGCAGGTAGAATGCGAACCAGCTCGACGCGACGAACCTTGCGAGCCCCGCTTCCGTCGCCGTCGGCGTGTCCGGCAATTGCGGAACGCGTGCCGGCGCCGAGACGGCCAGAAACCGCAAATGGCTGTCAGCCAGGAAGGGAAGAACGTCACCCAGCAATGCACAGCTGAAGTCGCTGCGGCCTGCGATCAGGTCGGTCATCGCCAGCGCCGATCCGCGATAGGGTACCCCGACCGGCTTGAACCCGACCACGCCGGTGAACAGCAGGCAACTGATGTGGCTGATCGAACCGACACCGGCATGGGCCAGGGTGAGGTCCGGGCCGCGCGCCTTGGCGATCGCAATGAACGACGCCATGCTGTCCGCACCGAGGTCCTGGCGGGCGACGACGAGGATCGGCGTTTCCGCGACCAGGCCAATCGGCGTGAAATCAACCAGCGGATCGTAGCGCAGGTTCGGATACAGCGCGACCGATGCCGCATGCGTGCCGACGTGACCGCTGACCAGCGTATAACCGTCGGGCGCGCTTTTGGCGACGCGCGTCGAGCCGGTCGTGCCGCCCGCCCCAGCGACATTCTCGACAATGATCGGCTGCCCGAATTGTCGCGACATGTGCTCGGATACGATCCGGCTCATCACGTCATTCGGGCCACCCGCCGCGAACGGGACCACCAGTGTGATCGGCCGTGACGGAAACGGAGCCTCGGCCTGTGCCGCATTCAGCATTGTCAGCACCGCAGCTGCGGCAACGAACGGGCGAATGCGTTGCAGCCTCATGGGGTCCCGCTCCGTTTCGGCTCTGGCAATGCGCGGCCCGGCCGATCGGCGGATGCCGCGAGGACGCGGTCGACCTCGCGGCCGGACAGGCCGACGTACCGGGCCGGGTCCGCGGCCGCTTCGATCTCGTGCGGCGCGAGGTGGGCCGTCACGGCCGGATCGCGCGCAAGGCTCTGGGCCAAGGTGAGGCCCGAAGCGATGGCGTGCGTGCAGGCCGCGCCCACCATCTCGTGCGCATGATGGCGCCCGACGTGCGGAGCGAGCACCATCATGACGGCCTCGGCTGCGATCAGTCCCTGTGTCCGGCCGAGATTGGCCTGCATCGCATCGGGTCTGACGACGAGTCCGGTACAGAGCCGGATGGCGTTTCCCAAGGCCCGGGCGATCAGCATGAAGGCTTCCGGCAGCAGCAACCATTCGGCCTGCCACGGTCCCGTCGCCCGTTCATGGTCGTGGACCGAGGCATCGAGCATGGCGCTTGCGAGACGGCGCAACGCCGATCCGGTGCTGAGAATCTGCTCGCAGATGATGGGATTTCGCTTGTGCGGCATGGTGCTGGAGCCACCATGGCCCTGGCCGCCCGGCTCCAGCACTTCGCCGACCTCGGTCTGTGCCATCAGCACGACATCGGTTGCGATCTTGCTCAGGCTCGTGGAGATCAGTCCGAGCAGGCAAACCGTCTCGGCCAAGGCGTCGCGCGCGGCGTGCCATGCCACAAGCGGCTCGGCGAGCCCGAGTTCGCGGGCCAGCCCGGCGCGGACGCGATCGCCGTCGTCACCGAGCGAGGCGAAGGTGCCGACGGCGCCGCCGAACTGAACCTGCAGGACTCTTGGTCTGAGTTCGGCGAGACGTTCCCTGTGGCGGAGCAGGCCCGACAGCCAGATGGAAACCTTGAAGCCGAAGGTGATCGGAATTGCGTGTTGAAGCTTGGTCCTGCCGACCATCGGTGTGTCGCGGTGGGTTCGTGCCAGCTCCGTGATCGCCGATATCAGGCTCTCCAGATCGCGCTCGACGAGTTCGAGCGCGTCGTGAATCTGCATCACGAGCGCGGTGTCCATGATGTCCTGGCTCGTGGCGCCCCAATGGACGAATTCGCCATGGGGGTTGCCGGTGAGCCGGATCAGCTGCTCGACCAGATTCACGACCGGCAGGCCGGCGCGCAACGTGCCCGCGGCCAGTTCGTCGAGATCGAGCCGCTCGGCACGTGCCGCGGACGTGATGGCCGCCGCAGCCTCGGCTGGAATCACTCCGAGCTGCCCTTGAACCCTGGCCAGCGCAGTCTCGACCAGGAGCATCGAGGCCAGTGAGTTGCTCTCGCCGAAAATGGCGCGCATCGGCGCGGTGCTGAAAATGTCGGCAAGGTGGCGGCTGCTGAAGACCGTCGCGGGCTCGAAACTCAGCATGGCGATGCCACGATCGTCGATCGCCGAGCGGTCGTATCGCTCTCTGTCACGAGCGTCCCGTCGTCGCGAACGTGGTCTGATAATCTGGAGAGCAATCGCCGCTTAAAAATTAGCCGCATCGGTCGGTATCCGTGCCTCCGCCGTCACGCCCCATTGCGCAACCGTATGGCTCAGTATCGATCGAGCCTAGGTCACCTCTTCATCTCTCAAAAATGCATTGTTGAGATATGTGCGTTCTGAATCGAAGAACGCGGCTTTGGAGCGATCAATGGCCGAGGCGTCGGCCGCAGACTTGTCGTTCCGCCATCGCCGGGCTTGCCGCTGAATTCAGGGCGTCGTGTCCCGGCCTCAACTTTCGAAAGGCGCGGCGTGGATGATGTCGCACACGTTCGGAATCTCGAGGCCATGCACGAGGCGGCGGCCGATGTCAGCCAGACCCGTGCCGATCGCGGTATGCGGTTTCTTTCTGGCGACCTCGGCCAGAGCTTCCGTGAATGCCGCCTTCATGCCGATCCGCGGATAGAGAGCCAGGGTGTCGTCGATCAGCGATGGTGGAATTTCGTCCATCCGGAGTCCCATGACGTCGACATGGGCGCCGAAATGGACGAGGGCCACTTCCGGCTGTCTGCGGTCTGCGATGTCGGCGAGCGAGTGAAGGGCAATTGCATCCCACACGATTTCGGCTTTCGACTTCGGATATTTGTTCTCGGCCAGGAAGCGACTGGCGGCATCGGCGCCATCGACTTCGAACCGCTTGTCGGCGGCGTGCGATGGCGAAAGGCCGAGGTCGTGGAGCAGCGAGGCGATGTAGACGAGCTCGCGATCGTATTTCGTCTCCCTCTTCCTGCCGATGAACTCGGCGAACCACCACGTCCGGTGCACGTGGTTGAGCAGCACCCGGGAATGGGCCTGCTCGGCGAGCGCAGCGGTTTTGCGCGCGAGATCTGAATCCGGAGCAGCAATTCCTCCAATGCTGGCAACCGTGCTCATGTGTCCTCCTCGGAATCCGGGCTCGGGAGTTTCAGGTCGGGCGCCGCTTCATCCGTCACCTTCAAAGCCCTGCCGGCGGGGTGATGTAGCCGGGCATTTCAGCCGCAAGCGTAGCCTTCAGCATCGCCGTTCCCTTGTCGGCCATCACCTCGCTCTTGCCGGCGGCCAGCGCGTCATAGGTCTGGCGCACCACGTCCTCCGGGCTGGCTTTCGGCACGTCGATGCCATTGGTCAGGTCGGTATCGACGAAACCGACATGCAGGCCGAGGACCTGGACGCCGCGTTCGCGCAGGTGGAAGCGCAGCTGGTTGGTGAAGTTCCATGCCGCCGCCTTTGATGCGGCATAGGGCGTCAGATAGGGCCGCGGAAGCCAGACGATGTCGGAAAGCACGTTGATGATGGCGGCATGTGGCTTGGCCAGCAAGACCTGCTCGAAGGCCTGCGTCACGCGCACGACGCCGAAATAATTGGTGTCGAGCATCCGCGCCGATTGGGCTTCGACGTCCGGCGCCAGAGGCCCGTCGATCAGGGCGGCGATGCCGGCGTTGTTGACCAGCAGAGTCGTATCCGCCGCCAGCTCGGCGGCGGTTGCAATCGACGCCTTGTCTGTGACGTCGACCCTGACCGGGACAACACCGGCTTCCTCGAAGCCGCTGGTGTTGCGCATGCCCGCGTAGACCTTCGCGGCTCCACGGCGACGTGCCTCCCGTGCAAAGGCGAGGCCCAGGCCGCGATTGGCGCCCGTGATGAAGACGGTTGCGTTCTTGATGTCCATGACAGGCTACCTTTCCGAGGTCCCGCGTTCAGGCGAATGCGGCGCAACTCCGGCCGATGAATTGCTGGACCGAAAGCGGCGGCGTTCCGACGACGCCCCTTCGGAACCGAAGGCGCACCTTTGTCAAAAGGCACGTGTATTGGGCTGAACCATAGGGTTACGCGGCGATGGGTTCTGGTAGGAAACCATCTCCGTTGGTACCATCCGCCCGGCCTCGTCTAACGTTCTCGTGAAGATTTAACCGTCGGCCGGTCGCGGTGCTCCCTGATGAGCAGCTCGTGGACGGCCCGACAGAGAACAAGGGATTGTTTGCGTGCTCGCCGACCGCATTTCCGCGGCGATTGGCCGGGGATTCAAGATCCCGCCGCCGCCGACGCTCGCTGCGCGAATCGTGGGCTCGTCGCAAATCGCCTTCTCGCGCTTCAGGAGTTTTGAATCCAGGCCCGGGCTCTCGACCCCGTCGGCTCGAGAGGAGGCCTTTGTACTCAACATCCCCCTGATCTCTGCGAGATATTCGCTCGTCTCAATCGACGGCCGGCGTCAGTCGGTCGTGCAGTCGCCGGGAAAGGCCTATCTGTTCGACCTGACGTCCAGGAACGAGGTGAGCCTGGACGCGATCTATGACAGCATACGTTTTCACATTCCGCAGGCGTCCATCGACGACGCTGCGTATGAAAGGGGCCTGCCTCGTGTCGGCGGACTCCATGCAAAGTATCTCGGACAGGATGATCCGATCCTCTACGGTTTGGCTCTTGCGGTATCGCCGGCCATTGCAGATCCCGCGCGAACGACGACGGCGTTCTTGGAATATATCGCGTTGGCTCTGCATGACCACGTGGTCCATACCTATGGCGGTCTTCCCAGGGGCGCCCGTGCGACAGGCGGGTTGGCGCCGTGGCAGATCCGCCGGGCCTGTGACTTCATTGAAACCAATCTGGCAGGCGATCCATCCATCGTGGCGCTCAGCCGGGAATGCGGCATTTCAGCCAGCCATTTCGCGCGCGCCTTTCGCACGTCGTTCGGCATGACGCCTCATCAATGGATCACGAAACGGCGCGTGGCGCGCGCGAAGTCATTGATGAGTCAATCTCCTGAAAATCTGGCCGAGATTTCGCTTGCATGCGGATTTTTCGATCAGAGTCATCTCGGCCGGCATTTCCTCAGGGAGGAAGGCCTCAGCCCGGCTCAGTGGCGCCGGAGGCAAGGCTTCCGGTAGATCTTCGTGTTTCGGCTCGCTCGGGCGTCAAGCCGGGGCGACCGCGAAACTAGCCCGATATGAGCAGGAGCTGCGCCACCTCGGCCGGCTTGTCGATCATCAGCCAATGGCCGGCGTCGACCGGCTTGACCTCGCTGCGGGGATAGTTCGCGGCGATCGCGGCGGCCGTGGCGGCGGTCAAATACGGATCCATCACGCCCCAGATGAGGTTGACCTTCGGGGCGAAGCGGCGGACGTCCGGGAGCCGCGACGTATTATAGGCCACGCTTTCACGCACCTGAGAGGTCATTTGCGCAAAGGCCGGGCCGGCTCCGGCGGCGAAGTTGCCGTTGACGATCGGTCGCACGATGCCGACGAAGCGCTCCCTCAAATTCGGCGGCATGTTGACCTGAAAATGGTTGTCCTGGAACGTGATCAGCCAGTCCATCTTGTCGGGGCTGGACAGAAATGCCTGGGCAAGCTCCTTGAGCCAGGGGTCGCCAAACACTTCGATGATTTCCGGCAGTCGCCATGTCGGCGAGTCCGAATAGTAGCAGTTCAGCAGGCAAAGCCAGGCCACCCGATCGGGATTCTCGAGGGCGTAGTTGGCGGCGCACGGGCCGCCGGAATCGTGGCCGACCGGAACGAACTTGTCGATCTTCAGCGTATCGACGACGGCCGCCACGTCTCCGACCTGCTGCGTGAACGTGTACTGAAAGCCTTCCGCCGCGACCTTCTCCGACTGGCCGAACCCGAGGAAGTCGAACACGACCACCCGCCTGCCGGCGCGCGTCAGATGCGGCACGAGATAATCGTAGATGTGAAGATTGTCCGGGAAGCCATGCATCATGACGAAAGCCGGCTCCCGGCCGGGATAGTCGCGCGCGTAAATGATGTGGCCGCCGTGAGATATCCGATGCTCGACATAGGGAACGGGCGACGTCATCGGCGCCTCAACGCTCACCTTGTCTTGAGCTGCACGGGCCGGACGGGCCAAAGCAAGCGCCAGGCCTCCGGCGGTCGCAAGCAGCAATTCGCGGCGGGAAGCAGGATTTCCATCGGTGAAAGAGTCCATCTCGCGATCCCTTCCGAGGTTGTTCTGGTTGAGTTTGCGGCTGGCGACCTGGCGGGAGTGGCTTCAGTTCGGCTGACGCGCGCCGCTTATCAAGTTCGGTGGCGATGGCCGGAACAGGCGCACTTCCATTCGCCCGGCGCGACAGATCTAGCCGCTACCCGGTGACGGTTTCTCGTACGAACCGAGCCCGATTTGGATATTTCGATCTTAATCCGCGCGACCTGCTGTGGCGGCGCCACGCGTAGCAGGGCGAAGCGTGGTAGGCCCGGCAGGACTCGAACCTGCAACCAGACCGTTATGAGCGCAGGACTCTATCGGGAAGTTCGAGCAAAATCAGCGTTTCCCGATCAAGATCATTCACGTTTGTTCGGGTTTGTTCACGGGGTTTCTGGCGGATAACTGGTGGCATAGAGAGCCGCCACGCATAGTTGCGACGGGCGGCGATAAGGCCTCGAACTGCGGGCTATTCATTGCCGGCGGCGCGCCAGCGTCATTCCGCTGGCGATGGGGAGAAGGACGTGGTCGACACGGTCGTCGCTGGCAATCTTCGCATTGAGTTCCCGCAGTGCGACTGTGTCGGCATCGGTTTCATTTGGATCGGCAACGCGCCCACGCCGCAACATATTGTCCAAAACGATCAAGCCGCCTGGTCTAACGAGCCGCAGCGCGCCTTCATAGTAGGCATCGTAGCCTGTCTTGTCGGCATCGATGAACGCAAGGTCGAATTGGTCCATTCCGCGTTCGCATTCGAGCCGCGCCAGCGTATCGAGAGCCGGCGCGATCCTCAGTTCGATCTTTTCCACCACTTCGGCGCGTTGCCAATATTGACGGCCGATGCTCGTCCACTCTTCATTGGTGTCGCAGGCCACGATGTGCCCGTCCGAAGGCAGCGCCAGCGCCACTGCCAATGTGCTGTAGCCGGTGAAGGTGCCGATTTCGAGGATACGGCGAGCAGCCATCAGCCGCACCAATAACCCAAGCAGGTGACCTTGTTCGGGAGTGATCTGCATGCGGCCGTCGGGCATTTTCTGTGTCTGCTGCCGCAATGCCCGCAGCTGCTCATGTTCTGGCGGTTCATGCGCTAGCAGGTACGCGTAGAGGTGCTGATCCATGCGTGTGAACTTCTCAACCATCTGCAACCTCGACTGCCTGTTTGCGCGGATCGTCACTGCATTCAAAGAACAATGGCGGCATTCCGTCCCTCAATCTATCGGCTTGAACCCGGAAGACTTCACGATCTCGCCCCAACGATCGGTATCGGATCTAATAAGCTGGGCAAAGTCGCTCGGTGACGAGCCCGCGATGTCCAAAGACTGTTTCGCCAAGCCGGATATGATTGCGTCACTCTTGAGCGCGTGATGGATAGCGCCGTTGAGCGCCGTCACGATCTCCGGTGGCGTAGCTGCCGGCACGAAGACGCCGAACCATTCGACGGCTTCCAACGCCGGGTATCCTGCCTCCCTCATCGTCGGCACCTGGGGAAGCAACGAACTGCGTTGCGGCGCAGTCGTCGCAAGCGCTCGAAGACTTCCCGACTGGACATGAGGAAGTGCGTTAGAAATCACATTGATAGCGGCTGGAATCTGCCCCCCAAGGACGTCCTGTATCGCGGGTGCCCCGCCCTTGTAGGGCACGTGAACAAACTCAAAGCCGCCAGCACGCGCCAGCGCGACGCCGAGAAAATGTGGTCGCGACCCTGTACCCGGCGTGCCGTAGGCGACGAGTTTCGGATTCGCTCGGCACCACTCGACGAAATCGGCGAGGGTCCTGACTTGAACCGGAACCAACGGGCCGATGGTAAGCAGGAACTGCAGGGTGCAGACAGTCGTGACCGGAGCGAAATCCCGGATCGGGTCATAGCCGAGCTTCTTGTACACGTGCGGGAAGAGAGTGATTTGGTCGCCTGGCGTCAAGACCAGGACCGAACCGTCCGAGGCGCCGGCTTTCAAAGCATCCAGTGCCGTCCGGCCACCTGCGCCAGGTCTGTTGTCGACGATCATGGAAGAGGCATAAGCCGTGATCTGATCCCCAAGCAGCCTCGCGACAACATCGGCAGATCCGCCTGCCGGGAAACCGACGAGCATGCGAGCGGTTCTCGCGATGATTTGCGCGCGCGCCTGCGGTGCAAGGCCCACAAGTGCGCAGGCGAGGCTTGCTGATGCTGTGACAAAACGACGACGGGAAATCATGGTGCACCGCGCCTTGTTCGTTCATTGCAAATTGGGATTGAAACCTTGTTCATTTTCGCAGTAGCTACAAGTTCGATTTTTCGTCACCAAGTTAGCCTTTTAGGTACGAGGACAACATGCAATGGTCGGACCGCATCGGTCGTCGCCTCAAGCCGCGCGACCTGCACGTATTTCTGGCTGTGGCCGAGCAGGGCAACATGGCGAAAGCCGCCGAGCGGCTCGCCATCTCGCGCCCGGTGGTGTCGAAAACGATCGCCGACCTCGAACACGTGCTCGGGGTGCGGCTGCTCGATCGGACCTCGCACGGCGTCGAGCCGACACTCTATGGTCGCGCGCTGCTCAAGCGCAGTGTCGCGGTCTTCGATGAGCTGAAACAGAGCGTAGAGGAGATCAAGTTTCTTGCCGACCCTGGCGCCGGTGAATTGCGCGTCGGGTGCAACGAGGTCATGGCGGCAGGCCTAGTGTCAGCCGTTGTTGATCGGCTTTCCCAGCAATACCCACGGCTCGTGTTCCAAATGGAGCTGGTCGACGCAGCCGCTCCTAGTATTCGTTTCGTTCGCGAACGCAAATGCGAGCTTCTCATCGCGCGGTTGTTGGAGCCCGATCCGGACCTTGAGGCAGAGCCTCTGTTTTGCGAGCAGCTTCTCGTCGTGGCAGGGCCGCGCAGCAAGTGGGCTGGCCGCCGCAAGATTGCACTTGCGCAGCTCGTCGACGAGCCCTGGATTCAGGCGCATCACGAAGTGGAACCCGGCGCGCCTACGTTTGAGGCGTTCCGCAGCTGCGGATTGGAGCTTCCGCGCGTGAGGATATTCAGCCACTCGCTCAACTTGCGGTACAGTCTGCTGGCAACCGGCCGGTTTCTCACCATGGTTCCGGCGTCGGTGCTGCGGTTCAGCCCTGGGCGCACGCTGCTCAAGGTGCTTCCTGTCCAGATACCGCGCTGGCGGCTCCCTTACGCGATTATTACTTTGAAGAACCGAACGCTGAGCCCGGCGGCGCAGTTCTTTGTCGACTGCGTCCGCGAAGTCGCAAAGCCGTTGGCGAAGGGCCGGTAGCACCAACGCAAACGGCAAGCTCGATCTTTCATTTGCGCTCCGGCCGATCTGCACTGGAAACCTGCAAGCGCACCGTCACGAACGGCCAAACGATTTACGGCCTGTTCGAGCAAACTCGTACAAATTCGACAACGTTCATTGACGTTGGTCTCAGAATTTCTGGTGGTGTAAAGGACAACGAAGCGAAAATTCGATGTAATAAGTCGTTGATTTCATTATGGTAGGCCGGCAGGACTCGAACCTGCAACCAGACCGTTATGAGCGCAGCACTCTACCGGGAAGTTCGGGCAAAATCAGCGCTTCCCGATCAAGATCATTCACATTTGTACGGGTTTGTTCACGGGGTTTCTGGCGGATAATTGGTGGCATATGAGACCGCCGCGAACCGCCAACAGGCCTCGACCGGACGGGTCCGCGTTTCGTTCGTTCAAGCCGCTGTGGGGGTAAAAGCGGACTCGGCGAGGACAAGCCATTTCGGTAGCGATTGACGCAACTCGGAAAATGGCTGTGCACGCGGCGTCAGGATCCAACGCCAGGCCCTGGGGGATTAGTGGGCATGAATTTTCGTGAAGGCCGTCGTCGTAGCAGCCTTCAGGATGTAGTCGGCTCGCATTTCAGTTGGAGCAGAGCTGATCTGCCGTCCACTATGTCGGACATGGCTTTGTGGTAGACTGCAGTCGCTACCCCTGGGAACCGAGCCGTGGTGGAGCAGCGCGTTGACAGAAAACTTGTTGCAATCCTGGCCGCCGATGTGGCCGGGTACAGCCGATTGATCGGCGCTGACGAGGAAGGCACCCTGGCGCGGCTCGGGATGCTGCGTCACGAGCTAATCGATCCCGCGATCGACAATCATCACGGCCGCATCGTGAAGACAACCGGCGACGGTATATTGGTGGAATTCGCGAGCCCGGTAAACGCGGTGCGCTGCGCGATCGCGGTGCAGCGCGGTATCGCTCCCCTGAACGCCAAACTGACGCCAGAGAATTGGATGAACTTCCGCATCGGAATCAATGTCAGCGATGTCGTAGTCGAGGGAGATGATTTGCTCGGCGACGGTGTCAATATCGCCGCTCGCCTCGAAGGCATCGCCGAGCCCGGAGGAATCTGCCTCTCCGAGGACGTCTATCGTCAAGTTCGGGGTAAAGTCGCTGCGGAGTTCGTCGATCTCGGCGAGCAAGGCCTCAAGAATATCGTGCGCCCGGTACGCGCGTATCGTATCGACATTGGGAATGCGAACGGCCCCGGAGGCGCCCGTTCGTCTGGTGCCGTGCAGGCTGGCGCGCGAAAGCCTGCGCTTGCCCTTCCGGACATGCCCTCGATCGCTGTCTTGCCCTTCACCAACATGAGCGGCGATCCCGAACAGGAGTATTTCGCGGACGGCGTGGTCGAGGACATCGTCACCGGGCTTTCGCGCATCAAGTGGCTGTTCGTCGTCGCCCGCAATTCGAGCTTCGTCTACAAGGGCAAGGCGGTGGACGTGAAGCAGGTCGGGCGCGAGCTCGGCGTGCGCTATGTGCTCGAGGGCGGCGTGCGCCGGGCAGGGAGCCATGTTCGTATTACCGGACAGCTCATCGAGGCCGAGACCGGAGTTCAACTCTGGGCCGAGCGCTATGACCGATCGCTCGACGACATCTTCGCCCTGCAGGACGAGATCACTATGAGCGTTGTCGGCTCCATCGAGCCAAACCTCAGGAGAGCCGAGATCGAGCGCGTCAAGCGCCAGCGGCCCGACAGCCTCGATGCTTATGATCTCTTCCTGCGGGCTCTGCCGAACATTTATACCCCGATGCCGCAGGACGCGGCGGGAGCGATTCCGCTGCTGGAGAAAGCGCTCGAGCTCGAGCCCGGCTACGCAACCGCGCAGGCCGCTCTGGCCTGGTGCTTCCACCATCGCTTCGCTCGCGGAGGGTTGCGCGAGGAGGATCGCAGGGCCGCCATTCACCATGCTCGCGCGGCGACATCGCATGGCTGCGACGATGCGACAACGCTTGCGATGGCCGGGTTCGTCATCTGGATGGACGAACGTGACGACGTGGCGGCGCTTAAGCTCTTTGACCGCGCCTTGGCGCTCAGCAACTCCAACATCTTTGCGCTTGCTTGCAGCTCCGTGCCCCTCGCCTGGATGGGAAAGACCGAGGTAGCAACCGAACGGGCGCAGCGGGCGCTGCGGCTCAGTCCGTTCGATCCCTTGAATTTTCTGCCGAACTGCGCTCTTGCGATCGCATACTTCTATTCCGAGCGGTACGCGGAGGCAGCCGATGCGGCGCGGAGCGCAATCGAATCCACGCCGCGTTTCAGCTTTCCTCATGCCTATCTGGCGGCCGCGCTTGTTCGGCTGGGACGCGGCGAGGAGGCGAAAGCTGCAGCGCAGCAGGTGCTCGCGCTCCAACCGACCTTCACCGTCCGCGGCGTGTCCGCCATCGTGGGACATGAACCCGCGGTGTTCTCTGCCTTTGCCGAAGCATGGCGCGAAGCAGGGCTGCCAGAGTGAGGGCGCGCCGACACCGGGATGCAGAGTCAGCAAATGGCACTTTTGAGACACGCTAACTGTATCGAGCAATGTCCGAGTTCGAGTGGAAAGCGGGCGTCGCGCCGACGTTCCGCACCTTACCACCAACCTGAAAGCGCACCGCTTTAGAGGCAGTGTTTCTGGTGGGCATACGCCGCTAAGGAAATGCGCCGTTGTAAGTTGTTGATTTTATTGGTGGGCCCGGCAGGACTCGAACCTGCAACCAGACCGTTATGAGCGCGGGACTCTGCCGGAAAATTCGAGCAAAATCAGCGTTTCTCGATCAAGATCATTCACGTTCGTGCGCGTTTGTTCACGGGGTTTCTGCCGGATAACTGGTGGCATAGAAGACCGCCGCGAACCTCCAACAGGCCTCGACCGGACGGGTCCGCGTTTCGTCTGTTCAGGCTGCTATTGGGGTAAAAGCGGACTCGGCGAGGACGAGCCATTTCGGTAGCGATTGACCCCAATGTGAAATGGCTTTCGTCTCTAATCGGATGCTGCTCCAACCCAGCTCCGCCCTGTCAGGGTGCGCAGCTATCGGGTAAGCTGCCTTGGGCGCGGGCTTGGGGTGGGCATGAGACGACGAAATTTCATTCAGATAATCGCCGGTTTGGCAGCCGGATGGCCGTTCGCAGCGTACGGGCAGCAGGCCATGCCGGTGATCGGGTATCTCGGCAGCGGGTTGCCGAGCAAAAATTCAGAGACGATCCAGGCATTCCGCCGCGGACTGAGCCAGGCCGGCTACGATGAGGGCCGCAACGTCGCCATCGAGTACCGCTGGAGCAATGGTTACGCTGGATTGTCCGAGATGGCATCCGATCTTGTCAGGTTGAACGTCGCAGCGATCGTCGCAGGCGGCGGCGTGCCAGCGGCGCAGGCTGCAAAGGCGGCGACAACTACCATCCCGATCGTCTTCGCGGTCGGCGCTGACCCGGTGGCGTATGGAATCGTCCCCAGCCTCAATCGGCCCGCGGGCAACATGACAGGGGTCACGAATTTCAACCTCGAACTGGGGCAGAAGCGGTTGGAATTACTCCACGAGATCATGCCGGGCGCGAAGCGGGTCGGACTGCTCGTCAATCCGGAGACGGTGCTGGCGAATCCTTTGTCTGAGGAAGCGCGTGCGGCGGCGCAGATGATGGGACTGGAGATTCACGTCCTCCGCGCAGCGAATGAGCAGGATATCGACCGGGCCTTCGCAGAATTGGCAAAACTCCGGGGCGATGCGCTCATCATCGGCGCCGATGCATATCTCGCCGCGCGGAGCGAACAGATTGCCGCGCTTGCTGCGCGCAATGCGTTGGCTGTCGTTGGGTCATTCCGGGTCTTTCCCCGCCTTGGCGGGCTGATGAGCTACGGCGCCAGCGTCGTCGAACATTTTCATTCGTTGGGCATCTATACCGGTCGGGTTCTTGCAGGCGCAAAGCCTGCCGACCTGCCGGTTCAGCAATCCACAAAGGTGGAGCTCATTGTCAATCTCAGGACCGCCAAGGCGCTTGGCATAACCGTCCCTGTCTCGCTGCTCGCCCGCGCCGACGAGGTAGTCGAATGAGGCGGCGGACGTTTATTGCGGGGGTCGGCGCGGCCGTGGCGTGGCTGATCGCGGTGTCCGCCGCCGCCACCGCTGCCGAGGCTGATCGCCCGCGCTGACGAGTTGATCGAATAAGTACTCTCTTTGCTGTGCATGCTCACAGTCGATTTTGGCCAATTTCGGAACTACGGACGTCACCAACGAATGTCCGATCATAGAACAGAAGCAGACATCGTGCGTGCTGACTTTGCGTTGTCGGCAAGACCTGCAAGCAGGCCGTCGCGCACGGTCAACTCACTAAACCGATCTTTGAAAGGACTTGAATATTATCGACAAGATCATCCGTGATCTCCGCAATCCTGTAGGAATTTCTGGTGGCGCAAAAAAATCAAAATCGACAAGTCACCACTGATTTCATTGGTGGGCCCGGCAGGACTCGAACCTGCAACCAGACCGTTATGAGCGGCCGGCTCTAACCATTGAGCTACAGGCCCCGCCGCGAGACGGCCGCTTTGGCAGCGGCCGGCAACGGTGCGCGGTTCGTTTACAAGGCTGGAGGCGAGGGTGCAATCCTCAAGCGTTTTCAAGCGAAGTGGCCGCCGGTCCGCGTCGGGGAAAACGCGTCAAACAAAGGGCCCTGATCGAGGCGGAACGCCGGGGCTGCGCGGCAAGCGTTGCGCATCGGCTGATTGCTGGATTCGGAATAGTCGCATTTTGCCACTGTTTTGCCCGACGAGTCAAATGGCCCCGCGATCATCCAGCCGATGCCTGTCTTTTCGCTTCCCTAACCCGCTGTGATTGCTCACGTCTTCTACTGTGCATGGGGTTGTTTTCGCAACTTTTGTTGCAAGAGGGCCTGTCGGCCCCCTCAAACGTCCTGCCGGCGGGCGACGGCCCCTCGCGGGGCCGCTGCCTAGTCCACCGAGACCCCGGCGAACTCCACCACCTTGCGCCACTTCTCGGTCTCGTCCGCGACCAGCTTGCCGAACTCGACGGGCGTCATCGGCTTGGGGATGCCGCCGGTCTCGGCGAGGCGGGCCACCAGCTTCGGGTCCTTCAGCGCTTCGCCGACGGCCTTGTTGAGGATCTCGACCACCTCGCCCGGCGTGCCCTTCGGCGCGGAGATGCCGTAGAAGCCGACTGACTCGAAGCCCGGCACGGTCTCGGCGATCGCGGGCACGTCGGGCACGATCGGCCAGCGCTGCGGCGAGGTCACGCCGAGCGCGCGGACATTGCCGCCCTTCGCCTGCTCCAGCGCGGACGGCAGGTTGTCGAAGATCAGCTGCACCTTGTTGGAGATGATGTCGGGGAAGGCGATCGCCGAGCCGCGATAGGGCACGTGCACCATGTCGCACTTGGTCATCACCTTGAACAACTCCGCCGACATGTGCACCGAGGTGCCGTTGCCGGACGAGGCAAAGGAGACCTTTCCGGGATTGGCCTTGCAGTAGTCGATGAACTCCTGAACCGTCTTCACCGGCATCGCGTTGGAGACGACCAGCATGTTGGTGAGCTGCATGATGCTCGCGACCGGCACGGTGTCGCGCAGGAAGTCGAACGGCAGCTTCTTGTAGAGCGAAGTCGAGATCGCGTTGTTGGGCGCGACGAACAGCAGCGTGTATCCGTCGGGGGCTGCGTTGATCGCGGCGGCGGCCGCGATGTTGCCGCCGGAGCCGGTTCGGTTCTCGACGATGAATTGCTGGCCGAGACGGTCCGACAGCCACTGCGCCATGATCCGCGCCACGATGTCGACCGGGCCGCCGGCGGCAAAGCCGATCATCCAGTGCACGGGGCGGTCGGGATAGGCGGCGGAGGCGGGAGGTGTGGCGCTGAAAAGACCTAAAAGAACTGCGAGCCCGAAAACACTGTTACGCAAAATTCGCAACATGACGCCT
The DNA here is from genome assembly GCF_028128955.1 of Bradyrhizobium sp. CCBAU 11386. Taxonomy (NCBI): domain Bacteria; kingdom Pseudomonadati; phylum Pseudomonadota; class Alphaproteobacteria; order Hyphomicrobiales; family Nitrobacteraceae; genus Bradyrhizobium; species Bradyrhizobium sp. CCBAU 11386. The sequence continues at coordinate 103,493 of NZ_LBKA01000252.1, forward strand.
CCCATTGCATTATTGTCGTTGTGCCCATGCTTTCACAAAATCGGGCCGCTGCCTACATCGTCGCAAGTCGGTGTTGACGCAGGTCCGCCGGGAACGACCATGAGATTCGCGATCATCCTTCTCGCCGCGGCGCTGCTCTTAAGCCCCGCCGCTGCTCAAACCGGAGGCACGGCCATTCCGACCACGACACTCAGCCTGGGCACCGCGACGCCCGGCGGCGGCTTCCCGCTCTATGGCAACGCCTTCGCGGAGGTGATGAACGCGGCCGATCCGCAAATCACCATCGCCCCGCGCAACACCAAGGGCAGCAACGAGAACATCCCGCTGCTGGAGAAGGGCGAGCTCGATCTCGCTTTGGTCGCGGGCGAGCCGGCCTATGAGGCCTTCGCCGGCATCGGCCGTGCGCCAGTGCGCTTGAAGATCCTCACCGCGATCTATTCCAATCCTGGCATGTTCGTGGTGCGCGCGGACAGTCCGTACAAGATGATTCGCGATCTCGTTGGCCAGCCGGTGGCGTTCGGCGCCAAGGGCTCGGGCCTGCCGATCCTGGCGCGCTATGTGCTCGATGGCCTCGGGTTGAGGCAGGACGAGGACTTCAAGGCCGTCTATCTCGACCGCGCCGGCGATGGTCCCGCGATGGTCGAGGACGGACGCGTCGCGGCGCTGTGGGGCGCCGGCATCGGCTGGCCCGGCTTTGCCGCGGTCGCATCGAGCGCGTCAGGCGCGCGCTTCATCGCGCCGAGCCCGGAAGAGATCACGCGCATTCGCGCCAAGCATTCGTTCCTGAAGCCGCTGACCGTGCCGGCCGGCTCCTACCCGAAGCAGACGGAGTCGATCGCCTCGCTCGGTTCGTGGAGCTTTGTGCTCACACGCGAAGACCTGCCCGATGATGTCGCCTACCGGCTGGCAAAGACGCTGCACGGTGCCGAGGCGACGTTCTGCAAGAAGCTCGCGCAGGCCTGCGAGACGACCGCGGCGAACACCGTCGCGGCGGCACCGAAGCCGGAGCTGATTCATCCGGGGGTGATGAGGTACTTTCGCGAGGTTGGGGTAGTTAAGTAGCGAATGGCGAGTGGCGAATAGCGAATGGAGTTGTTCTCGATTCGCCACTCCCTATTCGCCACTCGCCAATCTCACTTCTTCGCCATCGCACACGCCGGGTCCGGCGGCCCGAAGGCCTTGTCGCCCGAGATGGTCGTGAGGATCTTGTAATAGTCCCACGGATATTTGCTTTCCTCCGGCGTCTTCACCTGCACCAGCCAGAGGTCGTGCACCATCAGATTGTCCTCGCGCAGTCTGCCGTTGCGGGCGAAAAAATCCTCGATCGGCTTTTCCCGCATCTTCGCCGCGACCTTCAGCGGATCGTCGGTGCCGGTCTCCTTGATGGCGTTGAGATAGTGCATCACGCTCGAATAGACGCCGGCCTGCCACATCGACGGCATCTTCTTCATCTTGGCGAAATAGCGCTTCGACCATTCGCGCGTCTTGTCGTCCATGTCCCAGTAGAACGAGGTGGTCAGCAGCAGGCCTTGGGCGGCCTGCAGGCCGAGGCCGTGGATGTCGGTGATCAGCGCCAGCAGCGCCGCCATCTGCTGTCCGCCCTTGAACACGCCGAACTCCGAGCCGGTCTTGATCTCGTTCATGTTGTTCGGCGGACCTGCCGCAATGCCGATGATCTTGGCCTTGGAAGCCTGCGCCTGGAGCACGAAGGATGAGAGATCGGGCGTTGCCAGCGGCGGCTTCACCGAGCCGAGCACCTTGCCGCCATTGGCGGTGACGACGCTGGAGGCATCGCGCTCCAGCGAATGGCCGAAGGCGTAGTCGTCGGTGATGAAGAACCAGCTGTCGCCGCCGCGCTTGACCACCGCATCCGCCGTGCCGACCGCGAGCGCGCGGGTGTCGAACACCCACTGGATCGCGTAAGGCGAGCAGAACTTGCCGTGGAAATCGGCGGTGCCGGTGGAGTGGGTGATGAACAGCCGCTTCTTCTCGTTGGCGATGTTCTGCACCGCGAGCCCGACCGCCGAGACCGGCACGTCGACGATCAAATCGACCTGGTCGACGTCGTACCAGCGCCGCGCGATGGCGCCGCCGATGTCGGCCTTGAGCTGGTGGTCGCCGATCACGATGCTGATCGGCTTGCCGAGCACGGTGCCGCCGAAATCGTCGATCGCCATCTGCGCCGCCGTCACCGAGCCCTGGCCGGTTGGCGCGGAGGCGGGACCGTTCATGTCGGTGAGCACGCCGATCTTGACGACGTTGTCGGAAACCTGCGCCGACGCCGCGCTCGGCAGCAACGCCGCTGCCGCCAAGAGCATCGCTACAAAGACGGCCGCGACCGGCAGTCCAAATCTTGCTGGATTCACGCTTGTCCTCCCCTGATCCGGCTCGTTGGCCGGTGTTGCCCCGGGTATGCCCGGCTGAATTGGTTTCTTTTGCAACTATTTGGGGGCGGGCGTCAACGTCAGGCCGCGAAGCGGATCTGCCCCGCCGGCGAGGGGTCGTAGCCGGTCAGCTCCTCGGCGCGCTGGCGCAGCCGCCGTTCGCTCAGGAACCGGATCAGGGCCTGCATGGTGGGGCGGAAATAGCTGCGCTGCCGCATCGCGAGGTCGAAATTCTCCCAGACCAGCGGCACGAAATCGAGGCCGGCCGAGCGCGCCGCCGCGCGTGTCGCCACGCCGCAATCGGCCTGGCCGGCGCGGACCATTTCGGCGAGATCCGGCCCGGTCAGGGCCGGCGTCTCCACCCGGCGTAAGTCGCGGGTGGTGGCGTCCGCGCGCTTCAGGAGCACGTCGAGCAGCATCTGCGCGCCTGTGCCCTGTTGTCGCATCGCCATCCTGACGCCGAGCGCGAGCACGTCGGCGAGACCGCGCAATCGCTTCGGATTGCCCGGCGGCAGCACGAGACCCTGCTCGCGGCGCGCGAATGCGACCAGCAGCGCGTCATGCAGGTCCGGCGCGTCCCGCAGCGCCGTCACATTGGCGTCGGAGGCAAGGTTGCCGGCGGCGTCCAGGCTGTGGAAGTGCACGGCGACAGCCGTCACCTCGTCGCGCTGGAGGCGCTCGAGCCCGCGCGCGCTTCCCTCGCTCATCGACCCCAAACCGGAGCCGGATTCGCGCAGGCTCCAATCCAGCAATTCGTCCTGGCTGCCGCCCATGACGGGCGGCGGCTCCGTGGCCAGCATGCCCGCAGGGCGCGCCAGTCCGGACAGCACCCAGAGATCGAGCTCGTGCCGCGGGAAGAGCCACTTCCCGGTCACCTTGCTACAGGGGATCGCGCCGGTGGTGACGAGTTCGTAGAGCTTGCGTTCGCCAAGTCGGAGATAGTCGGCGGCTTCACTGGTCGTCAGGAATTCCATCCTGCATTCCTATGCAAATTCTTGCTTCTTTTTGGACTTTCGTCGCAGGTGGAATTCTGCAGTTCATTTTGGGTCCGCGGGAACCATGCCCGATCATCTCGTTGCTTTGCAACACGTCCGCCGTCGCGTCTTCCGCTTTGGTGAACGATCCTGATGCGCTCACGTGGTGCGGGGCCTTGCGGCTGTCGCGCTCGCGATTGCAATCGGCGCCGCTCGGTGCATTGCCGAAATTTCCCGAATGGGAGCGCGCGGGGGCAATTGCGTCACGAGTGCGGCGCAATCGATCCTCATGATCATGGCCGTATCCAATGGGAACCAGCTCATGGCCTTTCGCCGCCTGTCCGTTGCACTCGCGCTTCTCTGCGGCCTGACCGCGGGCATCGCAGCGTCGTTCGCGGAGGACCGCGCGATCGTCCTGGCCTCGACCACAGCGACGCAGGATTCGGGCCTGCTCGATCATCTGCTGCCGATCTTCCGCGAGAAGACCGGCATCGAGGTGACGGTGATCGCGCGGCGTGCCGATGAAGTGCTCGACGGCGCGCGAAGGGGCGAAGTCGACGTCGTGCTGATGCACGCACGGCCGCAGGAGGAAAAGTTCGTCGCCGACGGTTTTGCCGTGAAGCGCTTTGACGTGATGTACAACGACTACGTGCTGATCGGGCCGAAGAGCGATCCTGCCGGCGTGAAGGGCAAGGACATCGCGACCGCGCTCAAGGCGATCGAGGCCAAGGGCGCGCCGTTCGTGACGCGCGGCGATCGCTCCGGCACGCACGCCGCGGAGCTCGCGCTCTGGATCGTCGCCGGCATCGACATCGCCGCCGCCAAGGGCGCCTGGTATCGCGAGGCCAAAGAGGGCGTGGGCGCGGCGTTCGAAGCTGCGCGTGTCGCAAATGCCTATGTGCTGTCGGATCGCGGCAGCTGGATCGCTTTCAGGGAGCGCGGCGATCTCGACGTCATCGTCGAAGGCGACAAGCGGCTGCTCAACCAATACGGCGTGATGCTGGTCAACCCCGAGAAGTTTCCGGGCGTGAAGAAGGAGCTGGGGCAGACCTTCATCGACTGGCTGATCTCGCCGGACGGGCAGGCGGCGATCGCCGGCTACAGGGTCGACGGGCAGCAGCTGTTCTTTCCGAATGCGGACAAGTCGGCCGGCTGACATCCGCATCTGCGGCGGTTGCCAAACCGAGCGATGCATGGTCCATCATGGCGCATGACCCAGCGCCTGCCGCCATCGCTGACGCCGCTCGATACCGCGCTTGCCGCGTTGCTGCGAGGCGTTGGACCGATCGCACCTGTCGCGTTGCCGCTGACTGAAGCGATCGGCTGTATCGCGGCGGACGCCCCGCTGCTTGCGGCCTATCCGCCGCACGACATTGCCGGCACAGACGGGTGGGCGTTGCGCGCCAATGATCTCGTCGGCGCGTCCGCCTACTCGCCATCGCCTCTGGCGACGGCGCCGGCCTGGGTCGAGGCCGGCGACGCGATGCCGGCCGGATGCGACTGTGTGCTCGATGCCGACGCCGTCGAGATATCTGGTCCGCTTGCGCAGGTGCTGGCGGAGGGCGTGCCGGGGCAGGGCGTCCGCCGCGCCGGAAGCGACATCGCCGTTCGCACGCTCGCCGGCGCAGAAGGATATCCGGTCGGTCCGGCCGCGTTGATGCTCGCAGGGGTCGCTGCGGTGGACAGGCTGAGCGTGCGGCGGCCGCGGCTGCGGATCGTCAATGTACCGGACGCGACGACGACAGCGCATATGATTGCCGGGATCGCGCGCGCCGCGGGACTGGATGTGAAGGCGCTTGAGGCCGCCGCGCGCGATGACGCATCGATTGCCGAAGTGCTCGATGCTTCCTCCTGCGACCTGCTGCTGATTGTCGGCGGCAGCGGCGTCGGCCGCCGCGATGCCGCCGTCATGGCGCTGGCCCGGCGTGGTGTCATGATCGCCCATGGCATTGCGCTTGAGCCCGGCCGCACCGCCGCGATCGGGCGGCTTGGCAAAGTTCCCGTCGTCGCCTTGCCCGGCTCGCCGGACCATGCGCTCGCAGCCTGGTTCGCGATGGTGCTTCCACTCGTCGATCGTTTGTCGGCGCGCCGGCCCCGCCGACAGGTAGCCCTGCCGCTCGCGCGAAAAATCGCATCCAGTGTCGGCATTGCCGAAATCGCACTGCTGGCCGAGGAACATCATGCCTGGATGCCGCTTGCGGTGGGAGAGTGGCCGTTCCAGGCCATTGCCGGTGCGGATGCATGGCTGATCATTCCTGCCAGCCACGAGGGATTTGCAGCGGGCGCACCCGTCGATGCCTATCTGATGCGGGAGTGATATGGGTTCCGGCATGACGATGATCCCGCAATCGCAAGACCGCAGCGCGCTCGAACAGGAGCAGTTCCTCAAGATCCTCTCGCGCGAGGAGGCGATGGCACGTTTCGAGGCGGCGCTGTTTCCCCGCGCGATTCCGAGCGAAATGCGCAAGCTTGCCGATACGCTCGGCACAGCGCTCGCCGAAGATGTCACGGCACCGATCGACGTCCCGCCGTTCGACCGTTCCAACGTCGACGGCTTTGCCGTCCGCTCGGCGGACCTCGCTGCGGCGGGCGAAGGTGCTCCTGTTCGCCTTGCGTTGAACGGCGAGACCATCCATTGCGGCACCGTGCCGAGGCTGCACGTCGCCACGGGCACCGCAACGCCGATCGCCACCGGCGGCCCGCTGCCGCGCGGCGCCGACGCCGTCGTCATGGTCGAGCACACCCAGCCGGCCGGCCCGGATGCGATCGATGTCCGCCGTGCCGCATCTCCCGGGCAGTTCGTCTCCTATGCGGGCTCCGACATCGCGCGCGGCGAAGCGCTGCTGCGCGCCGGCACGACCATCGGCTCACGCGAGATCGGCATGCTGGCGGCCTGCGGCATCGCCGAGGTGGCCGTCGCGCGCAAGCCGCGGGTCGCGGTGATCTCGACCGGCGACGAGCTGGTTCAGCCCGGCGGAATGCTCGCGCCCGCCGAGATCTACGACACCAACGGCGCGATCGTCGCGGCTGCGATCGACGAGAATGGCGGCGAGGCAATCTTCCTTGGCGCCATTCCCGACGACGAAGCGAAGCTCGAATCCGCCATGCGTCGCGCGCTGGCGGACGCCGACATGCTGGTGTTGTCCGGCGGCACGTCGAAAGGCGCGGGCGACCTGTCCCATCGCATCATCAGCCGGCTCGGCCAGCCCGGCATCGTCGCGCATGGCGTTGCGCTCAAGCCCGGCAAGCCGCTGTGCCTCGCGGTCTGCGACGGCAAGCCGGTGGTGATCCTGCCGGGTTTTCCGACCTCGGCGATGTTCACCTTCCATGACATGATCGTGCCGGTGCTGCGCAGGATGGCCGGCCTGCCGCCGCGCTCCGATGCCAAGGTCAGCGCGACCGTGCCGGTGCGCATCGCCTCGGAGCTCGGCCGCACCGAATTCGTCATGGTCTCGCTGGTCGAGGGCAGGGACGGCTTGATCGCCTATCCCTCCGGCAAGGGCTCCGGTGCGATCACTTCCTTCGCGCAGGCCGACGGCTTTTTGCGCATCGATGCGCTCGCCGACCAGATGCCCGCGGGGACCGAGGCCGAGGTGACGCTGTTCACGCCGCATGTGCGGGTGCCCGATCTCGTCATCGTCGGCAGTCATTGCACCGGCCTCGACCTCGTCACCGCACAGCTCGCGCATGCGGGCCTCACCGTGCGCTCGATCGCGGTCGGCAGCCTCGGCGGGCTTGCGGCGGCGAAACGGGGCGAGTGCGATCTCGCGCCGATCCATCTGTTCGACGACAGAACCGAGACTTACAATACGCCTTACCTGGTCGGAGGGCTCGAACTCGTGACGGGCTGGCGGCGGATGCAGGGCATCGTGTTTCGCAAGGGCGACAAGCGCTTCGAGGGCCTCAGCGCAAAGCACGCCGTTGCGGCCGCGCTCACGGACCCCGCCTGCATCATGGTCAACCGCAACCAGGGCGCCGGCACGCGTATCCTGATCGACCGGCTGCTCGGCGGTGCGCGCCCGGAAGGCTATTGGAACCAGCCGCGCTCGCACAACGCCGTTGCCGCCGCCGTCGCGCAGCACCGCGCCGACTGGGGCATGACCATTGCGCCGGTCGCCCACGCGGTCGGCCTCGGTTTCATTCCGCTCGCGGAAGAGCATTATGACTTCGCATTGGTGACGGCGCGCAAGCAGCGACCGGCGGTGCAGGCCTTTCTCGACGCCCTCGGCTCGAACGAGGCACGTGCGGCACTGGAGCGAGCGGGCTTTAGGCCCGCCTAGACGATAGACGACGACGCGGCGTTTCAAGCTGCGCGACGGACAGGGTGGGGGGCGCCATGGCAAGGCCGCTTTCAGTTGCGATCGTCGGTGCCGGCATGGGCGGGCTTGCGACCGCTGCGGCGCTGCGGCGCGTCGGCATCGATGTCATGTTCTACGAGCAGGCCTCCCAATTCGCCCGCATTGGCGCGGGCATCCAGATCGGCTGCAACGCCATGAAGGTGTTACGCGCGCTGGGGCTGGAGGCGCGGATGCGCGAGCACGCGTTCTATCCGCGCTCCTGGAACAACCGCGACTGGAAGAGCGGCGACATCAAGTTCGACATGATCTTCGGCGAGAGCGCGGAAGAGAAGTTCGGCGCGCCTTATCTGCTCGCGCATCGCGGCGATCTGCATGCGGCGCTGGCGAGCGTGGTGCCGAACCAGTTCGTGAAGCTCAACCAAAAGCTGGTCGGTCTCGACGAGGCCGGCGAGGGGGGCCGGCTAACTTTTGCGAATGGCACCAGCGCCGTTGCCGATGCCGTGGTCGGCGCGGACGGCGTTCATTCGGCAGTGCGCGACATCCTGTTCGACACCGCACCGGTCGAGTTCACCGGCCGCATCGCCTACCGCACCACCTATCCGGCCGCGCTGCTCGGCGCTGAGACGATCGACGACTGCACCAAATGGTGGGGCGAGGACCGCCACATCGTGATCTATTACGTCAAGCCTGATCGCAGCGAAGTCTATCTCGTCACCAGCCAGCCCGAGCCGGACTTTCGCATCGAGTCCTGGTCGGCGAAGGGCGACGTGCGCGATCTGCGCGCCTCGTTCGAAGGCTTTCGTCCGCAGGTCGGGCAGGTGCTCGCGGCGTGCCCCGAGCACAAATGGGCGATCATGGATCGCGAGGCGCTCGAGCGCTGGGCCGACGGCAAGGTGACGCTGCTCGGCGATGCCTGCCATCCGATGACGCCCTACATGGCGCAGGGCGCGGCGATGGCGATCGAGGACGCCGCCGTGCTCTCGCGCTGCCTCGATGGCGTCGACCGCGACGGTGTTGCAGGCGCATTCCGCCGCTTCGAGGCGACGCGCAAGGAGCGCACGACGCGCGTGCAGGAGACCTCGCGCGCCAACATCTGGCTGAGGGAGAGGACCGATACGAGCTGGGTCTACGGCTACGACGCCTGGTCGGTGCCGCTGGCGGCCTGAGCCGCCTGCTCGCAGCGAGTGCATGCTGCGCGGCGAAGCTGCGCTCCCTCGCCCCGCTTGCGGGGAGAGGGCTGGGGTGAGGGGGACTCTCCGCGGGGGCGGTGAGAGTTGGACTCGCGGAGAGTCCCCCTCACCCGGATTGCATCTTCGATGCAATCCGACCTCTCCCCGCAAGCGGGGCGAGGTAAGACTGCCGCGATTTACCACCCTCGTCGGTCTCTGCGGCCTCATCGCCTTCGCGATTATCTGGGCGCAGCTCCTGAACGAATTTCCAAGATCGCAGCTTTACTGAGACGCCTCATCCAGCGCCGCGAGCCGCTCGGCCTCGGCGATGTCCTCGACCGTGTTGGCGTTGAAGAACGGATCGAGCGGCTCGGCCGGCCACGTCACCGTCGCGAGCGGATAGCGTGCGGTCCAGCGGTCGATCTTGCGCAGGTCCTCGACGACCAGCGCGTGGCGCAGTTCGTCGCGCAAGGCAACGCGCCACAGCCCGATCACCGGATGCGACTGGTCGCTTGATGCGGCGACCGCGAGCTGCGCGCTCTCCCGCTCACGGGCTTCATGCAGGCGCGCGACGAGATCGCGCGGCAGGAATGGGCAGTCACCGGCGGCGCTGAGCACCCATGCAATCTCCGGCCGGTTCGCCGCGGTCCAGTCGAGCGCGGCGAGGATGCCGGCGAGCGGGCCGGGAAAGCCGGGTACGTCGTCGGCGATCACCTGCAAACCGAATGCGGCGAAACGCGCGGGATCGCCGTTGGCGTTGAGGACCAGACCGCTGCACTGGGGCGAAAGGCGTGCGATCACGCGCTCCAGGATGGTGCGTCCGCCGATGGTGCGCATCGGCTTGTCGCCGCCGCCCATGCGTCGCGCGAGACCGCCGGCGAGCAGCACGCCTTGCGTTGCCGGAATTTCAGTCGTCACCACCTTCACCCTTGCGCTTGTGCTTGGCCGACTCTTCCTCGACGTAAGCGAGGTTCTGGTCGTAGACGATGCGTTCCTCGCCCGCGAGCGCGATGAAGCGTTTGCCGCGGGTGCGGCCGACCAGCGTCAGGCCCACCTGTCTTGCGAGATCGACGCCCCAGGCGGTGAAGCCGGAGCGCGACACCAGGATCGGAATGCCCATGCGCACCGTCTTGATCACCATCTCCGAGGTGAGACGGCCCGTGGTGTAGAGGATCTTGTCGCCGGCATCGACGCCGTGGCGGTACATCCAGCCCGCGATCTTGTCGACGGCGTTGTGGCGGCCGACGTCCTCGGTGTAGCAGAGCGGCTCGCCCTCCTTGCAGAGCACGCAGCCATGGATCGCACCCGCCTCCAGATACAGCGACGGCATGGTGTTGATGGTCTGCGTCATCTGGTAGAGCCAGGAGGTGCGCAGCTCCGCCTTCGGCAGCGCGACGCTCTCGACCGCTTCCAGCAGATCGCCGAAGGCGGTGCCCTGCGCGCAGCCCGAGGTCTGCGTGCGCTTCTTCAGCTTGGCCTCGAAATTGGTGTTGTGCTCGGTGCGTACGACGACCACCTGGAGATCGTCGTCGTATTCGACCTCGGTGACCGCGTCATTATATTTCAGCATGTTCTGGTTGAGCAGATAGCCCAGCGCCAGATACTCCGGATAGTCGCCGATCGTCATCATGGTGACGATCTCCTGGGAGTTCAGGTAGAGCGTCAGCGGCCGCTCCATCGGCACCTTGATCTCGACTTTGGCGCCGGTCTGGTCGGTCCCGGTCACGCTCTGGGTCAGGCGCGGGTCATCCGGGTTGGGGACGATCAGGGGCACCGGGGCTTTGTCGATCTTCATCATGGCCACGACGTTAGCATGACATTCGGGTCAAGCCGATATAAGCATGCTGGCGGAAAGCGAAAATGCCGCCTCGTCGTCATTGCGGGTGCAGCGAAGCAATTCAGGAATGCCCCCGCGGAGACAGTCTGGATTGCTTCGCCACGCTCGCAATGACGGTGGAGAGAGCGGTTCCACCAAAGACCCAGTCGCTCGCGGAGACGGATCGGTTATGAAAGTCATCGGCCTTGCAGGCTGGAGCGGTGCGGGCAAGACCACGCTGTTGACGCGGCTGATCCCGCATTTCAGCGCGCAAGGCCTGCGCGTCTCCGTCATCAAGCATGCGCATCACCAGTTCGACGTCGACGTGCCCGGCAAGGATTCCTGGCGCCATCGCGAGGCGGGTGCCGCCGAGGTGCTGGTTGCCTCGTCAAGCCGCTGGGCCCTGATGCACGAACTGCGCGGGGCCGCGGAGCCGCGGCTGCCGGAACTCCTGAGCAAGCTGTCTGCGGTCGATCTCGTCGTGGTGGAGGGTTTCAAGCGCGAGCCGCACCGCAAGATCGAGGTCTATCGTGCCGGCAATGGCAAGCCGTTGCTGTTTCCCGACGATCCCGGAATTGCCGGGATCGCGACCGATGCCCCGATTGACACCCGGCTGCCGACCGTCCATCTCGACGATATCCCGGCCGCGGCGGCGCTGCTGTTGCGTGCGGCGATGCCGGTCGAGGAAGCGGTCGCGAAAAGCGTTGCGATGCGCTGACGAGGCACCATGGCGCAACTGTCTGACGATTGCTTTGCCTTTGGCGGACCGATGATGTCGGTCGACGAGGCCGTTGGCCTGATCACGACGCGCGTCAACGCGATTGCCGATCTCGAAACCGTGGCGCTGGTCGATGCGGACGGGCGCGTGCTGGCCCGAGACATCGCCGCGCCGCTGCCGTTGCCACCCTTCACCAATTCCGCCGTCGACGGCTATGCCGTGCGCAATGCCGATCTTCCGGACAGCGCGGAACGGGCGTTCCCGCTCGATGGCCGCATCCAGGCCGGCGGCCCTGTTCAGGCGCCGATCAAGCCCGGCCACACCGCGCGCATCTTTACGGGCGCGCCGATGCCGCCGGATGCCGGGACCGTCTTCATGCAGGAGGATGTCCGCATCGATGACGCCGGCAAGGTCGTGCTGCCGCCGGGGCTGAAGCCAGGCGCCAATGTCCGCCCTGCCGGCGAGGACATTCCCGAAGGGCACGTCGCGCTGCGCGCCGGCCAGCGGCTGCGGCCACAGCATGTCGCGCTTGCCGCGGCGTTCGGCCTTATCAGGCTCGACGTCGTCAGGCGCATCCGCGTTGCGGTGTTCTCGACCGGCGACGAGCTGGCGTCGCCGGGCGAGCCGCGCGCCGCCTCGCAGCTGTTCGACTCCAACCGCTTCATGCTGATGGCGATGCTGCGCCGGCTCGGCTGCGAGGTCAGCGATCTCGGCATCTTGCGTGACGAGCGGACCTCGCTTGCCGATGGCCTGAAGCAGGTTGCAGGCAGCCACGACCTGATCCTCACCACCGGCGGCGTCTCGACCGGCGAGGAGGATCACGTCAAGGCGGCCGTCGAGAGCATCGGCTCGCTGGTGCTGTGGCGGATGGCGATCAAGCCCGGCCGTCCGGTGGCGATGGGCATCATCGGCGGCACGCCGCTGATCGGCCTGCCCGGCAATCCCGTCGCGAGTTTCGTCACCTTCGTCCATGTGGTGCGGCCGACGGCGCTGGCGCTGATGGGTGGTTTGCCGGAACCGCTGTTGCCGATCCCGGTGCGCGCGGCGTTCGTTTACAAGAAGAAGATCGGCCGCCGCGAATATCTTCGTGCCTCGTTGCGGCGCGGAGAGGACGGCGCGCTGGAGGCAATCAAGTTCCCGCGCGAAGGCGCCGGGCTGTTGTCGTCGCTGGTCGAGACCGACGGCCTCGTCGAGCTTGGCGAGGACATCACGCGTGTCGAGCCAGGGCAGGACGTGGGTTTCCTGTCCTACGCCGATCTGCTCTGACGGGTTGCGTTGACGGCACGGACCGGCCCCGCCATGTTGCGCCCATGACCAGAACCACGCTCGATCTCACCGGGCTGAAATGCCCGCTGCCCGCCCTGAAGACGCGCAAGGCGCTCAAACCGTTACAGCCGGGCGATCAGCTCGAGGTGTACTGCACCGATCCCCTGTCGGTGATCGACATTCCGAACCTGATTCGCGAGACCGGCGACAAGGTGGAGATCACCGAGCGCAACGACGCGCGCATCGTGTTTCTGATAGAAAAGACGAATGGCTCGATAGCAAACGCAAATGATGCGCTGCGTTCTTGAGAGCGTTACCGCGCTGATACCAACCATTTGTCTATCGACATAGATCATGGCTTCTGCCCAAATTGACTTTCTCCGTGCAGGCGCGGAGGTTGAGTCTTGTCTGTGATACGCGGATCAACGGGCCGCAGACGAAGCTTGCACGTCGTATCGGGCATAGGGCCCCGCTCGAGGGGTTAACGTTTCGGACGCGCGTGACGATCCTGGCGCGCGTTGGATGATTGTGCGGAGCAGCTGGGACAATTGGCTGCATCCCACCGGGCTGAGGATTGGGATCGTAGTGGCAGGCCGCTCAGAAGGGTGGCTTTAGGGGAGGAATGTATGTCTACTATTGAGAGCGCTGGGACACTTTCGGGCGCCGGCGCTGGTTTTCTTGATCGTGAGCGGACCATCGCGACCGCCGGCTTCAATCGCTGGCTGGTGCCGCCTGCGGCGCTGTGCATCCATTTGTGCATCGGCATGGCCTACGGCTTCTCGGTGTTCTGGCTGCCGCTGTCGCGCGCGATCGGGTTGAACGCGCCGAAGGCGTGCCCCGATATCTCGCTGTTCCAGGAGTTGTTCTCCACCACCTGCGACTGGAAAGTCGCGAGCCTGGGCTGGATGTACACGCTGTTCTTCGTGCTGCTCGGCGTTTCGGCCGCGATCTGGGGCGGCTGGCTCGAGCGGGTCGGTCCGCGCAAGGCCGGCTTCGTTGCCGCGTTGTGCTGGTGCGGCGGCCTGTTTCTCGGCGCGATCGGCATCTACACCCACCAACTCTGGTTGATGTGGCTGGGCTCGGGCGTGATCGGGGGCATCGGCCTTGGCCTTGGCTATATCTCACCAGTGTCGACGCTGGTGAAGTGGTTTCCGGACCGCCGCGGCATGGCGACCGGCATGGCCATCATGGGCTTCGGTGGCGGCGCCATGATCGGCGCGCCGCTGGCGAACCTCTTGATGAACTACTTCAAGACCCCGACCTCGGTCGGCGTTTGGGAGACCTTCGTCGCGATGGGCGTCATCTACTTCGTGTTCATGATGATCGGCGCGTTCCGCTATCGCTTGCCGCCGCCCGGCTGGCAGCCCGAGGGCTGGACCCCGCCGTCCAAGGCCAACGCGATGATCTCGAAGAACAACGTTCATCTCAACGACGCACACAAGACGCCGCAGTTCTGGCTGATCTGGTGGGTGCTCTGCCTGAACGTGTCGGCGGGTATCGGCGTGATCGGCATGGCTTCGCCGATGCTCCAGGAGATCTTCGCCGGTAAGCTGATCGGCCTGCCGGACATCGGCTTCAACGCGCTCGATGCCGGGCAGAAGGCGCAGATCGCCGCAATCGCCGCGGGCTTCGCCGGATTGCTGTCGCTGTTCAACATCGGCGGCCGCTTCTTCTGGGCGTCGCTGTCGGACAAGATCGGGCGCAAGAACACCTACTACACCTTCTTCATCCTCGGCATCGTGCTCTATGCGCTGGCGCCGACCTTTGCGGCGATGGGCTCGAAGCTGCTCTTCGTGCTCGGCTTCGGCATCATTCTGTCGATGTATGGCGGCGGCTTCGCGACCGTGCCGGCCTATCTCGCCGACATGTTCGGCACGCAGTTCGTCGGCGCCATCCACGGCCGGCTGCTGACGGCATGGTCCACCGCGGGCATCATCGGCCCCGTCGTGGTCAATTACATCCGCGAGTTCCAGCTCGCGGCGGGCGTGCCGCGCGACCAGCTCTACAACACCACCATGTACATCCTGTGCGCGATGCTGATCGCGGGCCTGATCTGCAACTACCTGATCAAGCCGGTCGATTCGAAGTGGCACATGAAGGAGGCCGATGTCGCCAAGTTGCAGGCGGCGAGCGCCAGCGCCGCCGCGGCGGGGCCGCACGGCTCCTACGGCATCGGGTTTGGCGGGCTTGACGCCAAGGCGGCGCTGTTCTGGGCCTTCGTCGGCATTCCCTTAGCTTGGGGTGTCTGGAAGACGCTGGAGAGCGCGATCAAGATATTCTGATCGCCATCAAGATAGCCGCGGGATGCTCATCATCGCGTCCCGCGGCGTTCGCCCTTCAGACATCATCGAGACTGGGACTTAAGGGGATTTAAATGCTTCGCACCCGAATTTGCCTTGCGGCCGTGTTGCTGGTCGCCGGCCTTCATGCCGCGTCCGCGCAAACCGCGGCGGCGCCTGCCACCACAGCACCGGCCGCGACGACGGAGGCCAAGCCGGGCAAGATCAAGCTCACCATGCAGAAGCTGAAGGACATGAAGGCGAAGTGGTCCGCCAACAAGCCGAAGCTTAAGGCCTGCCGCGCCGACGTGAAGTCCAAGGGCCTCGCCGGCGACGACCGCTGGTTCTACATCGAGGAGTGCATGAACAAGACCTGAGGTCGGGTTCCACGAACAGTTCGAGGTGAGGGGCGTGGGGCTTGTTGGCCGCATGCCCCTTAAATGCTTATCGGAACGGATGAATTCTCTTGGCATCTGGTATGCCAAGAGCTAGACTTGGACGTGTTCTAAAGAAGGTTGACGAGACTCATCGATGAGCCACGACGTGCACGAGGTCCGCTCGTTCGAACATCCGGGCGAGGGACGGAAGCGAGCCAAGGCCACGCCCAAGGGGCGGCAGGTCGATCCCACCGCCGCGCACGAGATCGAGCAGTTGCTCGGCGATCGCCCGCGGCGGCGCGACCTCCTGATCGAATATCTCCACCTGATCCAGGACAAATATCACCAGATCTCGGCGGCGCATCTCGCCGCGCTTGCCGACGAGATGAAGCTCGCATTCGCCGAGGTGTTCGAGACCGCGACTTTCTACGCGCATTTCGACATCGTGAAGGAAGGTGAGCCTGATATCGCGCCGCTGACGATCCGCGTCTGCGATTCACTGACCTGCGCGATGCTCGGGGCCGAGAAGCTGCTCGCGGATTTGCAGAGCGCGTCGGGTCCCGGCATCCGCGTCGTGCGCGCGCCCTGCGTCGGCCGCTGCGACACCGCACCGGCCGCGGAAGTCGGACACAACTTCGTCGATCATGCGACCGTCGCCAATGTGATGGCGGCCGCGAAGGCCGGCGACACCCACTCGCATCTGCCCGAATATGTCGGCTACGACGCCTATGTCGCGGGCGGCGGCTACAAGCTGCTCAACCGCCTGCGCTCGGGCGAATTGCCGAAGGATGATCTGCTGAAGGCGCTCGACGACGCCTCGCTGCGCGGCCTCGGTGGCGCCGGCTTCCCGACGGGCCGCAAATGGCGCGCGGTGTTGGGCGAGCCCGGCCCGCGGCTGATGGCGATCAACGGCGACGAGGGCGAGCCCGGCACGTTCAAGGATCGCGTCTATCTCGAAAGCGATCCGCATCGCTTCATCGAGGGCATGCTGATCGGCGCGCATGTGGTGCAGGCCTCCGACGTCTACATCTATCTGCGCGACGAATATCCGGCCTCGCGCGAGATCCTGGAGCGCGAGATCGCAAAGCTGCCCGCGGGCGGCCCGACGCTGCACATGCGCCGCGGCGCCGGCGCCTATATCTGCGGCGAGGAATCTTCGCTGCTCGAGAGCATCGAGGGCAAGCGCGGCCTGCCCCGGCACAAGCCGCCTTATCCGTTCCAGGTCGGCCTGTTCGGCCTGCCGACGCTGATCAACAACATCGAGACGCTGTGGTGGGTGCGCGACATCGTCGAGAAGGGCGCCGATTGGTGGAAGGGCCACGGCCGCCACGAGCGTCATGGCCTGCGCAGCTTCTCGGTCTCTGGCCGTGTGAAAAATCCCGGCATGAAGCTCGCGCCATCAGGCATCACCGTGCGCGAGCTGATCGACGAATATTGCGGCGGCATGGCTGACGGCCACACCTTCTACGCCTACCTGCCGGGCGGCGCGTCCGGCGGCATCCTGCCGGCGTCGATGGACGACATCCCGCTCGATTTCGGCACGCTGGAGAAATACGGCTGCTTCATCGGCTCGGCCGCGATCGTGATCCTGTCGCAGAAGGACAGCGTGCGAGCAGCGGCTCTGAACCTGATGAAGTTCTTCGAGGACGAGAGCTGCGGCCAGTGCACGCCGTGCCGCGTCGGAACCCAGAAGGCGGCGCTGCTGATGCAGAAGCCGGTCTGGAACCGCGCCTTGCTGGAAGAATTGAGCCAGGCGATGCGCGATGCCTCGATCTGCGGGCTCGGACAGGCGGCATCGAATCCGCTTACCACCGTGATCAAATATTTCCCTGACGAGTTCAAGGAAGCGGCCGAATGACCAAAATCACGTTCGAGCTCGACGGCAAGCAGGTCGAGGCCAGTCCCGGCGAGACGATCTGGCAGGTCGCAAAACGCCATGGCCGCGACATCCCGCATCTGTGCTATTCGCCCGCACCCGACTATCGCCCCGACGGCAATTGCCGCGCCTGCATGGTCGAGATCGAGGGCGAGCGCGTGCTCGCCGCGTCCTGCAAGCGCACGCCGTCGGTCGGCATGAAGGTGAAGACCGAAAGCGCGCGCGCGGTTTCGGCGCAGAAGATGGTGATGGAGCTGCTCGTCGCCGACCAGCCGGCGCGCGAGACCTCGCACGATCCGGATTCGAAGTTCTGGCACTGGGCCGAGACCATCGGCGTCACCGAGAGCCGCTTTCCCGCCGCCGAGCGCTGGGCGACCGACGCCAGCCATCCGGCGATGCGCGTCAATCTCGATGCCTGCATCCAGTGCGGCCTGTGTGTGCGCGCCTGCCGCGAGGTCCAGGTCAACGACGTCATCGGCATGGCCTACCGCAATCATGGCTCGAAGATCGTGTTCGACTTCGACGATCCCATGGGCGAGTCCACCTGCGTCGCCTGCGGCGAATGCGTGCAGGCCTGCCCGACCGGCGCGTTGATGCCGGCCGTGATGCTCGACGAGAAACAGACCCGCGTCACCTATGCCGACAGGAAGGTGGACTCGCTCTGCCCGTTCTGCGGCGTCGGCTGCCAGGTCACCTATGAGGTCAAGGACGAGAAGGTGATCTATGCGGAGGGCCGCGACGGTCCCGCCAACCGCAACCGTCTCTGCGTCAAGGGCCGCTTCGGCTTCGACTACATCCACCATCCGCATCGCCTGACCAAGCCGCTGGTGCGGCTGCCCAATGCGAAGAAGGATGCCAACGACCAGGTCGATCCGGCCAATCCCTTCACCCATTTCCGCGAAGCGAGCTGGGATGAAGCGCTCGACATCGCCGCCAACGGTCTCGTCAAGATCCGCGATACCAACGGCGTGAAGGCGCTGGCCGGCTTCGGTTCGGCCAAGGGCTCGAACGAAGAGGCCTATCTGTTCCAGAAGCTGGTGCGCACCGGTTTCGGCTCCAACAATGTCGACCACTGCACCCGGCTCTGCCACGCCTCGTCGGTGGCGGCGCTGTTCGAAGGTCTCAGCTCGGGCGCCGTGTCGGCGCCGTTCTCCGCGGCGATGGACGCCGAGGTGATCATCGTGATCGGGGCGAACCCGACCGTGAACCATCCGGTCGCCGCGACCTTCATCAAGAACGCGGTCAAGCAGAATGGCGCCAAGCTGTTCGTGATGGACCCGCGCCGGCAGGCGCTGTCGCGCCATGCGACAAAGCATCTGCAGTTCAAGCCCGGCTCCGACGTCGCCATGCTGAACGCGATGATCAACACGATCATCACGGAAGGCCTGACCGACGACCAGTACATCGCCGGCTACACCGAGGGCTTTGAGGACCTCAAGGAGAAGATCAAGGAATTCACGCCGGAGAAGATGGAAGCGATATGCGGCATCCCGGCGCAAACGCTGCGCGAGGTTGCGCGCACCTATGCGCGGGCAAAGTCGTCGATCATCTTCTGGGGCATGGGCATCAGCCAGCATGTCCACGGCACCGACAATGCGCGCTGCCTGATTGCGCTCGCGCTGATCACCGGCCAGGTCGGCCGCCCCGGCACCGGCCTGCATCCGCTGCGCGGCCAGAACAACGTGCAGGGCGCCTCCGACGCCGGCCTGATCCCGATGTTCCTGCCGGACTACCAGCCGGTCGGCCGCGACGACTTGCGCGGCGCCTTCGAGAAGCTGTGGCAGCAGGATCTCGATCCCGTGCGCGGCCTCACCGTGGTCGAGATCATGAACGCGATCCATGCCGGCGAGATCAAGGGCATGTATATCGAGGGCGAGAACCCCGCGATGTCGGACCCCGATCTCCAGCATGCGCGCCACGCGCTCGCCATGCTCGACCATCTCGTGGTGCAGGATCTCTTCGTCACCGAGACCGCGTTCCACGCCGACGTCATCCTGCCGGCCTCGGCCTTCGCCGAGAAGGAGGGCTCCTTCACCAACACCGATCGCCGCGTTCAGCTCGCGCGCCAGGTGATCAAGCCGCCGGGCGATGCGCGGCAGGACCTCTGGATCATCCAGGAGATCGGCAAGCGCATGGGCCTGCCGTGGAATTATGCCGGGCCCGGCGATGTCTACACCGAGATGGCAGAGCTCATGCCGTCGCTCAAGAACATCAGCTGGGAACGGCTGGTGCGCGAAGGTGCCGTCACCTATCCGGCGGACGATCCGAACAAGCCGGGCAACGAGATCATCTTCACCACCGGCTTCCCGACCGCGAGCGGGCGCGGCAAGATCGTGCCGGCCCACATCATCCCGCCGGACGAGCTTCCCGACGCCGAATATCCGATGGTGCTCTCGACCGGCCGCGTGCTTGAGCATTGGCACACCGGCTCGATGACCCGCCGCGCGCAGGTGCTCGACCAGATCGAGCCGGAGGCGGTCGCCTTCATGAGCCCGAAGGACATGCGCAAGAAGCAGATCGCGCCGGGTGACTTCATTCGCCTGGAGACCCGCCGCGGCGCCGTCGAGGTCAAGGTCCGCTCGGACCGCGACGTGCCGGAGAACATGGTGTTCATGCCGTTCTGCTACGCGGAAGCGGCCGCGAACCTCCTGACCAACCCGGCGCTCGATCCGTTCGGCAAGATCCCGGAATTCAAGTTCTGCGCGGTCAGAGCCGAGCGCGCCGAGATGCGGGACGCGGCGGAGTAGGAGCGGCGGGCTCGCCGGTCTTTTGGCGGCACAATGCCTCCAAATATGCGGTGTCGTCCCGGCGAAGGCGGGGCCCATACCGCGAGGTGTCTCGTTAGCGGATGGTGAGCGTACCGAACGACGGGTCTTCGCCAAACTCCTGCCTGTGGTTATGGGTCCCGGCCCCCCGTGCGCAATTGCGCACTAGGCCGGGACGACGCCGAGGTTGTGGTGCATGCGTGCACCCACGTCGCCGACGTTTCGCTCCCCGCAATGACAGTGCTAAATTTCGCCCATGTCCAAAGTCACTCCCGCCACACGTGCGCTCGCGGCCGCCGGTGTTGCCTTCACCGTGCACGCTTACGACTATGATCCCGATGCCGAGAGCATCGGGCTCCAGGCCGCCGCCGCGCTTGGCGAGAATCCCGCGCGCGTCTTGAAGACGCTGATGGCGCTCGTCGACGGCAAGCCGGTCTGCGTGATCGTTCCATCCGACCAGGAAGTCTCGATGAAAAAGCTCGCCGCGGCGGCGAGCGGCAAGTCGGCGCAGATGATGAAGCCGCCGGAAGCCGAGCGCGTCACCGGCTTCAAGGTCGGCGGCATCAGCCCGTTCGGGCAGCGCAAGCCCGTGCGCACCGTGATCGAGCAGAGTGCGCTCGCGCATGACTACGTCTATCTCAATGGCGGCCAGCGCGGCTTGCAGGTGCGGCTCAAGCCCGCCGACGTCCGGGATGTCTCGAAAGCGGTCGTTGCGGATGTGCTGGCGTGAAGGCGACGGAGCGGGATCATGAGGTGGGCCCGGCTGCTGTGGCTCGCGGCTCTGCTCGGCGCCTGCTTTCCGGCTGAGGCGCATCAGGTCAACCTTGCGACGGCGCGCGTGGCGCTGACCGGCGATCGCACGGTGACCGTCGAGCTGGGACTGAAGGGCAGCGACGTCGATCGCCTGATCGGCACGAAGATTTATGATGCGAGGCAGGATGCGGTCGATCCGGCCGCGGTCGAAGCGGCCAGGACCGCCATCCTTGTCTATCTCGACGGGCATCTGGCCGTGGCAGGCGGCGGCACGGCTTGCGCTCCAGCTGCTGCGGCGCTCCTCCCGGACGGCGATGGCGTCGTCTATCGCAACAGTTTCGCCTGCGCGACCACGGCCGGCGATATCGTCTATCGCTCCACCGTGCTGACCGAGAAGGACAAGGCTGCGCGCCAGATCGTGCTGATCGCGGAGGGCAGGTCCGAGGCGCAGGCCCTGCTCGACGCCGGCAACACGACGGTCGCGCTCTCGACGGCGCCGCCATCGCAGTCCTCGACCATGCAGCGCTATCTCGTCGCCGGCATCGAGCATATCTTCCTCGGCTACGATCATGTCGCGTTTCTGGTCGCAGTCATGCTCTGGGCGCGCCGGCTCGTTCCGGTCATCAAGATCGTTACCGCCTTCACCATCGCTCACTCCATGACGTTGTCGCTGGCGGCGTTGAATGTCCTCGTCATCCCGGGCCGCATTGTCGAGCCTGCGATCGCGGCCTCGATCGTGTTCGTGGCGGTGGAGAATCTTGTCTCGCGCGATATCGACAAGCGCTGGCGCGTGGCCTTTCTGTTCGGCCTGATCCACGGCTTCGGCTTTGCCGGCGCGCTTCGGCAGATCGGCTTGCCGCCGGATGCCATCGTCCCGGCGCTGGCCGCCTTCAACGTCGGCGTCGAGATCGGGCAGATTGCGATCGTTGCGGTGATGCTGCCGATGCTCGGCCTGTTGGACCGGCTGACCAGTGCCGGCCGGACCGAGCCGGTGCGAACCGCGAAGCTCGTCTACACGGTGTCCGCAATCATCAGCCTGCTCGGGGGCTATTGGCTGCTGACGCGCGTGTTCGAGGCGTGATCGGGCGGACGATCGGCCTATTGCTTCTGCAACAATTTCAGCCGGCAGCGCAGCGCCTCGCGGATGTGCGCGCGCGCGAGCTGTTCGGCCCTGTCGCCGTCGCGCGCGGCGATGGCGTCGATGATGGCCTGGTGCTCGCCGTGGCTGGTCGTGGGACGTCCCGTCACCGTGAAGGTGGTCGGGCCGAGCAGGGCGATCCAGTCCTGCAGTTCGCGGGAGGCGTTGTCGAGATAACGGTTGCGCGCGGCGCGGCAGATTGCCTCGTGGAAGGTGCGGTTGAGCCTTGCCATCTCGGTGGCGTCGGTCTCGGACGCCTCGACAAAGGTCTGCTCGATGTCCCTGAGCGCGTCGATCTCCGTCGCCGAGGCGTGCTCGGCGGCAAGCCGCGCGGCGGCGCCTTCCATGATCTCGCGCATGGCGTAGAGCTCGAGCACCTCGGAGATGTCGAGGTTGCGGACGATCAGGCCGCGGCCGCCGGCGGGCTCGACGAAGCCGCGTGCCGCGAGGCGGCCCAGTGCTTCGCGAACCGGCGTGCGACTGACCTTCAGCCGCTGCGCCACCTCCTCCTCCCGCAGGCGATCGCCCGCGCGGTAGCTGCCGGCCTGGAGCGCTTCGCACAGTGAGCGGAACACGGCTTCGCCCAGCGCGACGCCCGCGCCGCGCGCGATGGATCCTGCCTTTGCCGGGCGTCTGGTCATGCATCCTCGAAGCGCCAAGCGCATCCTGCCCATGCAGAGATGCCGCTTGCGCAGCCTCTGTATATCTTTGTATACAAAAGTACGCAATGGCGGACTGATTGACCAAGGCCGCCGGCGGGCAGAATGTTTCCAACTTCGTCGCATCGGACAGACGGCATGAGCAGCAAATACGACGTGCTGGTGATCGGCGGCGGCAATGCGGCACTGTGCGCGGCGATTGCGGCGCGTCGTGGCGGCGCCTCGGTGCTGGTGCTCGAAGGCGCGCCAAAATTCTATCGTGGCGGCAACACCCGCCACACCCGCAACATGCGCTGCGCCCATGACGCGGCCACCGAAATCCTGACCGGCCCTTACACCGAAGAGGAGTTCTGGGAGGACCTGCTGCGCGTGACCGGCGGGCAGACCGACGAAGTGCTGGCTCGCCACATGATCCGCGAATCCAAGGACATCCTGAACTGGATCGTGGAGCAGGGCGTGCGCTGGCAGCCCTCGCTCGGCGGCACGCTGAGCCTCGGCCGTACCAACTCCTTCTTCCTCGGCGGCGGCCGCGCGATGCTGAATGCGCTCTACCTCACCGCCGAGCGGCTCGGCGTCGATGTCGAATACGATGCCGAGGTCATCGACCTCGTGATCGAGGACGGCATGTTCCTGGCCGCGCGCCTCAAACGGCCGATCAGGGGCGAGACCGAGATCCGCGCGACGTCGCTGGTCGCCGCGGCCGGCGGGTTCGAGGCCAACATCGAATGGCTGAAGCAATATTGGGGCGAAGCGGCCGACAATTTCCTGATCCGCGGCACGCCCTATAACCGCGGCTCGATCCTGAAGATGCTGCTCGACAGCGGCGTGCAGGAGGTCGGCGATCCCACCCAGTGCCATGCGGTGGCGATCGACGCCCGCGCGCCGAAATTCGACGGCGGCATCATCACCCGTCACGACTCCGTTGTGTTCGGCATCGTCGTCAACAAGCACGCCCAGCGCTTCTACGACGAGGGCGAGGACATCTGGCCGAAGCGCTATGCGATCTGGGGCCGGCTGGTCGCGGCACAGCCCGACCAGATCGCCTACATCATCTTCGATTCGACTGTCGTCACGAGCTTCATGCCGACGCTGTTCCCGCCGATCGCCGGGCAGACGGTGGCCGAGCTCGCCGGCAAACTCGAGCTCGATCCGGCCGCGCTGGAAAAGACCGTCACCGAGTTCAATGCCGCGGTGCGGCCCGGCACCTTCGATCACACCATCCTGGACGACTGCCGCACCGCGGGCATCACGCCGCCGAAGACGCATTGGGCGCGGCGGATCGAGACACCGCCCTATCTCGCCTATCCGGTGCGGCCCGGCATCACCTTCACCTATCTCGGCACGCGTGTGACCAGGGAGGCGCGGATGCTGATGGCTGACGGCAAGCCGTCGGCGAACATGTTCGCGGCCGGCGAGATCATGGCCGGCAATGTGCTCGGCAAGGGCTATGCGGCGGGCATGGGCATGACCATCGGCAGCGTGTTCGGGCGGATCGCAGGACGGGAAGCGGCACGCCATGCGAAGAACTAGAATGAAGAAAAGACACAGGGAGGAACCATGTCACGCATTGCCATTGCGTCGATCACGGCACTGCTGATCGTCGGCCACGCCCACGCCGCCGAGCCGATCACCCTGCGCGACATGGGTTCGTTCCATGTCGGTGGGCGTCTTGTCGAAATCTCCGGCAAGCCGGTGAAGGAGGTCGTGTTCGCGCCTGGCGGCGTACCGGCCAAGGTCGATCCCAACGGCACTTATCAGGTCGAGCAGATGTACGTGCAGTATTTCCTGCCGGCGAACGAGAACGGTGCCTATCCGCTGCTGATGTGGCATGGCGGCGGACTGACCGGCGTCACCTACGAGACCACGCCTGACGGACGCGAAGGCTGGCTGAATTATTTTCTGCGCAAGGGATGGGCGGTCTACAATTCCGACGCGGTGGAGCGCGGACGCGCAGGCTGGGCGCAATACCCCGACATCTTCAAGAGCGAGCCGGTCTTCCTCACCACAGCCAATCCGTTCGAGCGTTTCCGCATCGGCGATGGGCCAAATTCCTACGATCCCGATCCCGCCAAGCGAAAGGTGCTGCCGGGCAACCAGTTTCCCGTCGAGGGCTACGAGAATTTCGTCAAGCAGAACGTGCCGCGCTGGACCACGACTGATGATGCGACCATCGCCGCCTATATCGCCGAGATCGATCGCGTCGGCCCCTCGGTGATCCTGTTCCACAGCCAGGCTGGCAGCTTCGGCTTCAAGGTCGCGCAGGCCCGGCCTGACAAGGTCAAGGCGCTGATTGCGATCGAACCGGCCGGCATCGGTGATCCCGCCAGGGCGGATGTGCTGAAGAACATTCCGACCCTCATCATCTACGGCGACTATATCGAGCGCGACTCGCGCTGGCCCAAGATCCGCGCCAACGGCATCGCCTTTGCGGACGCCATCAAGGCGGCCGGGGGCAGCGTCGACATCGTCGATCTCCCGCAGGCCGGCATCAAGGGCAATTCGCATATGGTGATGATGGACAAGAACAATCTCGAGGTCGCAGCCCTGATCCAGAAATGGCTCGAGGGAAAGGGCCTGACGAAGTAAAGCCATGCACGGAACCCAAATTTTGGACGAAGCCGATCGCCTGATGACGGTCTGCAATTCCTGTCGCTATTGCGAGGGATTGTGCGCGGTGTTCCCGGCGATGGAGATGCGCCGTGCGTTCTCCGACGGCGACCTCAACTATCTCGCCAATCTCTGCCATGCCTGCGGCGCCTGCTACGTCGATTGCCAGTTCTCGCCGCCGCACGAATTCAACGTCAACGTCCCGAAGACGCTCGCGGTCGCGCGGGCGGAGTCTTATGCGGCCTATGCCTGGCCACAGGCGCTGTCCGGCGCCTTCGCGCGCAATGGCCTCGTCATCAGCATCGTCGCTGCGCTCAGCATGGCAGCCTTCATCCTCGGTTTCGCCGCCCTGAACGACCGTAGCGTGCTGTTCGGCGTTCATACCGGGCCGGGTGCGTTCTACAAACTGATGCCGCACAACGCGATGGCCGCGCTGTTCAGCGCCGCGTTCCTCTATGCCATCCTCGCGCTGGTCATGAGCGTGCGCGCCTTCTGGCGCGATATTGGCACGCCGATCGGCGGCCGCGCCGACGGCGGCTCGATTGTCCAGGCGATCCGCGATGCCGGTGAGCTGCGCTATCTCCATGGCGGCGGCGTCGGCTGCTACAACGAGGACGACAAGCCGACCGACCGGCGCAAGCTTTTCCATCACCTGACGTTCTACGGTTTCCTGCTGTGCTTTGCCGCGACGTCTGTCGCGACGCTGTATCACTATCTCCTCGGACGCGAGGCGCCGTATCCGTGGTGGGATCTACCCGTCGTGCTCGGCGCGCTCGGCGGCATCGGCCTCATCGTCGGGCCGATCGGCCTGTTCGTCGCGAGATTGCGCAGGGCGCCGGAGCTGCTCGACGAGCAGCGCTACGGCATGGATGTCGGCTTCATCGCCATGCTGTTCCTGACGGGTCTCACCGGCATGCTGCTTCTGATCCTGCGCGAGACGGCCGCCATGGGGCCGCTGCTGGCGCTGCATCTCGGCGCGGTGTTCGCGCTGTTCATCACCATGCCCTACGGCAAGTTCGTGCACGGCATCTATCGCTTCGCGGCGCTGGTGCGCTATGCACAGGAACGGCGGACGGCGCCGTGACCCGCTACGCCGACTGAAAACGGCCTTCGCGCAGGAAGGCGATCGTCTGTGCGATCGCGGCGGCGTGACGCGGCAGCCCGGTGTGGGATGCCTTCACCACGACGTGGTCGGCCATGCCGGCCAGCATCGCGCTTTGCACCGAGACCCGGCCGTCGTTCGGCTTCGGCAGGACGAAGAGGCCGGCGACGGGATCGATGAAGCGGCTTCCCGCGATCACGCCGACGGGATAGTCCACGGCGGGCAGGGCGTCCGGCCGGGCCACAGTGGTGAGCTCGAGTCCGGCGGGGCCGTAGAATGCGCGGTAGAGGCGATATCCGCTCAGGAGATCGGCGACTTCGCTGCCGCCGTTCGGCGTGCCCAGCATCACGATTCCGGCAAGCCGGGCCGGCCGGTATTTTGCGATGTAGGTGCGCGCCACGAGGCCGCCCATCGAATGCGCGACGAAATGCAGCGGCGCGTCACGTTCGGCCAAGCCGATGATGGCCGGATGGATGTCGTCCGCAAGCGCTGCGATCGGCTTGCTGCGGCTGGCATAGTCGACGTTGAGCGTCGCGAACCCGTTCGCCTGAAGGGCTCGTTCGAGCCTGGTCAGGGATGCCGAGGTGCGCGCGATGCCGTGGAGCAAAACCACTCCCGGGCATCGCGCGCTGTCTGTTCCAGGCGCCTCGTGCATCCGGCTTACGCCACCTCGCGCTCCGGTGCGGACGCCTGCTCACGGGCCATCGTCGTTGCCGTGACATAGTCGGTCTTGCCGGTGCCGAGCAGCGGCACCTTGTCGACCACCATGATCGCGGCGGGAACGGTCAGCTCGGAGGCGCCGATCGCCTTGGCCTGGCCTTGCATCGCGCTGCGCTCGGCGTTCTTTTCCGTCGTCAGCAGCACGATGCGCTCGCCCTTGCGCGGGTCGGGGATCGACACGGCGACCGAGCCGGCCTGCGGCCACAGCGTCGCTGCGATGCTTTCGACCGCCGACAGCGAGACCATTTCGCCTGCGATCTTGGCAAAGCGCTTGGCGCGGCCCTTGATGGTGATGAAGCCGGCCGCGTCGATTGCCACGATGTCGCCGGTGTCGTGCCAGCCCTCCGCGAGCACTTCGAGCACGCCGGGATTTTCGGCCCGCAAGTAGCCGAGCATCACGTTCGGTCCGCGCACCGAGAGGCGGCCGCCTTCCTCGATGCCGGGGACCGGATCGAGGCGGCTTTCCATCAGCGGCGACAGGCGGCCGACGGTGCCGGGGCGGTTGGCCATCGGCGTGTTCATCGCCAGCACCGGCGCCGTCTCGGTGACGCCATAGCCTTCGAGGATACGGATGCCGTAGCGCTCCATGAACACCTGCCGCGTGCGATCCTTGACCGCTTCGGCGCCGGCGATCACGAGACGCAGGGTGCGGAAGTCGTAGGCATGCGCCGAGCGGGCATAGCCGGTGAGGAACGTATCGGTGCCGAACAGGATCGTGGCGCCGGTCTGGTAGATCAGCTCCGGCACGATCCGGTAGTGCAGCGGCGAGGGGTACATGTAGATCGGAATGCCCGCGAGCAGCGGCATCATCATTCCGCCTGTCAGCCCGAAGGAATGGAACACCGGCAGCACGTTGAACACCTTGTCGTTGGCGTTGGCATCGACGCGCGCCAGCGCCTGTGCGGCGTTGGCAAGGATGTTGCGGTGGGACAGCACCACGCCCTTGGGCGTGCCTTCCGAGCCCGACGTGAACAGCACGACGGCCGGATCGTTGGCTTGGCGGGTGACCCGCGGCGTGGTGCCCGCGAGCAGGCCCTTGATCTTGTCGGCCAAACCGATGGAGGCGCGGACGTCCTCAAGATAGACGATTCGGGCCTCCGCGGAGATCGCGGCCATCAGCTTGTCGAGCTTGCCCTTCTCGATGAAGGCCTTCGACGTCAGCACGGTCTTGACCTGCGCGGCCTTCATGGCGGCAAGCACGTTGACCGGGCCGGCCGAAAAGTTGAGCATCGCCGGCACCCGGCCGATGTTTTGCAGCGCCATGAAGACGACGGCGACGCCCGCGGAATTCGGCAGCAGCACGCCGACATTCTCGCCGACGGAAGTGCCGTTCTCCAGCTTCCGGCTCAAGACCTGCGCGCCCAGGATCAGCTTGCGATAGGTCAGCTTGGTGCCGAGTGCGTCCTCGATGATGACCTTGCCGGTGTCGCGGTCGCGATAGGCGTGTCCGAGCGCTTCGAACAGCGTGTGATCGAGCATGGCGTTCTTGACGAGAGCGTCGATCATCACGTCCTGGAGCGCGGCGCCGGCGGCATTGCGGCGCGCCTTGCCCTTCAGCGACGGATCGACCGGCAGCTTGACCGGCGGCAGGATCGTGACCGTCACCCGCGGAAACCACGAGCGCTTGATCTGGCTGCTGTCGAGGTAGCTGAGATGCGAGCGCTGCGCGCCTTCGATGCGCACCGGCACGACCACCGCGTCGGCCTTGTCGGCGATCATCGCGGTGCCGTCATAGACCTTCATCAGCGAGCCGGAGACGGTGATGCGTCCCTCCGGGAAGATGACCACCGGCTCACCGGCGGCAACCAGCTTGATCAGGTCGCGCGCGGCGAGCGGCTTGGTCGGGTCCATGGTGTAGTGCTTGACCACCCGCAGGAACGGCTTGGCCCACCAGGCCTTGGAGATGCCGGTATCGACCGCGAAGCTCGCGTCGATCGGCAGCACGGCGTGCAGGAGCGGGCCGTCGATCAGGCTGACATGGTTCGGCGCGATCAGCATGCGCGTGCCTGATGGCGGCAGGTTCTCGAGCCCGCGAACCTCGGTGCGGAACAGCGCGCGGAACAAGAGCCTGCCGAAGTCGCGCACGCCTTCCTTGCCCCACTTGGTCAGCACGAACCACACCGCGCCGAAACTGGCGACGCCGAGGCCGAAGAAGATCCAGCCAATATGGAGACCAGCCGCCTGCAACAGCGCGACGAACAGCGAGCCGACCACCATGAAGGCGGCTTGCAACACGTTGCCGGCGGCGATGATGCGGGCGCGCTCGGACGGTGCCGACCAGGCCTGCACGGCAGCGAAGGAGGGAACGACGAACAAGCCGCCGCCGAATGCAAAGGCGACGAAGTCGATCAGCATGCGCAGGCCCGCGAACGAGGTTGCGAAATCGAGCGCGGTGATCTCGTGTCCCTTGCTGGTCACGCCGATGGCCCAGGCGAGGTCGAGGCCGGCAAATCCCATGATGATGGCGCCGATCGGCACCAGCGCGAGGTTCGGGCGAACGTGGCTCAGTTGCGCCGCGAACAGCGAGCCGATGGCGATGCCGATCGCGAAGATGGCCAGACACAGCGTCACCACGCCTTCGGTGCCGCCAACGACCTCCTTGACCAGCGCCGGCAGCAGCGACAGCACGATGGCGCCGACCAGCCAGAACCAGGAGACGATCACGGTGCCGTCCCACAGCCGGTGGTCGGCGTGCAGCGTCTTGAGGAGGCTGAGCGTCGAGGTCCAGGGATTGGCGTTGACGGGCAGGTCGGGTGCGGAGGGCGTTGTCTGCGGAATGCGGGAAGCGAAAGCCCAGGACAGCAGGGCCAGCACGACCACGGCCGAGGCGACCCAGCCCATATGGGCGGAGCCGGCCACGAACTGGCCGCCGGCAACGGTGCCGAGCAGGATGGCCATGAAGGTCGCGCCTTCCACCAGCGCGTTGCCGGTCGCGAGCTCGCCGAGCTCGAGCTGGTCCGGCAGCATGGAATATTTCACGGGGCCGAACAGGGCGGCGATGATGCCGAACAGCGCGAGCGCTGCGAACAACAGCGGCACCGAGTGCAGGAAGAAGCCGGCGGCGGCAAAGCCCGCGGCGAAGATCTCGGCGAATTTGAGCCGCCTTGCGACGACGGATTTGACGTATTTGTCGGCGAGCTGTCCGCCGAGCCCGGACAGGATGAAATAGGGGAAGATGAAGACGGCGCCTGCCACCGTCACCAGGGCATCGCCATGGCCGGTCGCGGCGCTGTAGAGCAAGATGATGACGAGTGCGTTCTTGAGCACGTTGTCATTGAGCGCCGAGAAGAATTGCGCCCAGAACAGCGGCGCGAAGCGGCGTGACGACATCAATTCCCTGATCATGACTAGTCCTGTTTTGGAAAGGCAGCCTGAGGTTGTTTCGGTGGCGGTAAAAGCGTCACGACCGGAAGGGCATGGGACGAACGATTGCAGAGTGACGATTGTCGTCGGCCTGCCTCTGTCCCCTCGATCCCTCCGATCCTGTTGGTCTCCAAATGGTCTCGTTAGGTTCGCAAATTTCCGGTTGCGGCCGCGTCGGCTTTGGGTGGAAGGGCCGCGCTGACCCGGATATGCGACCGGCCGTGAGCAAAAACTGAACCGTACCGGTAAGGCCCGCGACATCGGCTGCGAATGTCGGCAAATGGTAAGTCCTTCATTGCAGCCTTTTCTTGCATTCGAACCGCTGCGCGGCGCGCACCTCAGGTGAGATGGGCGAGGTGGCGAAAGGGTGAGAAGCGACCAAGCAGGCTGGACCTGCGGCCTTCGCGGCGGGCGCGGCTACGGTTGGCGCGCCACATCCGGAACGTCGCGCGACGCTCAGCGAGCACGCCGGCAATGTCGCAGGCATTGGCGATGCGATCGATCGGCGCCATCGCGAGCTTGAGGGCGGCCCGGCCAAGGCCGGTCACGAGGGCGGCGGCGTCATCGATGAAGGTAGCGGCGATATCAACAGCGAGGGTTTGCATTTTGCAGGTCTCCGGGTTAATTTGAACAATGTTCACATGAGTAGCCTGAAAATGAACAATGTTCAAGAAGAATCGTTGCGGGACCAGAAAAAAAATCGGCGGCGGCTCCTGATCCTGGAGATCGCTCGCGCGATAATTTCATCTAAGGGATTGAAATCACTGAAGGTTCGGGACGTCGCCGAAGCCGCCGGCTGCTCGGTCGGCAGCGTCTATAACGAGTTCGGCGACTTCGACGGGGTGATCCTGACCGTCAATCGGGAGACGGTTCAGACGCTCACGGCACGGCTTGCCGGGGTTCCGGCCGAGGATCCGGTTCGCCAGCTCTACGGGCTTGCCGAGACCTATCTCGAATTCTTCGCGGAGCACGCCAATTTGCTGCGTTCGCTGTTCGAGCATCGGATGGAGGACGATCGTCCCTATCCGGACGACATCCTTCAGATGGTGATGGACGCGTTCGCGCTGATGCACCCGCCTCTGGTGCGGCTGCTACCGGATGCGGA
Organism: Bradyrhizobium sp. CCBAU 11386; assembly: GCF_028128955.1. Lineage (NCBI taxonomy): Bacteria > Pseudomonadati > Pseudomonadota > Alphaproteobacteria > Hyphomicrobiales > Nitrobacteraceae > Bradyrhizobium > Bradyrhizobium sp. CCBAU 11386. The sequence goes on from NZ_LBKA01000252.1 coordinate 134,862, forward strand.
TGACGTGAAGATCGCGCTGCTGTCGCGCACGCTGTTTTCCGCGGTGCACGGCATCATCGCGCTCGGTCTCGAGGAGCGCATGGTGGCCGTGCCGCCCCAATTGCTGCGCCAGCAGGTTGAGCAGTTCCTCGACGCGCACCTCGCGGGCCTCGGGATTCTGCCTTTGCGATGACAGGGCGAGCAGCCTCAGGCGCGTGCAGCTTCGCGTGGCCGTGCTGCAATGAGGACGACGTCGGGCCGCACTCCGTCGACCTGAACCCGGTTGCGTCCCTTTTCCTTGGCGCGATAGCAGGCGGCATCCGCGCGCCGCATCGCGTCCTCGAGCGTGGTGTCTCGCTCGGTGATGCAGGTGACGCCGATGCCGGCGGTCACTGCAAAGCAGCGATCGTCCCAGGCGAAGCTGAACAGCTCGAGCGATCGCCGCAGCCGTTCGGCGATGTCGGTTGCGTCGAACGGCGAGCACTGCGGCAGGATCAGGCCGAATTCGTCGCCGCCGAGCCGGGCCACCAGATCATGCGGCCGCCGCTCCTGTTGCAGGAGGCGCGAGACCTGGCAGAGCAGGCGGTCGCCCGCAAGATGGCCGCAGCTGTCGTTGACGTTCTTGAACTGGTCGAGGTCGAGCAGGATCAGGCCCAGCGAGCCTGCCGCAACATTGTCCAGCTCGCCTTGCAGGCGCGCCTCGAAGGCGCGGCGGTTGGCAAGGCCTGTCAGCCAGTCGTGCGACGCCTGCCAGGCCAGGCGCTCCTTCTCGGCATGCAGGGCATCCTCGAACGCCTGTCGTTGCAGCACCAATCGCCGCGTATGCCAGATCAGCAGCAGGATCAGCGTCACGGCGGTGACGATGTTGATGCAGGTCAGCGTCAACTTGATCGCGCGGGAGCCTTCGCCCAGGACCGTGGAGAAGCGGTTCGCATGCACCGTGAACTGGGTGTTGAGCTCCGAGAGCCGCGACGACAGGAATTGCAGGCGGCTGCCGTCCCGAACGGGGCCGTTCTCCAGCTCCGACCGGATGACCTCGCCGAACACGCTCAGCTCCAGCAGCATGGGATCGGTGGCGGCCCACTCGCGGATGGCTTCCTGGAGGAAGCTGACGCGGTTGAAATAGCGAAACAGCCAGATCAATCCCGGAACGTCATCGGGATGGTTGCCGCCCTGCAGGAAGCCGATGCGGGCGGCCTCGACGTCGACCGGGTCGCGCTCGAGCGCCCAGCGCGCGAACTCGTCGCCGATGGGAACGGCGAGCGAGGCCTGGTATTGCGCGAACTGGCTCTTGTCGCCCGAATGCAGATAGCGATTGAGGAAATAGACGGCGTTCTTCTGCGAGCGCGACCATAGCGCTTCGCCCGCGACATAGGCGCGGACCGATGACATCACCTCAAGGCTGAATCCCGCGATCGCCGCCTGAAGCACGACGACCATCACGAAAGGCGAGACGAGCTTGATGACGTGAAGGAAGCTGTGTCCCTTCGTCGACGTCGATGTCCTGCGAAACACCCTTAGTTCCCCAAATCGATCAACGACCCCAGAGGCGTTGCGCCTGCAACGCCAAGTAGAGGAGATGGTTGCTTAACTCGACCTGAAAGAGACGAGGGACTGCATCGCAGGGTGAAGGCGTCGTGAAGTGGATGCGTGCAGATCGTTGCAAATGCCGACAAACCGGAACCTGTGCGGTATCGGCGAACCAATGCCTCGCATTCGTCCTGCACGGTTTACTTGATCGAGAGAGTTGGGGCCGGTGTTACAGCGTTTTCGAGCGAAGTGGATACCGGTTCGCGTGAAGAAAACGCGTCCAAACAAGAATCTAGAGCCCCGTTCCGATTCCATCGGAACGGAAACGGCTCTAGACCAGCACCGGCTTGCGCACGCGGCCGACGTCGCCGAACACCCGCAGGTAACGCTCGATCTCCGAGGGGAGGCCGGTCGCCTTCTCCGGATTGTCGGAGAGCTTGACGGCCGGATGGCCGTCGGCCGACGACACCTTGCAGACCAGCGAGATCGGATCGAGATTGAACGAGCCGTCCGGGGTGCAACCCACGAAGTCGTTGGTGAGGTTGGTGCCCCAGCCGAAGGAGAGCCGCACGCGGCCGGTGAAGTGGTGATAGGTCTCCTCGATCGAGCCGACGTCCATCGCGTCGGAAAAGACGAGCAGCTTGTCCCTGGGGTTGCGGCCCTTCTTCTCCCACCAGGCGATGATCTCCTCGCCGGCCTGGATTGGCGGCGCGCTGTCGGGGCGGAAGCCGGTCCAGTCGGCGACCCATTCCGGCGCATCGCGCAGGAAAGCTTTGGTGCCGAAGGCGTCGGGCAGCGCGATCAGCAAATTGCCGCCATAGGTCTGACGCCACTGGTCGAGGATACGATAGGGCGCCCAGCGCAACTCCTCGTCGTCCTTGGCGAGCGCGGCCGCGACCATCGGCAGCTCGTGGGCGTTGGTGCCGATGGCTTCGAGATCGTTGTCCATCGCGAGCAGCACGTTGGAGGTGCCGATGAAGGAGGAGCCCAGGCCTTCCTTCACCGCCTCGACGCACCAGCGCTGCCAGAGAAAGCCGTGACGCCGGCGGGTGCCGAAGTCGGAGAGCCTCAGGTTCTCCAGCTTGCGCAGCCGCTCGACCTTGGTCCACAGCTTGGCCTTGGCGCGGGCGTAGAGCACGTCCAGCTCGAAGCGGCCGCGGCCCTTGATCGCCGCGCGCGAGCGCAGCTCGTTGAGGATCGCGAGCGCTGGAATCTCCCACATCGTGGTGTGGGTCCACGGCCCGTGGAAATGTATTTCGTACTGGCCTTCGCCCTTGCGCAGCTCGTATTCGGGCAGGCGGAATTCGGCGAGCCAGCGGATGAAATCCGCCGAGAACATGTGGGTCTTGCCGTAGAAGGTGTTACCGGCAAGCCAGATCAGCTCTTTCTTGGTGAAGCGGATGGTGCGGGCGTGGTCGAGCTGGGCGCGCAGCTCGCCCTCGTCGATGATCTCGGCGAGCCGCACATGGCGCGAGCGGTTGATGACCGAGAAGGTCACCTGCCGATCCGGGTAATCTTCCCGAATCATCTGCAACATCAATAGCTTGTAAAAGTCGGTATCCAGCAGGCTGCGGATGATGGGATCCAGCCGCCAGCTGTGATTGTAGGTCCGGCTCGCAATATCGGTCACTGTCATGGGGCAACTCTAGCGTGGCTGCCGCAGGGCAACCAGTGGGTTCGGCGGAGGGCAGGCTTCCGCGAACCGTGACCGAGGCTCAGTCTCCGGCGGCTGTCGCCGCCACGGTCTCGAGCTGGTTCCTGATCCAGCGATGGGCCGGGTCCTTCTGGTAGCGCTGGTGCCAGACCATGAACATCGGCAGCTCGGCCAGCGTCCGGGTGCGCGAGGCCAGCGGAATTCGCGTTTGCGCGAAGCCCTGCATGACGCCGGAAGCGAGCAGGCTCGGCATGCTCGCGAGCATCTGCGAGCCGCGCAGGAACGACGGCACGCCGGAGAAGCTCGGCACGGAGATGGCGATGTCGCGATGGAAGCCGTTCGCCGCCAGCCGGCGGTCGAAGTCGAGCCGCTCATTGTCGGTATAGACCACGGTGATGTGGCGTGCTGCGAGATAGGCGCTGCGGCCGGCTGGCGCAGTGCGCGCCTTGGGATCGAAATAGCAGACGTAGTGGTCGCTGAGCAGGCGCTTCTGCACGATGTCGACGCCGGATGGCGGCAGCGGCGTGATCAGGAGATCGCAGCGGTTCTCGCGCAGCATCGCGGGCGAGGGCGATTGCGAGGGGATCACGCGCAGGTTCAGGCTCTTCACCTGGCCGGCGACATGGCCGAAGAAGCGCGGCAGCAAGAGGTCGCGCTGGAAGTCGTTGGCGGCGATCGTCAGCGAGAGCTGGGCCTGCGCCGGCTCGAAGCTGACGCCGCCGGCAAAGCTGCGCATCTCGTCGATCAGCGCGCGCGCCTTCGCGGCCAATGCCTGCGCATGTGCGGTGGCGACGATGCCGCGGCCGGACTTGGCGAACAGCGGATCGCCCGCGATCCGCCGCAGCTTGTTCAGGGCGTGGCTGACCGCGGATTGCGTCAAGCCGAGACGTGTGGCGGCTGCCGTCACCGAGCCTTCCTCCAGCACGGCCAGGAACAGTTCAAGGGCATGGCCATCGAGGGCCAAATGATCGATTTCCTTCATGGAATTCATTATAATCGATCTATTTATCTTGAGAATAGACCGTCCCATGATCTCCCGATAAGCCGTGCGCCGGGACCGGCGCGCCCAAGGGAGAGACAACGCCTATGAATGCCCAGGCGCCAGCCTTGCGGGATCCCCGCCTCAACCGCCCCGAGCCGTTCACGCCGCCACTCGGCGATGGTGGCTTCTTCCAGCGCGATCGCTCCATCCATCCGCCGGCACATGCACCCGGCTACAAATCCTCGGTGCTGCGTTCGCCGCGCCAGGCGCTGCTGTCGCTGGAGAACTCGGTCTCGGAGATCACGGGGCCGGTGTTCGGCCACAACGATCTCGGCCCGCTCGACAACGACCTGATCCGCAACTACGCCAAGGACGGCGACCCCGTCGGCGAGCGCATCATCGTCCACGGCCGCGTGCTGGACGAGACCGGCCGCGGCGTGCCGAACACGCTGGTCGAATTCTGGCAGGCCAATGCCGGCGGCCGCTACCGGCATAAGAAGGACACGTATCTGGCGCCGATCGATCCGAATTTCGGCGGCTGCGGCCGCGCGCTGACCGACGACACCGGCTATTACTATTTCCGCACCGTGAAGCCGGGCCCCTATCCCTGGCGCAACTACGTCAACAGCTGGCGTCCCGCCCACATTCATTTCTCGGTGTTCGGCTCGGGCTTCGCGCAGCGGCTGATCACGCAGATGTACTTCGAGGGCGATCCCCTGATCCCGGTCTGCCCGATCCTGACGACGATTCCGGACAAGGATGCGCTCGACCGCCTGGTCGCGCCGCTCGACCTCAACGCCTCGACGCCGTTCGATTCGCTCGCCTACCGCTTCGACATCGTCCTGCGCGGCCAGCGCTCCACCTATTTTGAAAATCGCACCGAGGGGAACTGAGCCAATGCCGCAGCCGCTCAACTATCTCAAGGAAACCGCATCGCAGACCGCTGGCCCCTACGTCCACATCGGCCTGATCCCGGCCATGGCCGGCTTCGATATCTTCGAGAAGAACTTTTCGAACGTGCTGGTGACGCCGAACACCAGGGGCGAACGCATCACGCTGGAAGGCAAGGTGCTCGATGGCACCGGCACGCCGCTGCGCGACGTGCTGCTGGAAATCTGGCAGGCCAATGCGGCCGGCCGCTACAATCATCCGGCCGACCGCTCGGCCGGCGCGTTGGAGCAGGAGTTTCGCGGCTGGGGCCGCGCCGGCTCCGACTTCGACAGCGGGCTCGTGACCTTCGAGACCATCAAGCCCGGCGCCATCACCGACAAGGCGGGGCGCAAATGCGCGCCACACGTCAATGTCTGGATCGTCGCGCGCGGCATCAATATCGGTCTCAACACGCGGCTCTATTTCTCGGATGAAGAGGCCGCCAACGCTGGCGACCCCGTGCTCAACCTGATCGAGCAGCCGGCCCGGCGCAAGACATTGATCGCAACGCGAAGCGAGCGCGCCGGCAAGATCGTGTATTCCTTCACGATCAATTTGCAGGGGCCGGAGGAGACCGTGTTCTTCGACGTCTGAGAGTCGGACGGCCTCCCGCAGGATCACTCCACCTGGTCGCCGCGATCGATCGCTACGCGCGCGAGGAATTGCGGCGACTGACGCGTCTCGCGCGATCCCGGCCGATTGGCCGGATCGCGTCCCACTTTTGGTTTCAGTTCTGCCAAATCGATGAATACGTCCGCCTGTCGGCGCAGGTCGTCGGCGACCATGGCTGGCTGAGTGGAGAGCGTGGAGACGACCGTCACGCGGACACCGCGGCGTTGCAGGGCTTCCACCAGCGAACGAAAATTCCCATCGCCCGAGAACAGCACGATCTGATCGACGTGCTCGGCGAGCTCCATCGCATTTACGGCGAGGTCGACATCCATGTTGCCCTTCACCTTGCGGCGGCCGGTGATGGCGTCGACGAATTCCTTCGTGAGCTTGGTGACGACGGTGTATCCGTTATAGTCGAGCCAATCGATCAACGGGCGGACTGACGAATACTCCTGATCCTCGACGACGGTCGTGTAGTAGAAGGCCCGCAACAGCGCACCTCGGCTTTGGAATTCGCCGAGCAGACGCCTGTAATCGATGTCGAAGCCGAGCGCCTTGGAGGTGGCATGGAGATTGGAGCCATCGATAAAGAGTGCAATCTTCTCAATCGAAGGCATTATGCAAAAATCTCCAGTTGCACGCGAAAGGCGGCCGGTCCAACCGCGAGGTCGCGGTGTGTCGGCCGGAAAAACACTGAAGGCACCGATGGCATGCTGAAAAAGCAGCGCAGACGACCGGACAGGGGCGGCCGTCTTGCGCCTAGGTTAGGGAGGTTCCAATGCCACCAGCGCCAGGGCACCGAATGCAGCCAGGGTAAGGCGCGCGCATTCCCTGCTCAATTGTACTGAGGTAAAGGGCCTCTATCCAAAGGATAGGACCCCATATACGAAGGTAAGTGGCTGCGCCGGCAACAAAGGCCGTTGCGGTTCGCAGCGTGGCCTTCGACCATAGGTGCGGCTGTTCGATCGGCCGATGTGTCAGCCTTCATCGCCATGCAGCTGGCTGCGAAAGGCGCGCGGCGAGAGCCCCGTGGCGGCAGCATAAACGCGGCTGAAATAGGCGGGGTCCTCGAAGCCGAGCGCATAGGCGATCGTCGAGACCGGCAGGTTGGTGTAGACGAGGTTACGCCGCGCCTCGCGGATCAGGCGGTTGAGGATCAGGTGCGAGGCGGTGTCGCCAGTCGCGGCCCGCGTCACCCGGTTGAGATGGGTCGGCGTGATCGACAGCGCGCCTGCGTAGTCCGCAACGCTCCAGCGTTCCAGATGGTGCTGCTCGAGCAGCGACTCGAAGCGGCGGAACAGGCCGGATTCGGCCGTGCCATTGCCGCCGCTCTCGCTCGTGAGCGCGCGGGCCACCAGCCCGATCATGGCCGCCGACAAGGCGCGCAGCACATGCGCGCGGCCGAAATCGCGGGCGGCGTGTTCGGCGAAGATCTGCTTCATGGTGGCGCGGATCTGCGGCGTGCTGCGCACCACGCCGGATCGTGACAGGGCGCCGCGCAGGCCTTCGGCGGCGAGCAGCGCCTCGTCCAGGATCTCCGCCGCGATGGTCAGCACCCAGCCTTGGGTCTCTGGCACGAAGCGGAACCCGTGGACGTGTCCGACGGGTACGTTGACGATCTGCATCGGCCTCAACGGCACCACGCGTCCGTCGAGCGTCGCCTCGCCGCCGCCGCGCTCGATCAGCAGCACCTGGTGCAGCCGGGCATGGCGGTGCACGGCCAGGGTCCAGTCGTGAAGCACCGAGCGGGACGCGATCGTCTCGCAATGCACGACGTCCGGCAGGTCGCCGGACTCGCCGAACAGATTGTAGACCCGGATCGCGGGAGCAGGGGCGGCGCTTCTCATGTTCGAATAGTACAAGACAAAGACGAAACCCTCCATCGGTTTGCGCAGTTGAATCTGCAAAAAAGTGCCGACGGGAGGACGCAAAAATGAAAGTTCAGGTCTGCATCATCGGCGGCGGGCCGTCCGGGCTGCTCTTGTCCCAGCTTCTGCATCTGAAGGGCATCGACACGGTCGTCCTGGAGAAATACAGCCGTGAGCACGTGCTGGCCCGGATCCGCGCCGGCGTGCTCGAGCACGGTTTCGCAAAACTGATGCGCGAGGCGCAATGCGGCGAGCGGATGGACCGCGAAGGCGAGATCCACCGGGGATTCGAGATCGCCCATGACGGGGTGCTCTCCCACATCGATCTGCACAAGCACTCCGGCGGCAATTCGGTGCTGGTCTACGGCCAGACCGAGCTGACGCGCGACCTCTACGAGGCGCGCGACCGCCTCGGCGGCAAGGTCGTGCATAATGCGCAGGACGTGACGCCGCATGATCTGGCGTCGGACCGCCCCTACGTGACGTACCGCTCGAACGACGAGATCGTTCGCGTCGATTGCGACTACATCGTCGGCGCCGACGGCTTCCACGGCGTCAGCCGCAAGTCGATCCCGAAGGACGTGCTGCGCGAATACGAGAAGGTCTATCCGTTTGGCTGGCTCGGGGTGCTGTCGCGCACCAAGCCGGTCTCGCCCGAGCTGATCTATGTGAAGCATGAGCGCGGCTTTGCGCTGTGTTCCCTGCGCTCGCAAGTATTGAGCCGCTACTACATCCAGGTGCCGCTCACCGACAAGGTCGAGGACTGGTCGGACGACGCGTTCTGGGCCGAGCTGAAGCGCCGCCTGCCTGAGCAGGTCGCTGGCCGCTTGATCACGGGGCCCTCGATCGAAAAAAGCATCGCGCCGTTGCGCAGCTTCGTCGCCGAACCGATGAGCTATGGTCGCCTGTTCCTCGCCGGCGATGCCGCCCACATCGTGCCGCCGACCGGCGCGCGCGGGCTGAACAGCGCCGCCTCCGACATCTACTATCTCTATCATGCCATGCTCGCACATTATCAGAGCGGCGATGATTCCGGCCTCGAAGGCTATTCCGCCAAGGCACTGGCGCGGATCTGGAAGGCGCAGCGTTTCTCCTGGTGGATGACGATGCTGCTGCATCGTTTCCCCGATCGTCTCGACTATGAGGATCGTCTTCAGCAGACGGAGCTGGAATATCTGTTCTCGTCCGAAACGGCGCAGCGCCTGCTTGCTGAGAATTATGTCGGGCTGCCGTTCTAAGGGGGGATCTTACTGCACGGACGCTGCCTTCCCCTCTCCCACAAGGGGAGTGGGGAAGGCAGTGCCCTTGGCTAGCTACGCTACTTCCCTTCGAGCGTATTGACCGGCGTCCATTCCGGCGGCGGTGGATTTGCGACGAGCGCTCTCGCGCGCTTTGCAAACATGGACGATGGCGGATCGAGCTTCGCCACTCCGTCGAACGCATCGGCCGCTTTGGTAAACTCGCGTGCGCGCCAGCAGGCCAGCCCTTCCGCATATGCCGCGGTGACCTTCGTCTGCTCGCCGCTCTCCGCGCCTTTCTCCGCCAGCGGCTCGAACACCTTGATCGTCTCGCCGCGGCCCAGCACCCTGATTGCGTCGAGCTCGCGCCAGGCGAAGGCGTCACCTGTCTGCGCCACTGTCGCCTCCGAGGCCATGATCGCGGTGCCGTAATATTTGTTCGCACCCTCGAGCCGCGAGGCGACGTTCACGGTGTCGCTCATCACGGTGTAGTTGAAGCGGCGGCGGGAGCCGATATTGCCGACCACGGCTTCGCCGCTGTTGAGCCCGATGCGGTGCGACAGGCCGTGACCGGCGAAGGCGGCGTTGTTGGCGTTGAGGTCCGCCAGTTTTTCGTGGCACTTCAGCGCCGCGCGGACGGCGTTGCGCGCGTGGGCGGGATCGTCGGCGGGCGCGCCGAACATGGCGACGATGGAATCGCCGATATATTTGTCGACATAGCCGCCATGGCCTTCGATGATGTCGGTCATGGCGGAGAGATATTCGTTCATCAGCGTGACCAGCTCGCCCGGCGTCATGGTCTCTGCGATCGAGGAGAATCCGCTAAGGTCGGAGAAGAACATGGTGACGTTGCGCATCTCGCCGCCGAGTGCCGGCATCTTGCCGGAGGCAACCATCGTCTCGATCACCTCTGGCGCGAGGTAGAATGCAAAGCTCCGGCGGAGGAAGCGCTCGTCGCGATCGGCCAGCATGAAGCGGTAGCCGATCATCATTGCGAGTGCGGCCAGGCTCGCGAGCGCGGGCTCCGTCAAGGGCAGCGCCAGCGCATGCACGAACGCGCCGACGGCCACGGCGGCGTAAACGGCGGTGAGGGCGAGCCAGGCGATCACCGCGCCGCCAGGTGCGAGCATGCAGGCCGCGCAGGCGATGACCGCCGCGAACGCAATCGTGAGGATGGTCCGCGCCGGAAAGCCGAGCTCGGTCACAGCATCGCGTTCGATCAGGTTTCGGACCGCGGTGGCGTGCACGAAGACGCCGGCGATGTCGCTGCGGGCCTTCTGCGTGGTACCGGCCGGCGCGGGCAGGGCGCATCGTGCGGCCGGCGTCCCGTCATATCCGCGGGACAGGCGCATCGAGGTGAGCTTGCGGTCCTCGAAATTGAGGACGGTGCCGAGCAGGACGACCTTGCCCTCGAAGGCGCGGCGGAAGAAATCGCGGTCGCCCTTCTCGACGCAGGCGCGCAGGTCGGCGAAGGAGAAGGTCGGGACGTCGCGTCCCAGCCCTCGAAAGTTGAGCGTCATTGTATTCGGCATCGCGCTCGGGATCGCATAGCCGGCCAACTCGGTCGCGCCGGACGGCGCAATTTCAGGCTTTCCGCCAAGCGCACGCGCAGCGAGCTCCACCGCCATCGCGGGGATCGACCTGCCCTCGATGGCAAAGCTCAACGGCATTCGTCGGATCACGTCGTCGTGGTCGGTGTGGACATTGAGCGCGCGGATGGTGTTGCGCACTGCCACTTGCTGCGCACGATAGGGCACTTCCGGATGGTCATTGCTCAGGATCTCGCCGAGCACCAGCTTGCCGCTGTCGGAGAGTTGCCGGAGCGCGATGAGGTAGTCCCGGTCAAATCCTCTTATGCGACTGCCGAACGACGTATCGCCGAACGGAATCTCCGACTGCTCGATTGAGTTCTTGAAGATGACGTCGAAGCCGATGACCTTGGCGCCGCCTTCGGTGATGCTCCCGAGCACCCGGCCGATCTCGCGTGTCCAGGTCTGCGTCGGCGATCCCTTGAAGGGCGGGGTGTCGTAGGTCTCACCGTCGATGGCTACGACGACGACCGGCGACGTCGCGGGATCGCGGCGGTCGCCGTCCAGCATGCCGCGCATCGCGGTGAGGATGTCGAGCGACAGGCCTTGCAGCGTCTGAAGCGGCGGAGACGTGAAGACGGCGCCCGCGAGGAGCGCAATCAGGATCGTCGCAACGATGTCCCGCCTTCCGATCCGCCGCATCGCCCCGTCGCAAGCCGCCTATTCGAGCCGCAGCAGGCGGCCGACGATCGGCGTCGGCGATGACGTGGCGCTGGCATCGACCTGGAAGGCATAGCGCTTGGCGCCGAGGATGGCGAGATAGCTGCCGCCGGGGGTCAGCGACTTCCCGGCTTTGGCAAAGTCGTAGAACTTGCCGCCGATCATGGTTTCGTTCCTGAGCGGCACGCTGATCGTGGGTTCCTTGCCGTCGGTGCGCTCGATCACCAGCGTGCTGCCGCTCTTGGCCTGCACCAGCGGTGCGACGCCGTAGATCGTCGGCAGCTTGGCCGGCGCGCCCTTGGCGTCCGAGCGCACGGTGCGGAAGGTGGTCGCGGCGCTCTGGTTGGCCTCTCGCTCGGACAGCTGCGCCGCGTTGGTGTCGCAGGGCACCTTGTCCCGCTTGACCTCGCCGAGCTGCACAGTGCTCTGCTCGGCGCCGACCAGCACGACGCCTTCGCTGATCGTCTCGCGCACGCAGGATTTGAGGTAGCTGAGCGTGACGGTCGCCTTCGGGCCGAGCTTGATGATCTTGCCCGGCGCCACATAGTCCATGAACGCGATGCCATCGACCTTGCCCTGGACGTCCTCGACGATCGCGGCCGGGGTCTCCGCCAGGGCGGGGGTCGCAACATAGAGCGCGCCGACAACGGCGCCGATCAGGCTTCTCATGGTTACTCTCATCCAATTCGACCGCTGCTCTGCCGGTCCCCCGTCCTGGTCCGATGCTTAGCAGCGGAGCGCCCAGGCAAGTGTGACCAGAATCACTCTTAGATATTGGTGCACTCTATCAGGAACGGGTTCAAACCGGCGACCGGAGAAAACAGAGCCGCGGCAAGCTGTTGGCCGGATGGGCCATGTCAGGCGAACGGAACGGCCTCCGGCGAATGGTCTTCGGCCGGGCGGCCCTCGACGACTCGCTCCACACCAGGAGCGAGCGTGGCCTCCGTCTTCTGAAATGGCGTCGCCCGCTGCCCGGCGGCGATCTCCACGACCTCGTCCCAGCGCGACAGAAAAGCCTCGACGCAGGCCGGGTCGAACTGCCGTCCCTGGTTCTCGACCAGGTAATTGCGCGCCACCTCGAGCGGCATCGGCGCTTTATATGGCCGCCGCGTCGTCAGCGCGTCGAAGACGTCGGCGACCGCGACCACGCGTGCGGCAACCGGGATCTCGTCCGTCTTGAGGCCGTTCGGATAGCCCGCGCCATCCCAGCGCTCGTGATGGCCTGCGGCAATTTGCGCACTGAGCTGGATCAGCTCGCAGCCGGAGTCCGCCAGGATACGCGCGCCGATCATGGCGTGGGTGCGGATCACCGCCATCTCCTCGTCGGTCAGCCGGCCGGGCTTGAGCAGGATATTGTCGGGAATGGCGACCTTGCCGACGTCGTGCAGCGGCGCGGCGAGATAGATGTCGCGGCAGAGACGGGCCGGCAGGCCGAGCTGCTCGGCGATGATGCGGCTGTAGCGGGCGACCCGCAGGGTGTGCTCGCCGGTGTCGTTATCGCGGTATTCGACCGCGAGCGCGAGCCGCAGGATAATCTCTTCCTCGCGCTCGCCGAGCTTGCGTGTCGCGGCCGCGACTTCGCTGGCCAGATGCGCGGCGCGATCGTTGAGCTTGCGTACGGCTGCACCAAACTGAATCAAATTCCGCAGACGCACTGTCATCTCGACGCTCTGCGGCTGCTTGGGCAGGAAATCGGTTGCACCGGCCTGCAGCGCTTCCATCTTCACGTCATCGGTCTGCCGCGACGTGATCATCGCGATCGGAATGTCGGCGCAGCCGGGAAGGGTGCGGAGCGTGCGGATGAAGCTGATGCCGTCCATGTGCGGCATCTCGTAGTCGACCAGCACGAGGTCGAAGACGCGCTCCCGTGCGCAGGCCAGCGCCTGCACGGGATCGAGGAAGGTGGTGGCCTCGACCAGACCTTCGGCCTCGATGTGACGTTTCAGGAAGTTGAGGACGGAGCGGCTGTCGTCAACCAGAAGCGCTTGGGTCAGCATCGGCGGCCGGGGCTCTCTTCGCTGGCAAGGGCACGAACCCACTGCATAACCCGAGCGAATTTAACGCGAAGCAAATGCGCCGTGCGTGCGCACCGCGCCGCGGACATGCGCGCCTCGCATGGGATTTCAGCAGGCTATGCACGGTTGCATGCAGTTGCGCGAAGTCTTTGGGAATGTGACCCGTAGTTGTACGGAGCTCTCCGTTAGGGGTTTGCTCACTTGATTCGCGTCAAACGTGTATCGGAATTTTGCAAGCGCGGGGACAGCGATGGCGCTCAATCCGACGGAGCCGAAGTGGTCGTTGCGGTTACCCGCCGATTGCAGCATCGCGGCCATTCGCAGTGTCTATGATCTCATTCGCGAGGCGTTCGGCCGCCAGGAGCGGCTCGAGATCGACTGCTCGAGCGTCGACAAGGCCGACGTGACCTCGATCCAGCTTCTGCTGTCGACCGCCAAGACGGGCGAGGCCCAGGGCCGCCCGGTGGTGCTCACCTCATTCTCCCAGTCTCTGCGCAACACCCTTCGCCGCGCCGGCTTTGCCAGCGAGGCGATGATCGATCAGCATTTCCCGCAAAAGAAAGATGGCACCTAATGGCCACGATTCTGACCGTCGACGATTCCCCCAGCATTCGGCAAATGATCAAGGTCGTGCTCGAGCCGGCCGGTCATAACGTGATCGAGGCCGGTGACGGCGCGCAAGGGCTCGCCAAGGCGCAGGCCGGCAAGCTCGACCTCGTGATCACCGACCTCAATATGCCCGTGATGAACGGGCTGGAGCTGATCCGGGCGCTACGCAAGCTGCCCAGCGCGGTCGGCATGCCGATCGTGTTCCTGACCACCGAATCCAACGACACGGTGAAGCAGGAGGCCAAGAGCGCCGGCGCCACGGGCTGGATCACCAAGCCCTTCAAGCCGGAGCAGTTGCTCGCCGTCGTCGGCAAGCTGGTGCGCGCATGAGTGCAATGGACCCGACCGAGGTCTTTCGTCAGGAAGCCAGTGAGCTCTTCGAAGTTCTTGAAGGAGCCCTGCTCGATCTCGGCCAGCGTCCCGATGACCGCGAACTCGTCGATTCCGCTTTCCGCGCCCTGCATACGATCAAGGGCTCGGGCGCCATGTTCGGCTTCGACAAGGTCGCCTCCTTCACCCACGAATTCGAGACCGCGTTCGATCGCGTCCGCAAGGGCGAGATCAAGCCGACGCAGGACCTGATCTCGGTCGCGCTCGCCGCCAAGGACTATATCCGCGCGCTGATCGAGGATCCCCAGTCGACCGACGACGTCATCGGCGAAGGCATTCTCGACGACCTCAAGCGCTTTGTCTCGTCCGACCAGCCTGTTGCGCCGGTTGCCGAGATCACGGAGGCGGCGGCGCCCGTCGAGAGCAAGCAAGCCGGCTGGCACCTTTATCTGGAATTCGAATCCCACATCCTTCGCAACGGCTCGAACCCGCTCGACCTGCTGGAAGACCTCTGCAAGCTCGGCCCCTGCTTCGTCGTGCCCGTTACCGACGGCATCCCGTTCCTCGACGAGATGGAGCCGGAAGACTGCTATTTGAAGTGGGACGTCAAGCTGCACGCGGCCTGCGACAAGGACGCGATCGACGACGTCTTCATGTTCGTCCAGGACGAGATGAAGCTGACCCTCTTGCCTTTGGAGCATGTCGAAGCGCCCGCGCCGATGCCGCTATTCCAGCTCCTCGACGAGGAGCCGGCGCCTGTGGCCGAGATGCCTGCGCCGGTGGTCGAGGCTGCTGCCGCGCAGCCCGCTGCAAAAGCGGAACCCAAATCCGAACCGAAGCCGGAGCCGAAGGCCGAGGCCAAGCGCGACGATCGCGGCATCGCCACCGTCCGCGTCCAGGCCGAACGTCTCGACGAACTGATGGACCGGGTCGGCGAGCTCGTCATCGCCCAGGCGCGGCTGACCCAGCTCGCATCGTCCGGCTCCGACCTCTCGATCAAGATGATCGCCGAGGAAATCGAGCGCCTCGCCTCCTCCTTGCGCGACACCACGATGGGCGCGCGCATGGTGCCGATCGGCTCGCTGTTCGGCCGCTTTCGCCGCCTGATCCACGATCTGTCGCGCGATCTGTCGAAGCCGGTCGAATTCGTCACCACGGGCGAGGACACCGAACTCGACAAGACCATGATCGAGTGCCTGGCCGATCCGCTGGTGCACCTGATCCGCAACGCCATCGACCACGGCATCGAGGACACCGCAACGCGTGCCGCCAACGGCAAGACCGAGCAGGGCCGGATCGAGCTCGCCGCCGTTCATTCCGGCGCGCAGGTGCTCGTCACCGTGAAGGACAATGGCGGCGGCCTCAATACCGCGCGCATCCGCGCCAAGGCGGAAGAGCAGGGGCTGATCGCAGCCGGCGCCGTGCTGACCGATCACGAGATCCACCAGTTCCTGTTCCACCCGGGCTTCTCGACCGCGCAGACCATTTCGGCGCTGTCCGGCCGCGGCGTCGGCATGGACGTGGTCAAGCGCACCATCGAGAACATGCGCGGCACGATCGACCTGTCGACCCGGCCGGGCCAGGGCACCACCGTGACGCTGCGCCTGCCGTTGACGCTCGCGATCATCGAAGGCCTCCTGATCCGCGTCGGCGAAGGCCGCTACATCATTCCGCTGTCGGCGGTGGAGGAATGCGTCGAGCTGACGGCCGAGGACGAGCGCTCGCGCGGCCGCAATTTCCTCAACGTCCGCGGCAATCTCGTCCCGTTCCTGCGCTTGCGGGAAATCATGTCGTCGTCGGGTTTGCCCGACCGGCACCAGAAGACGATCATCATCTCGACCGGCGAGAGCCGGGTCGGTCTCGTCGCCGACCAGATCATCGGCAACCACCAGACCGTGATCAAGTCGCTCTCCAAGCTGCATTCGGATGTCACGATCTTCTCGGGCGCGACCATCCTGGGTGACGGCACGGCGGCGCTGATCCTCGACGTCGCGCAGCTCGTCGCGCTGGCGCAGTCGAAGGTCGAGAAGCAGCACATCAGCGAGGCGGCGTGATGAACGAGAGTCTGGCCGGCGAGCATCAGGCGGGCGCGATGCAGGTCGTGATGATCGGCCTCGGCGAGGAGAAGTTCGCGCTCGACGCGGGCCTCGTGCGCGAGATCATCGATCCCGTGCCGGTGACCAAGGTCGCCGGCGCGCGGGCCTTCGTTCCCAGCGTGATCAACGTACGCGGCAACGTCATCCCGCTTGCGGACCTGCGCATCCGCTTCGGCCTGCCGCAACTCGACAACTCGGCCGACACGCGCATCGTCGTCATCGAGCTGGAGCTCGACGGCGAGCCTGTCCTGGTCGGCGTCACCGCCGACAAGGTCTACGAGGTCACGGAGATATCGCAGACCGACGTGCAGCAGACGCCGCGCGTCGGCATGCACTGGAAGCCGGAGTTCATTCGCTTCATCGCCAAATGGCGTGAAGAGTTCGTCATCGTTCCCAACATGGAACGCATTCTGAATTGAAATGGGTCCCAGGGGCGGGACTTGAGGTTGAGGGGCTGGAAATGAGATTTACGGTCAAAGCGAAGCTGGCCAGTGCATTCGGCCTGGTCATCGTCCTGTCCATGGTGGCCGGCGGTGTCGCGTACATGAAGCTTGGCGACATGATGGCCACTGCTGACAGCATGGTCCTGCGCGCGACCCGGATGGAGAAGGCGACGCAAATCGAAAAGGATATCCTGCTTCAGCTGCGGGCGGAGAAGAATTCAATTCTCGGAACGGAAGCCCAGGCCGAACAGTTTGCCGCGGATGCCGCCAAGATTCGTGACCATGCGCTGAAGACCAAAGATGAGGTCTACGCGTTGGCGAGCGAAGCCGGAAGGAAGCTGCTCGACAGCTTCGCTGTGACATACGCCAAGATGAATGCGTATCAGGATGAGACGTTCAGACTGGCCAAGACCGACAAGGCAAAGGCCACCGAACGCTCCATGGGCGACGGCCGCAAGGTCATCGCGGACGCGATGGAAGCCATGGGCGCCTATGTCGGCAACACGAAAAAGCAGATGGCGGAGCAGGCGGTCCAATCCAAGGAGGAAGGCCACCAGGCGCAGTTCGTGCTGATGACGCTGCTCGGCATCTCGCTGGCGGTTGCGATCGGGGCTGCGCTCTGGATTTCCATCTCGATCAGCCGTTCGCTGGGCCGCGCCGTTGGCCTTGCCGGCGCGGTTGCGGAGGGCGATCTCAGCCAGACCATTCCCTCGGCGAGCAACGACGAGATCGGCGACCTCGTCAGGTCCCTGAACGTGATGGTCGAGAAGCTCCGGCAGATCGTCGCGGAGGCGTTGACTGCCGCGCGGAACGTCTCGGCCGGCAGCCAGGAGCTCTCCGCCAGCGCTGAGCAGCTCTCGCAGGGCGCGACCGAGCAGGCCTCGTCTGCCGAGGAAGCCTCCTCCTCGATGGAGGAGATGGCCTCGAACGTGAAGCAGAACGCCGACAACGCCAACCAGACCGAGAAGATTGCCGCGCAGTCGGCCAAGGACGCCGAGGCCAGCGGCGTCGCCGTCGGCCGCGCCGTCAATGCCATGCAGACCATCGCCGAGAAGATCACGATCGTGCAGGAGATCGCCCGCCAGACCGACCTGCTCGCGCTCAATGCGGCGGTCGAGGCTGCGCGCGCCGGCGAGCACGGCAAGGGCTTTGCAGTCGTGGCTTCCGAGGTGCGCAAGCTCGCCGAGCGCAGTCAGGCCGCGGCCGCTGAGATCGGCACACTCTCGACTGAAACTGTCAAGGTCGCGCAGGAAGCCGGCAATATGCTCTCCAAGCTCGTCCCTGATATCAAGAAGACCGCCGAGCTGGTCGAGGAGATCACCGCGGCCTGCCGCGAGCAGGACGTCGGCTCGGCCCAGATCAACCAGGCGATCCAGCAGCTCGACAAGGTCGGCCAGCAGAATGCCAGCGCCTCCGAACAGGTGTCCTCGACCTCCGAGGAGCTCGCCTCGCAGGCCGAGCAGCTCCAGTCGACCATCTCGTTCTTCCGCATCGATCATGCCGGCCGCGGCGGGAGCGCCGCGCCCGCGCCGATCGACCGCGCCGTTACCCAGCTCCGCGCCAAGGCGGCGCACATGGCTGCGGCGGATCGCGGTGCCAAGAAGCCCGCGCCTGTCCGCAAGCCGGCACGTGCAATGAAAGTCGCGGGCGGCGGCGGCTTCGCGTTCGACATGCACGACGGCGAGGACGACCGCGACGCCGAGTTTCAGCGCTGATCAACCGGTCCGGCCTCGCGCCGGACCGTACTCATCTCCAAACCCTCGGACCCCTGGACTGCATCATGGCCGCAACCTCGCAATATCTGACGCTCGGGCTCGCCGGCGAGACGTTCGGCATCAGCATCCGCAACGTCCGTGAAATTCTCGACATGCGGCCGATCTCGCGTCTGCCGCATGCGCCGAACTTCCTGCTCGGCATGATCGACGTGCGCGGCAGCGGCTATCCGATCGTGGACCTCCGGACCAAGCTCGGCCTGCCGAGCGTGGCGGCGACCGAGGCGACCCGCATCATCATCCTCGACGTGCCGATGAAGGACCGTCTGGTCGGCGTCGGCTTCGTCGCCGATTGCGTGTTCGAGGTCACCGACATCGACGAGCAGGCGATCGAGCCCATCCCCGAGGTCGGCGGCCAATGGCAATCCGACTATGCCGCCGGCATCGGCCGCAAGGGCGAAAAGTTCGTGGTCATCTTCGACCTCGCCAAGCTGATGGCGCACGACGAGATCCCGGAAGGGCGCGATGCGCCCCGCGCCGCCTGAGTTTGCAAGAGTGAAGCGTGGTCAAGCGTAAGCACCCCAATTCGAACCAACGAGACTGACATGAGATTCACCGTCAAAGCCAAGCTTGCCAGCGCCTTCGGCGTCGTCATTCTGCTCTCCATGATCGCCGGGGCGGTCGGTTATTTGAAGCTGTCGGACATGGTCGGCACCACCGAGGTCCTCGTCAGTCGGGCGAACCGCATGGAAAAGGCCGCCGAACTCAAGGAAGGCATCCTGTTTCTGGTGCGCGCCGAAAAGAACTCGATCCTTGCCGCGACCGATGCGGATTACGATCAGTTCGTAGCGGACCTTGCCAAGAATCGCGAAGCGCTCATCAAGTCCAAGGACGAGATCCACGCCGCGGCGAGCGAAGGTGGCAAGAGGCTGATGGAGAGTTTCTCCGTGGCGTTCGCCAAGCTGAATGCTTATCAGGACGAGACCGTCAGGCTCGCGAAGACGGACAAGCCGAAGGCCCTGGATCGTTCCATGCACGACGGCCGTAAGGCCGTCGCGGACGCGCTGGAAGCAGCCGACAGCTATATCAAGAACGTCAAGAAGAACATGGCCGAGCAGGCCGAGCAGTCCAAGCAGGACGGCGCCCGCGCCGAGATGCTGCTGATGGGCCTGGTCATTGCTTCGCTCCTGATCGCCGCGATTGCGGCGACCTGGATCGCGCTGAACATCAGCCGCGCTCTGGCACAGGCCGTCGGTCTCGCCGACGCTGTGGCGATCGGCGATCTCAGCCACAAGATCGAGTCCTCCAGCAATGACGAGATCGGCGATCTCATCAAGTCGCTGAACGCGATGACGGTCAATTTGAATGCGACGGCGGCGCTTGCCAATCAGATCGCGCAGGGCGATCTCATGGTCGAAGCCAAGCCGCTGTCGGACAAGGATACGCTCGGGCTCGCGCTTGAGCGCATGGTGGAAAAGCTCAGGCAGATCGTCTCGGAAGCCCTGACCGCGGCGCGGAACGTCTCCGCCGGAAGCCAGGAGCTCTCGGCCAGCGCCGAGCAGCTTTCGCAGGGGGCGACCGAGCAGGCTTCGTCCGCCGAGGAAGCTTCTTCTTCGATGGAGGAGATGGCCTCGAACGTGAAGCAGAACGCCGACAACGCTAACCAGACCGAGAAGATCGCCGCGCAGTCGGCCAAGGATGCGGAAGCCAGCGGCGTCGCCGTCGGCCGCGCCGTCAATGCCATGCAGACCATCGCCGAGAAGATCACGATCGTGCAGGAGATCGCGCGTCAGACCGACCTGCTCGCGCTCAACGCCGCGGTCGAGGCCGCGCGCGCCGGCGAGCACGGCAAGGGCTTTGCAGTCGTCGCGTCCGAAGTGCGCAAGCTTGCCGAGCGCAGCCAGGCTGCGGCGGCCGAGATCGGCACGCTCTCGACTGAAACCGTCAAGGTCGCGCAGGAAGCCGGCAATATGCTCTCCAAGCTCGTCCCTGATATCAAGAAGACCGCCGAGCTGGTCGAGGAGATCACCGCGGCTTGCCGCGAGCAGGACGTCGGCTCGGCCCAGATCAACCAGGCGATCCAGCAGCTCGACAAGGTCGGCCAGCAGAATGCCAGCGCCTCCGAACAGGTGTCCTCGACCTCCGAGGAACTCGCCTCGCAGGCCGAGCAGCTCCAGTCCACCATCGCCTATTTCCGGATCGAGCAAGGCGCAAAGGGCCATGCGGCTGCGCCGATCGACCGGGCGGTGAACCAGCTGCGGGCCAAGGCGGCCACCATGGCGGCGGTCGAGCGTCCGGCGAGGAAGCTCCAAGGCAAGCCTGCGCGCGCCCTGAAGGTTGCGGGCGGCGGCTTCGCCTTCGACATGAATGACGGCGAGGACGATCGGGACGCCGATTTCCAGCGCTAAGGCTCTTTGAGGGATCGGCCCCTCACCGGGCCGATCTGTCGTCAGTGATTGCGTGAAAGTGTGGGATTCAAGATGGCCCGGACGGCCCCGACATTCAGTGCAGGCGGCTTTCTCGGACCAGGGCCGGCGACCATGATGCCCGCCATGCAGGACACGGCCGTCCATCTGTCGGACCGTCACTTCCGGACCATCGCCGAATTGATCGAGGGCAAAGTCGGCATCAAGCTGCCGCAAGGCAAGCGGCTGATGCTGGAGGGGCGGTTGCACAAGCGCGTGCGCGCGCTGAACTTCTCCGGGCTCAACGAATATGTCGACAACCTGTTCGGGACCGAGCATTTCGACACCGAGCTCACCCATCTGATCGATGTGGTGACGACCAACAAGACCGACTTCTTCCGCGAGCCCCAGCACTTCACCTTCATGCGGGACGTCGCGATTCCGGCCCTGCTCAAATTGCATGGACGCAGGAACGCAAACCTGAAGATCTGGAGCTCGGCGAGCTCCACCGGCATGGAAGCCTACACGACCGCGATGGTGCTGGACGACATGACGCGGAACGGCTCGCAGTTTCAGTACCGCATCCTCGGGACCGACATCTCGACCGCGGTGCTCCGCCTCGCCAAGACCGCAATCTACACCCGCGACGTGCTCACGCCGGTGCCGGAGCACTTCGTGAAGCGATACTTCCTGTCGTCGCGGGACAAGTCGCGCGACGAGGTGCGGGTGGTGCCGGAATTGCGGCGCATGACGCATTTCATGCGGATGAACCTCATGGATGCGTCCTATCCCGTCGACCGCGACGTCGACATCATCTTCTGCCGCAACGTCCTGATCTATTTCGAGCGCGAGACGCAGCGCAAGGTGATCGAGCAATTGTGCAGCCATTTGCGACCCGGCGGCTATCTGCTGGTCGGGCATTCGGAATCGATGATTCACAGTGCCGTGCCGGGTCTGAAGCAAGTTCAGCCAACCATTTTCAAGGTCTAGCCGGAGCGCAACCAGAATGCCGAGGGAGAAAGTTCGCGTGCTGATCGTGGACGATTCGGCGTCGGTGCGCCAAATCCTTCAGACGATCCTTTCTGAAGATCCCGACATCGAGGTGATGGCGACCGCCTCCGATCCCTTCGTCGCGGCCCGCCGCCTCGAGAAGGAGCTGCCCAACGTCATCATTCTTGATCTCGAGATGCCGCGCATGGACGGCATGACCTTCCTGCGCAAGATCATGGCGCAACGTCCGATCCCGGTGATCATCTGCTCCTCGCTGACCGAAGAAGGCTCGAACGTGATGTTCGAGGCGTTCGAGGCGGGCGCGGTCGACATCGTGCCGAAGCCGAAGATCGACACGCGGCAGGCGCTGCTCGAATGCTCCACGCGGCTGCGCGAGGCCGTGAAGTCGGCGGCGCGCGCGCGCGTGCGCCCGCGTGCCGAGCGCCGGGTGGTCGAGAAAAAGCTGACGGCCGACGCCATCATCCCGCCGCCGGTGCAGGGCAGGGTCCGGCCCACGACGGAGCGCATCGTGTGCATCGGCGCCTCGACGGGGGGCACCGAAGCGCTCAACGACGTCCTCGAGATGCTGCCGTCGCACTGCCCACCCATCGTCATCGTCCAGCACATGCCGGCGGGTTTCACTGCGGCATTTGCCAGACGTCTCGACAGCGTCTGCCAGATCCGGGTCAAGGAGGCCGAGGACGGCGAGCCGGTGCTGCCGGGCTGCGCCTATATTGCCCCGGGCGCCCGTCACATGCTGCTCCAGCGCATCGGCCTGCGCTACCAGATCGCGATCAAGGACGGCCCGCCGGTGTCGCGGCATCGCCCGTCCGTCGACGTGCTGTTCCGCTCGGCGGCCCAGCACGCCGGCGCCAACGCGCTCGGCGTCATCATGACCGGCATGGGCGACGACGGCGCGCGCGGCATGCTGGAGATGCGCAAGCTCGGCGCCTCGACGCGGGCGCAGGATGAGGAAAGCTGCGTGGTGTTCGGCATGCCCAAGGAGGCCATCGCCCATGGCGGGGTCGAGAAGGTCGTGCCGCTGCACCATATTCCGCGCGAGATCATGCTCTGGTACCAGGCCGGACACGTTGCGGTGGCAGGTTGATTGCAATGTCCGCCATTCCGGCCACCACGCTCACTGAAGCGACTGCGGCGATCGAGGATGTCTCGTCGCGCATCGAGGATGTCTTCGCGCGCGTCGGTCAGGAGCTCGGTCGCGGCCACCTCATCTTCAAGGAGCTGAACCAGGGCCTCGCGACGCTCTCCGAGGAGCTCTCCGGCGCCGAGATCGAGGGCGCTGCGACCGCGTTGCAGGAGATCGCCGCGCGGCTCAGCGAGCTGGCGCAGGCGCTGCCGGCCGAGAGCGCCCTGCTTGCGACGATCGGCACGAGCACGGCAGAGGCGTCCTCGCTGCTCAAGCCGCTGTTCAAGCACATCGGGATGATCACCATCATCGCGCGCAGCGCGCGGATCGAGGCGGCTTCGCTCGATGGCGACCGTGAGGGCTTTCTCGCCTTCACGCAGGAAGCCTACGATCTCGGCAGGGCCGTGCAGCGCTCGATCGAGGGCTGCGCGAGGGACCAGCAACGCCTGTCGGAAGCCGTCGCCACCGCCTCCGGCCGGCAGAAGGAATTCGAGAACCGTTACCGGGATCAACTGGTCTCGGAGAGCGCCGAGCTCGGCGAGGCCTATGGCGGATTGCGCGACCAGCGCAGCAAGGGCAGCCATGTCGCCGACCTCGCCAGCGCCAGCACCAGGAAGATCGCCGAGGCGGTCGGCAGCGCGATCATCTCCTTGCAGGCCGGCGACAGCACGCGCCAGCGTCTCGAGCATGTCTGTCACGGTCTCGGTCTTGCGTCAGGACCTTCTCCAAGCCTCGTTCCCGAACCGGTCACGAGCGATGACGGCGCGCGCGCCATCGGCCTGTTGCAGGCGGCCCAGCTCAGGGACGCCCAGCGCGAGTTCGGCGGCGACATCGGTCAGATCGTTCGCGCGCTGACGGCTATCCTGCATGATGCGGGCAGCGTTGTCGGCCACGGCCGTACGCTGTTCGGGGGTGAGGATGGCGGCTCGTCGTCGTTCCTGGCGCGCATCAAGCAGATACTGGCGCATGCCTCGATCCTGATCGCCACCTGCGAGAGCGCCGGCCGTTCGGTCGATGACGCACTGGCCATTGTCGAGGATACGCTGGCGAAATTTCGCCAGGCGATCGCCGGGCTCGCCGATGCGACCGTCGACATCACCCTGATCGGGATGAATGCCGGCCTCAAGGCAAGCCATCTCGGCAGCCGCGGCAGCGCCTTTGTCGTGATCGCCAACGAGCTCAAGGCGACTGCCGACCAGGTTTCGGCGGGGGCGGGGCGCCTCAGGCCCGTGCTCGACGGCATCGAGCGCTCGGCCAAGGCACTGAAGGAGCTGCGCGTGCAGGGCGATCCCACGCAGCTTGCCAATCTCGAGCCGCAGATCCTCCGGGCGCTGCGCGAGGTCGAGGCCGGCAACGAACGACTCGACAAGCTGATGAGCCGGCTCGTCGACGAAGGCGCGGAATTCGAAGGCCTGATGAATTCGGCACAAGGCCTGATGAACAAGCTCGGCGAAAGCTCCGCGACTTTGCCTGCGGTGGCCGCGCGCCTCGAGACTGCGAGTGCGGTCGCCCGGCGACCGCAACCAATTGCGCAGGACGAGGCCATGCTCGACGACCTCTTCGCGCGCTACACGATGGAGCGCGAGCGGGACGTCCACCGGGAGTTCCTGCAAACGTTCGGGCTAGCGTCGATCCCCGCCACGCGGCGCGTCGAGGCGATCGAGACCGCCGATGACGGCATAGAATTGTTTTGACATCGGCCGCGGCGTCGCCTCGCGCGCCGGCAGCAATTCGATGGATTGGGTTTTCGGGGTGTTAACCCTGCCGAAAGCGCTGATGGTTTGGTCATTGTCGCGCCCCAGAGATGGTCGCAAATAGCTGTCAATTTTCACGTCGAGAAATGTCGCATGTTGAGAGACGGCAAATACGCTGCCTGGTTCAGGACCCCGCGTGGCCAGGGCACCGGCGTCGTGGATCTGACTGGGGGCCGGATCTCGGGCAGCGACAGCTTCTTCACCTATGGGGGCTCTTATCAGCTCGATCAGCAAAGCTTCACCGCCGTTCTGACCGTGAAACGGCATGCCGATGGCCCACCGAGCGTGTTCGGTCCCGACGAGGTCGAGGTCAATCTTTCCGGCGTAAGCAGCGATGCGATGGCGACCTGCTCGGGAACGGCCAGGCAGGCGCCTGATATCAAGTTCGAGGCCACACTGATCTACAGTCAGGAAGATGCGCCGCCAGCCGATGCCAGGTGCGCAATCGTGAAGCTCAATGCCGACAGATTGCCCAAGGGCCTCGACAGCCGGTCGCGGCCGCACCATCCGTTCGCGCCGCCCAGGACGCCTGTGTCTTGAGGCTTGCCGCGTTTTAGCTTTGCATTGACGCTGTTTTCGCGAAAGCACTTGCGACGGTACCGCGGCAACCGTGCTTTTAGATGTGAAATCTAGGTTGAGGCTCATAACAACAGGGCGGACAGGGATATGCCTCAGATCTGGATGACATATGACGAACTCGCGACACTCAGCGGCTGTACGCCCGCAGAAGCCAGATTGCGGGCTATCCATCTGTCGCTTGACCGTCGCAAAAGTCGCGATGGGGCAACACGCGTCAAACTAGATCTGGCGCTGACGGCGAAATTCTTCGCCTCAATTCGCGACGCAGATTTTGACCTCGATTGTGCCATCGAAGCGCTACAGAATACGCACCGGCAGATGGCCGAACTCTTGGCGCCGAGCAAGTTTGGTCCCGGGCACAGGACGGCCTAATTGCCGAACTGCTGCTTTGGCCCGCCAAAGAGGTTGGGGCTGCGCCCTGTGTTTCCAGCGAAAGATGCGCCCCTGAAGGGGTTATTGTTGGCGACCAATCCCCATTTCGCGCTGGAGTTGGGGTGTGAGCCCCATTGCCCCTTCAGTTCGGCCTTGGCCGGTTCCGAGATTTCTCGTTGCGGGTGCGGGATTGGAAGGTGACGCGAGCGAAGTGCTAGTCGAGGTCGTCGAACTCGGTGCGGTGCCGGCATATCCGGTGCGAATACCGTTGGGGTAAGTCCCCTGGGCGTGAGCGGACAGGGATATGCCGAGGAGCGTGGCCCCGGCCAAGAGCACTGCGAAATGATTCATTTGGGTTCTGATCTCGTTACCGCTCCACACCACTCCACTGTGAACCCGGAGCTGCGCATTGCCAACCGCAACTTGGCGCCCATTTGGCATCGGCCAGCATGGCGCCTAAGAGGGCGGCCTGGGCAAGAAAGCCAGGATCGTTTGAGCAAGTAACACTCCGACAGTGCCGCCAGCCCCTTTTTGAAGCACGTCAAGCAGTGACGGATCGCGGTCTGGTGTTAGCCCTTGCAGAACCTCCAAGCCGACTGCAACGGCTACCACAAGCCCACAAGCCAAGCCGAAGCGCCCAGGCAGAAGGAAGGACAATAGGAAGCCCAACAGGCCATATGCGCTGAAGCGTTCGATGACGACGACCCAATAGGCCTCGTGATGACCCACGAGGACGGGCCGCCCCGCTAGCCTCGCCAGGGTGGCGTAGATGATAAGCGCAAGGCAAATCCCCGCGGCGGCAATGAGGTGGTTCCGATACATGCTGGCACAGTATAACAATCGGAATCTAGCAGGCCGAAAAAGCGCTGGTATCGTTAAAGGGTCTGCCATGCCGGTCCGCTGTAGGCTATGCGATGGCATCCTCATGGCCTTATCGGTAGCAAAAGATAGAGCTCAAGGACGGCAGAAACTCGATATTTCATGGCCGGATCGCAGCAAGAAATCCACTTGGAAGGCTTTGACGGCATCAACCGCTACGCCGTCCTCCAGACACAACCCGCTGCATTGGAGAGACGTTACGTTTGTCAGGACGCATCAGAAACTGCGGGGGTTGCGAGGACCGCGAAGGTCGGACGTATGGTTCCCACTTGAGATATTTAGCACGTCGCGTCCGCGAGATGGCCGAACGGGTAGCGTAGCCAGCCGCGAATGAGGTCGCTGCAATTAGAACCAAGAGTACCAAACCGAGCATTTAAGGGAAACCTCGTGCGCGAGCCTGCGACGGCAGTACGCAGTCAGTTCAACCCGGATAGGGCAATTCCGCGGAAACCCTGTGACTGTGATCAACTGAATGTGCGTAGAACAGGGGGAACCGAGTTTGCAGCGGGTCCATGTTTGCAAGCTTGACCCCCAAGGGCGCCGCTTCTTGATGCGACTTGCCTAAATTGGTGGCGTCGTCGTCGCGAAAGGACCTCTCGGGTGAAGTAACCCGCCGCAAATCCAGCACCGAGGATTGCTAGGCTAACATGGCACCAGCGAAGCATTTTGTGTGCCACCCTTCCGCACCTAGATTGCGGGCCAGTCGTATGAGGCGGTTGACCAGTGTGAAGTTCTTTTAGTTCGCCGCCGCCGTTCAATACCGCGACAACAAAGCCTTCCACGGCGCGGCGAAATCGCCCAAGTGAACCATGACGACCTCGTAGCGAACGTTACGAGAGCAGCAAATCGGTTGTCCGGGAATCGCTTCGCTGTTGTGGATGTAATGCCGCTCGCCCGCGGGGAGCGCTTCAATCTCCGTTAGGGTTTCACACTATTGTTTGGCGCTTTCACTGGAATATCCCACGGGCGCTTTCCATTGACGTCGCGGTCCCATGCCCGCGCGGTCGAGCTGGTTTTTTCCTCCGCCGCGTCCCTGGCGCGCGCTGCCTTGATTTGGTCGCGAAATGATATTTCGGGCGTAGCAGCAGGCGGCACTGCCGGCTGTGCGGCAACCGGAGCTGCAAAAAGGGTAATCGCGATCATGAGATATGTTTTCATCAGCCCCGATAACACGTCCGGGGACGCCGGTCCGATTTACTTTGTCCGCAACCTCAGGGTTGGCATCCACTTCTTCTTCAGGGTGCTTGCTAGCGCCCAAGCGACTAGGACCGCTGTCGTGACATTCACCCGTGGGCGGCTGATCCGCTAGGAGCACCCATCCGCCGGATCAGCGAAACTCTACGTTAGTTTGGTGCTCCGTCGGTTTTTACCCACATATTCGCCCCCACCTTGAACTCAAAGTGTTGCATTCTTTCCACGGTGGCTCTGGCGGGTACGTGACGCAGGCCAGTTTTGCGTGTGGTAAAGACCCCGGGTCCGATGCTCACTCCCCACGGTCGGCGATCGTGGTCCATAGCCGAGGCCGACCCGGCATTTGAATTCGAACCCAGCGATAGGGCACACGCGCCCACGGCTTGATCACCGGTGTCAGATTGTCGAGAACCAGATCGCCACTTCGGGTACGCACGACGAGAATGAGGTGATGCTTTCCCCAACGGGTCACGACCTCGCTCAGCAGCAGCGCGCTTGAGGGCAAGCCTCGATGGAGCAATTCGTGGCGCTTGCTCACTGCGTAATCATTGCAATCCCCACGATCCGGATTGATCAACCAGGCTTCGACGCCCGAGCTCAATTCCGCGGCGTCCGGACTAATGCTGCGGTTGACGGTTTGATTGACCTCTTTGAGAATGGCCCAGCGTTCGCCAGTCAGGCGAACCAGACCCCCGCGAAAGAGCGGCTGCGTGCGACAATCGTCCGCGTAGCGCAGGCAAAACATCGTGTAGGCCATTGGTGGAAGCGTCGGCGTTGCGAACCGTATGTGCCGTATTGTTGGCGACTGAGGCCCCGTCGGCATCTCCAGCTGCGCTGCATTGACGGCGTCAGGCCCGACGATTATCCCCACAATCGCCAGCACAGCCGTTGTAAACCAGCACAGCCGTTGTAAAAAAGGGCGCATGTCATGCTTCCCTATCTGTCGGGCGACGCTAGCTGCAACGGTGAGAGTTCCCGTGCCACGCCGACCCCTCACTTCAAAGTCGCTCGAGTTGCGCTTGGTGCCTACAACCTCGTAGCAATGTGAGATTGCATACGTTAGCGTAACACCTCTCGGGGAAATCGGTTCCGGAGGAAGTAGCAGGCCGACTTGCCCCCAACGGTGCGCCAAGTCCCGATACATGTGCAGTTTGTGCCAGCGGCTGAACCTTGAAGTGAGGCCGCAGCGTTCTTTGCAGTGGCCCCTGGTTACCGGTCGGCCCGTCCTGTGGCTCTCCGGATTGCTAGCTTCGATGGTGGCCTTCGGAGCTATAGCTGGAAGGATTGGGGGCCATTTTCGATCCTAACTAGCCCGATGCTGATTGAATTTGTATTCGGGATTGCTCGTCGGGTTGGCTCCGTGCGAGGGAAATCACGCCCGAAATGGTTTGGTGCTTATCGCAGCATCGCTTGCAGTGCCGTTTTGAGCAGAGCAGTATCCTATAGGGTATGGTTCTGGGGCGTCCCGGGCTGCTTGCTGTCGGCGTCGGTGGTCTCTCTCGCACAAGGTGTGCGGTCGCGTCGGATTCGGTCGGTAATTCCCCGAGGTCTTCATCATCGGAAAACCCCTCGCGTAACCGGAGAACGAGGTCCCGCCCACAGCTGACTGTCCCGCGCCACCAGATGTTCGTCGATCCTAAGAGGTACGCTCCCTCAGTGCAGTACTTCGGGCACTGGCGGTGGTCGTTGAATAGCTCACCAACGGTTCCTAAATTTACTTCGATGCCTCAGAAATCAGGGAGAAGTTGTCGATGCGAAAATTTGCCATTGTTGCAGCTGCCCTAATCGTGCCGGCGCTCGCAGCCGCGCAAAACCAGGGCGTGAAAAAAGCGGAACAGAAGCCGGATAATTGCTTTTACACCGTCGGAAGTCAGGCAATTCAAGTGCCGCTCGGCGCGAGTGTTTGCCGCAGACAACCGGCGCCCTACGACGACAAGTATTCGTTGCTTCGCTGCAATCCCCCGCTCGATGAGATCGCCTCGGACATCAAGCGTGGGGACGCTCGCTGCGATCGCTACGAAGAGCGTCAGTAGGGGGCGTGTGCTCCATAGGTGAGGCTTGAGACTATTTGGGCGAGCCATCCGAAACGCTCTGCGTCTTCGGGGGTGGGACAGCTTGGGGCAGGAGGACTTTTGCTAGACCGAAGTCGCCGCTTCAGGCTTGGATGCCGTTCCCAAACAAAATAGTAAACATCTTCCATGGTCGGCATTTTGGACCATGCCGCCTTGTCTCGTCCACTCCCTCAGGAAGAGCGCTCTGCTTCAGTCAGGATACTCGTCCCGGCGTTTCTCTCTCTCAGGCGCCGTAGGCGATCACGAACCGACGTCCGCGACGCGCGACCAAACAGGCGAGCGATCCGGTCGGT
>NZ_LBKA01000253.1:0-167218 GCF_028128955.1 Bradyrhizobium sp. CCBAU 11386
CCATCTCAAACCTCCGTCCAAGCCGGAGGCTTCTTCGCATAGCTATCCAGATCCCGAAGCAAGGGTTCCGGCTAAGCGCTTACCGCCGAATGACAGTGTACGTCGGCTCGTCGAAGATCGAGACCGCAGCATCGGCAGATTAGCAGGTCTCACTCCAGGAGCTTCGGGCGCTTCGCGTCACGGACGCGCGTTAGCGTCGTCCGAGCAAACCGCTGGTTGGCCTCCGACTCGGATGCACGACCGGTACAGCCATGGCTCGACAAAGCTGCCGGCCCAGATGCCTCGCCCAGATCTTTCGGCGTCGTGTTGAGCGGAGGCATATTTGCCCTTTGAATAGCGCGGCCAATCAAGCGCAAATCCGTTGTGAACCAGCCAGTCCGCCAGATCAATCCCGGCCACCGAGCACGTCGCTACAGTGCGCCCGTACTGATCCGACGAGACAGGTACGCAGGTCACTGGCCTTTGCGCGATGAAGGCACTGAGTTCATTGGCGGCCTTCGCACCGCAACGATATGGCAGACTGTCCTCGCCTCGGCAAAATTGAGTGCTCTCTGGCGCATCGATGCCGGACAGCCGAATGCGGGTGCCGTGGATTTCGAGCGTGTCACCGTCAATGATGCTAGCTTGGCCGATAAGGTCGCCGGCAACTTGCGGGGTCGGAGCCGCATATAGCGTGGTCGGAGCCGCAAACCGTTCAGAGCCGCCCGTCAAGTTTGGGTCCTGCAAAGCCGGGGCGTGAGGCGGCTTAGGCGACGACAATTCAACCCCAGGCGGCGCCGCCCGCGGCCCACTCGCCACCATTTCGGGAGTACACCTCGTCGTTGGAGGATTGCCGCACGTTCTTTCGAGATCAGCCCAGCCGACACAACGGCCGTCGGGCGCACGATAGCCGGGCCCGCCGCGCTCGCCGCACGCCGCGAAGGCGCTTGGAGTAGCAAGCAGCAGGATCAAAGCCGTCCCGCTCCAGAGTCGGACATCTCTTACCACGACATGCTCCGGGGGAAAGCCAAAGCCGGTCCTCCAATCCTGCTCCCGAGGGACACCAATGGCATCCCGCGATAGGCCAAGGGATTGAATTTCCCCAAAGGACCCATCAACGACTGGATGCAATGGCCGCGGCCATCACAACGAGCAGTATGAAGCCAGCGAAAAGAAGGACTTTACGCCTCAGGGACCGCTTTGCGTCCAATCGCTGCCCACAACTCGGGCATAGTGTTCGCAGACCGAAATAGCTTCTAATTGACGGGACCTTGGCCCCGGCAAGAGTTGCGAGTACCATCAACAAGATCGTCGGCGGTCCACTGAATAATCCCGCTACGCTTGTCCCAGTTCTGACGTTTCTGCGAACGCCATGCCCCTTTGCTAGTGCCGTTCCGCAGTGATAGCAGCTCGCCATGCTCGACCTCACTATCTACATCGATAGTATGTTGTATTTCCCTTCGCGCTCGACCAGGACAGCGCAGTTCCAGCAACCGCGAAACTAATTGTTGCTGGCCATCGATCTGCGCCAACCTGACAATGGCCTCGGACCATCCAGCCAGATCGACTAGGAAGAAAAGTATCGAATGTGCATACGCCTCCTTCCGTCCGGGCCTCTTGAGCTGAGATCGTGAGCTGAGTGCCCTGCGTACACGCCGCATCGGTCGCCCAGCCGCCAAGAAATGAGCGATTGCGCGCAATTGCCTGAGGCGATTGCAGCGCTTGAGTTGTCATTGCATCCAAACGGCTGTCAGGCGGCAAATGATTAACGATCTTGAACTCTCGCAAGCCGTTGAGTGCGGTGGCGGTCCATGACGGCTCGATCGCCCCGGTAAAGCCCAAGTCTTTCAGTCGACCAATCGCAGGATCAGGCGTCGTGACGGATGGACTCGATTGGCCAACGTTTGGACTGGCTTCAGCTAGTGGCTGCGTTGGTGGCTTGACCTCACGAGGTGGATCGAGCGGTGGCACCATCGGCGGGGCGGCTGCCACCTCAACATTGCTCTTTGGAGTTTCCTGCGGAGGACGATCGACTCGCGAGGGCGTCCGTGGCGTCGAGTCCCAAAGCTGAGGAGGCACCGTGGCCTGCGTAGACATTTGGTTGGGCAAATTCACAATAGGCGGACTGCTTCCAGATGCATTCGAAGTGTTCGGAATCGCCGAAGTCGGGCTGGACGTAGATCGCGGAGAAGGAGGCGTTGGCGGCACAGAGGCGACACTTGGGCCACTACTATTCACACCGGCGACAATAAATGCGGCAAAGCAAATTACACCAAAGACCCAACGTCGAGCGGCAACATCACCAAAGACTCGTACCTTTTCGTCTGCTTCTGCTTGCTTGAATTCTACCCATATTGCTCGCGCTCGATTGGTAAGATCGGTGCGGGAACGCCCAATTTCGGCCGCAGCTGTCCTGATAGCGATTAGATCAGCCTTTAACGCGGTTTCGAGATTGATACGCCTTTGAGCAATGTCGGACTTAACTTGAGCAACGTCG
This sequence comes from Bradyrhizobium sp. CCBAU 11386, assembly GCF_028128955.1. NCBI lineage: Bacteria > Pseudomonadati > Pseudomonadota > Alphaproteobacteria > Hyphomicrobiales > Nitrobacteraceae > Bradyrhizobium > Bradyrhizobium sp. CCBAU 11386. Next base: position 2,477 of record NZ_LBKA01000253.1, read on the forward strand.
CTGGGGTTGACCGGCTGGCTCGGATTAAAAACGAAGCGTCGCTCAAGATCCGACCGCCATGCCAATAGAAGACCAGCCGTTGCTGGACCGAATCCCGGAATATTCTCGATCCGCTGCCGGGAAATGTCCGCTGCAGTATCAATCCCGTTCGAACGTAACGTCGCCTTCCTCGCACTACCTACGCTTTTAATCTTCGCGTTAACGAGGCTAAACCGCTCAAGAAAATATCTAAGCTGAATTTCCCGCTGTCTGCGCGACAGATCCGCCAAGCGCCGCGCCTCTTCGTTCGGTAGTTCATTGTATTCGCGAATCTTCAGCTCAGATTGGCGTCTTGCCTCATTGAAGCGCGATACATCCCCCTCGGTTCTGTAACGCTGATCTATCTGATCCCAAGCCTGCTTGAGTTGGTGCGAGCGGGGCCCCTTGGCGTGCAGTTGCTTCGGATTTCTAAGCGCAAAGTATCCCGACGCTGCGAGAGCCCCCAGGCCTATCAAGGGTGGAACATATCCCAACCTCAAGAGGATAGCCGATACAGCGCCGCCAAGTGTTGCCAGCACGAATTGTCCCGAAGAATTATCGAGCACACCTTTGTTTTGAACACTAGGCGTGCTCTGAACTGCCGGCATTGCCGAATATAAGGACGGCGCCGTGCCCGGATCAGTCACCCCGCGAATCGCGGCAATGAGTTGGCCGAGATCAAGCGGCGTGGTGGTATTGATCGTGAGCGGGGACGGAAACGCGATGAAGCCCGGAATGGCCTTTTCGAGTCCGCACCAAGGGCAGTTGGGTGCTGACGAGAAGTAGAAGTGGGCCGCCGACGCACTGCATTTGACGAGCTGCGTCTCAGCTCTCTGCAAAAGGGAGATCCAGTCCGCAGGCTTGGGCCGGGTGCCATTTGTTCCGCTCGGCCCGAAGCACGCTTCAAATGCGACCGCCAGTTCTCGTGGAACATAGGCGAGCGTTGGCGCGAATGGTGGAGGCTCGGTTTGGGTGCGGGATCTATCCGACGAGTACGCAAAGCGATATTCGGCTATTGCTCGCTCTTCGGGTATATCGCCGCGACCAAGATATCGACCGGCAAATGGATGCCGCCCCAGGAACAGCAAGCTAAAGATAGCCACGCCCAATCCAAAGGCGTCGTGATTGGGTGTTCGATTTATATTCTCGAGCGATCTCCCCTGTAGCTCAGGAGGCGTGTAGTCAGGCACGCCAACCGCACAATAGAACGTCTTTGCGTTCGCCGAGAACTGAAATGAATCGCAGTCGATGAGAGTTGCGGTGGCGTCAGCGCCAACCAAGATCCCCGAGTGATTCAGGTCACCGATAACGCAGCCGGTCGAATGCACGGCGGCGACTGCACGCGCAATATTTTGCGCAGTTCGAAGCAGCAGCCTGTAATCTGCGTTTGGGAATTCATTTCGCCGACTAGCCGGCGAGTACAGTTGGTGAACCGGCTTTTGTTTCCCGATGCGATGCATCGTGAAGCCGGCGAACGTACCGCCGCCCTCATATAACGGCGATAATGGAAACGCCGCGTTGGATACCTTAGTCTGAATTCCACTCGCGACCATGGCCGCGATCTTTTGCTGCCGTTCACGCGCCTTATCGGGATGGTAAATCTTAGCCACAAGGTCCGGTTCGCCGACAATCTCGAACACAGCACCTTCACCGCCGCGTCCCAACAGCTTACCAAGCGGGACCGGCTTCCTCTGCTGATCAAATATGCTCTTGAGACGCGACATTTAGGGTTCGGCGAGCAAGTAATAGAGTTTTGTCGTCATCTGTCCTGTCGCACACCGACGGACTGTTCAAATAGTTGCAGAGATGCCGGGATAACCTACGATTCTTCCCGATCCCGCCGGGCTTGAAGCCGGAGAACATCTGGTTGAAGAAAGGAGGAAACGCGCTGCGTGTCGAAAAATTTAGAACGAGATGCTCAATGCCGTCCGTGAATACAGCGAGCTCAGACAGTGAGCCATCAATCTCATTCAGCTGAAACGACGGCTCCGGATCGTCTGTTACAAAATAGGTCGTCGACGCATACTCTCCGTGAGACGGCCAGCTGCCGACACTCCACTCATCAGAGTTTGACGTACGATAGACAGCGGCTCCATCACCGACATGGAGAACCTTGGCTGTGCCGCTCCCGACGATGCATCCGACCAAGGTCGCAGCGAAGTCGCGCGGAGTGAGCTCGGCAGACCTTGAAGTGATCTCAATCCGCCCGCGCATGTCGTCGAGCCAATCACTCGCAATTTCGCGGGATAAGCCGGCCAAAGTGCCACCGCCTTCCAAGTACCTCTTTACGCTGCGGCAGAAGGAGCGAACTATGATGCGAGAACCAATTGAAGACCGCTCGGCGGAGCCCGCCCCATCGGAGCAAACAGCAACTAGAGCGGATTCATTCTTGCCGGAAACGAATACGCACGCGCCCGCATCATCGCAACCTCTTTCAATTCGGAGATGCGATGTGCCCGTCGCGCTCGCAGCAACCCATTCCCAGCTGGGTTCGGTCATCCCGCCGTGGCCCATCCGTCCGGAGCCGTGGGATTCTGCAATGGCACTTGATCGCCTGGATTTGACTTTGAGACTGACGAAAGCGAAGCCGAGAGCCACTGGAAGAACTCTTTGAACTGGAGCCCTTTCAGTTTCAACGGCTCGCGCGTCGCAATCGTTCGTAACGTGCCAAAGTCCGCACCTTCTACGCCAACGGCATAGAACATAAATGATTTTGCAGCTTCGCCCTCGTGAACAAGCTGAGTAGCACGGCTCACGGAATCGGTTGGCGATCCGTCGGTGATCAAGAAGACCCAAGGACGATAATGCTTGACCCCAGCCGCTCGGTAAGTGGCCTTTCTATCCTTGAGCATATCAAGGGCCCGCTCGATCGCCTCTCCCATCGGGGTGGCCCCAGCACTTTCGATCCGCGGTGGATAGAAATTATGGACGGTCGCAAAATCCGACTGAACTTGAACGGGCCCAAAGGTAATAACGGCCACTTCAACCCGCTTGGCTGCCAGGCTGTCTGCCGCCAGTTCATCGCGAAAAGCCTGAAGGCCGTCGTTGAGTTGCTGTATTGGAGCACCGCTCATCGACCCAGAATTGTCTAGAACAAGGATAACGGGGCATCGATTTTCGGGATTCTCGACGAATTCTGCTGCACTGAATGGCTGCTGCGCAAAGTCGTTTTCCGACACGTTTGCCCCCCTTGATATCTATTGAGTGCAAGCATCTCTATACAATGTACGAGCCTTTACAACCAATAGAGGAGCGAGGAATCCCCATTTTCGACTAATTGAGGAGACGGCAATCGGTCGTTGCCTTTTCTGAACGTCAGCAATCGGATGCACCCCCTGCGGAGGTTCCGCCGGCCCGCTAACTCCCCATCGGGCCTCACGCAGCCGGGTCTACGCTGCCTTCCCATTTCGACGCGTGCTCGCGGTACATCGAAGCCCACTGAGGGCTCCATTCGATGATTTGGTCACTTAGGCCATCGTGAACGCGACACGGCATATCGGGATCGAACGTATCCATCGAGTTTATGCCGGATGTCCAGGATGGACGTCCTTCGGCGTCTTCTTTTCGCGCTGAGGTGTCATCTTCGCGGGACGTTCTTTCCCGGGGACTCCTGGTGGGCCGAGCTCGTCGCGTTGGATGTCATCCTCGGAGCGTTCGGGCTCCATACCATTCATGACCAGCTCGACCGCGCAAAAAATCGCCGCGCACGGCGGTGAAGTCGTTGCCCGGACAAGCGCCTACGACGATCCCTACTTCGCCTCGCCCGAGGCCGCCGATCAGCAGGGCTGGAAGAAACTGGTGCAGGAGCGCGGACGTATGGTTACCTACTCCGTCATCCAGTCGACTTTCAATCAAATCGCCGGCGAGGCCTTCCAGCGCATGATCCTGCGCAATGGCACTCCGGAAAGCGCGGTTACGGAAATCAAATCCCGTTACGCCGAAGCTCTCGCCAAGGCCTGATACGCCGCAATGCGTCGCGTCTCCGATTGGGACACGACGACGCGCGCCCGAACGGCACATTCCCGCCGCTCAGCGCCTTCATTCCATCTGCAGAACTGGCGCTTCATCGCCGTGCGCTCATCCGAAGCGAAGGCGCGGCTGCGTCCGATCGTCTGGAATCAGACCCCGCTTGGAGGAAGATCCCACCGCACCCGCGGAGCTTCGATCACTACGCTCTCATCGCCGCTAGTCGCGCAGCATTGCGAGGTACACCTGATCGAAGTCTGCCGCCTCGGCGAGGCGTACCGCTATCCCATCAGCTACCATTATGGTGCGAAAATTGGCAGCCTGAGCCCACAGATGACTTTTCCCAGACATGCCAAGAACAATCCAATTGCGAGAGCGATGAGCTGCCCAAAATGCACCTCATCCGCTTCGATATCCGGCATGATGCTCTTCGCATATTCTATGGCGAGATAGCTTTCCATTGTCCCCCCTCCGCTATTGCGGTTCACCCCGTCAGCATTCAGAAGCCGTTTTCAAGAACCTCTTCTTGGACCCGGATTCGCGATTGAAGCGCCGGGTGACGACGGTTTCGTCGCCGCCCCTTCAATCCGACCAACGCACGCTCCAAAACCGATCGAGGCATAACCTTCTCTCGTGCATCGGCCCTCGAACCGGATTTCGTCTCCATCAAGGAGGAAGCCTCGTCGCTCCCCGTTTGGAAGCGTGATGGGCCTTGCGCCAGCGCGGGTCAATTCCAGCATGCTGCTCAATTCGGCCTCGGTCGGCCCCGAAATTGTACCGGTCCCGATCAGGTCGCCAGCCTGCAAGTTGCAGCCGTTCACGGTGTGATGGGCGATCATCTGCGCCGGCGTCCAATAGAGATGGGACGCGTTCGATTTGAGAATCTCCGTCGCTGGCTCCCCTGCAGCTCTCATCGTCTTCGTCGACAGAAACACCCTGAGGCTGATGTCCAACCCGCCAAGCTCCTGGTCATATTCGTCCAGCAGATATTTCAGGGGCCGGGGGTCCCCTTCCGGGCGCTTCATCGCCGGCGTCCGAAACGGAGCGAGAGCATCTGCCGTTACTACCCACGGCGACACGGAAGTCGCGAAGCTCTTGCTTAGGAATGGGCCAAGTGGATACATTTCCCAACGCTGCACGTCTCGGGCCGACCAGTCGTTGAGCAGCGAGTAGCCGATGATCTGCTCTTCAGCTTCCGAGATCGCTATCGGATAGCCGAGCTGGTTACCACCCGCGACGTAAAATCCCATCTCCAGTTCGAAATCCAATCGTTCGGAGGGACCGAAGCCGGGCGGAGCTCCATCTACCGTCGGAGCGAGTTGTGCTGTCGGCCGGCGAACCAGACCCCCACCTATCTCCACTGACGAAGCTCTGCCGTGATACGCTATCGGCACCCATTTGTAGTTTGCGGGCAGCGGGTTTTCCGGGGTGAGCAATGCGCCTGCAGCTTTTGCATGGTGGATGCCGGCATAAAAGTCGGTGAAATTCGGTACCGAGGTTGGACGATGCATAACACACCGTTCCATCGTGACGAGAATATCCGAAGCACTCCGGCGAGTACGTTCCCCGCTGGCACCAACATCAAGTGCGTCAGCAAGTTTCTTGCGCAGCCGCCTGAGTCGTTCGCGCCCCAACGCGAAGAGCGCATTCAAGGAAGGTGCGGCGAACACCTCCTCGGGGACATCGTCTGAAAGCAAACCCAGCCTGAACGCGGCATGGAGATCGAAAATTTGATCACCAATCGCTACACCGGCAGATTTCTTGGTATCTTTGTCGCGGCTGAAAATGCCAAATGGCAAATTCTGGATTGGAAAGTCTCCCAGCGGATCATTCGCCGTGCTCACAAAGCTCCGGCGTCCCGAATCGTGAGTTTCGTCCATGAAAGTCTTCACGTGGCGGCTCCTGCCAAATTCTCCGTGCTCCTGATGCCCGTCTCGGACTGGACAAACTGTGCCTCAAACGCCTGCCGCTCAGCACTCGCCCGAACTGTCTTGTCGCTCATTGAGCCCAACCATATGGCGAGGAAGGCCAGCGGCATCGAGAACAGCGCAGGATTATCGTAAGGAAAAACCGGCGCAGCGTAATGGAAGACGGCTACCCAAACCGTCTTGCTCAGGACCACGAGCAGAATCGAACTGACCAGACCTACAATCCCACCGATCACGGCTCCGCGCGTCGTCGTTCCGCGCCAGAAGATGGCCATCGCCAGAACCGGAAAGTTGCAGCTTGCCGCTACTGATAATGCGAGCCCCGCCATGAAGGCGACGTTCTGATTCTCAAACGCGTAAGCCAGCGCGATCGCCGCAATGCCGATCACGATCGCAGCAAGCTTCGCGATGCGAACTTCGCGGCCTTCCGGTGCATGGCCGCCAGCGATCACTTGACCGTACAGATCATGGCTAATCGCCGAGGCACCTGCAAGCGTCAGACCGGCGACGACGGCAAGAATGGTCGCGAATGCGACTGCCGAAATAAAGCCCAGCAGGATTGGACCACCGAGGGCTCCCGACAAATGGACAGCCGCCATGTTCGGTCCCCCGATTAGATCAGTGATCTTGTTGAATTGTCCGTTCGCACTGACATTGAAGAAACCAACGTCAGGCATCAGAATTGCTACAGCAGCAAAACCGAACAGCGGAACCAGCAGGCAAAAATAGGCAACGCAAGTCGTCGCATAGAAGACCGACTTTCTCGCGCCAGCCGAATCCTTGACCGTAAAGAACCGCATCAGGATATGCGGCAAGCCTGCAGTTCCGAACACAAGCGCCAGCCCAAGTGAGACTGCTGAAACGGGCTCTGCGAACAGGCCACCAGGTGCTAGAATGGCCGCGCCCTTTGGGTGCACCTGACCTGCTTCAAGAAAGATACGCCCGAGACTGAAATCGAAGCGCCAGAGAACGACTAAGCCCATCAGCGTACCACCACCAAGCAACAGCAACGCCTTGGTGATCTGTACCCACGTTGTGGCCTGCATGCCGCCGACAGCCACATAAACTATCATTAGCAGCCCAACGCCTGCGACGGCGAATAAATAGTTCACGCCAAACAGCAACTGAATGACCTTGCCGGCGCCAATCATCTGCGCGATTAGATAGAATAGTACGACGACGAGGCTTCCTGTGGCAGCCACTAGACGAACCGACGTTCGATCCAACCTGAATGACGCTGCGTCGGCAAAGGTGTAGCTGCCTAGATTGCGCAAACGCTCCGACATCAGAAAGAGAACCACAAGCCATCCTGTAAGAAAGCCGATCGCGTAGATGAGACCGTCGTAGCCCGTCGTATAGATAAGCGCCGAAATTCCCAAGAATGCCGCGGCTGAAAGGAAGTCGCCGGCGATCGCGAGTCCATTCTGCACTGGGGTAATCTCATGGCCTGCCGTGTAGAAATCGGCTTTGGATTTTGTTCGCCCTGCCGATCGATACGTTATGATCAGGGTGACGGCTACGATCAGCAGGAACATGCCGATGGCTATCCAATTCGGGCCATGTGATGCCGCAATACCCGTTTGCGCGTGCACCGAGAACGGCATTGCCGTTGCTAGTGCCGCCAGAAAAATACGCGCGTTCATCGACGGGCCTCTCCTTGAATGGCCTGAACTAGACGGTCAAAATATCTGTTGGAGCGCCAAACGTAATAGCCGGTCAGAACGACGATTAGCGCGATCATTCCGAGGGCGACCGCCATGCCAAGGGGAATGTTTCCGCCAGCCATGCTCGCCCCGAGTACCGAGGGCGCAGCGGAAATCAGACCGATGAATCCGAAGAAGATCACCAGGGTGATTAGCGAAAGCCCCCAGCGGAGCCTCGAGCGGGCGGAGGCCAGTTCGCGGAATGTCGAGTTTGCGAGTATTCGATTGGTCTGTTCCGGCGACAGCGGCGCCATGTGTTCCTCCTCCGGACTTCAGTTTTTCCGAGCGCGATTCTTTGACCGCTTAGTTCATCTCAGCTGCGATTACCTGTAGGTCACTCTCAATCGAACGAGCCGACGGGATTGCGGCGGCTGAGCAGCACCTTTCTCTGCTCCATATCCTTGATGCGGGTTGGCGAAATCTTTCGCTCCGCCAGGATCTCTTCGTTGTGTTCTCCCTGGAACGCGGGGACACCGGGAGGAGGTAATGCCGAACGACTGAAGACCCATGGGTTTCCGGGCATCCGAACGGTTCCACCGGCCCGGTCGTCAACATCGACCACAGCACCCCACTCTTTCACCCAATCGGACTCGGCAAATTCGCTGACGGTGCGAATCATACCCACCGCAAGGCCCGCTTCGCTGATCTGGGTTTGCAGCTGCTCCAGACTGGAAAAGGTCGTCAGCCAGGCCCTGACCTCGGCCAAGAGAGCGGGCAAATTCTGCCGCCGAAGCTTGGCAGTCGCGAATCGCGGATCTAGCCGCAGATCGTTGCGCCTCATCATCGCGCAATACCTGGCAAAAATGGGCGAGTAGATCGGACTTGCCGCTATCGTCAACCTGCGGCCATCAGACATTTCGAAAATGTGAGACTCGTTCGCCGAAAGCGCGATGGGTTCGCCGTCGGTATCGATTCCCGACAACATTGCACCAGCTCGCTCGTTAATCGAAAGCATCGTTGCCGCCATTGATACGTCGACATGCTGTCCCTCGCCGGTGCGATGGCGATCGTGGAGAGCGGCGAGAATGGCAATCACGCCTTGCAAGCCGGTATAAACATCAGCATGACTACACGCATCGTTGCGCGGTTCGGATAGGGCGTCGCCAAAGTGCGCTTCGACAAGCGCAGTAAAGCCAGTCTCCGCCTGCACCGTCGGCGCGAACGCCGGACGATTCTTCCACGACGTCGATTGCCCGTATCCGCTCAACGAAACATAAACGATCCGGGGATTGAAGGCGCGCACGTCATCGTAGGCTAATCCAAAGCGCTTCAAGGTACCGGGACGGAAGTTTTCGACGATTACGTCGGCCTCCTTGCACATATCGGCTACGATCTCGCGCGCCTCCGCCCAATTCAGGTCCAGGCTCAGATTGCGCTTGCCAGCATTTTGCTGAACGTAATACAGACCCATGTCACCGATATGCGGCAGACCAATACGGCCCAGATCGCCGGACGGCGGCTCGATCTTGGTCACGTCGGCTCCCAGATCCCGCAGCGCCTTGGTGCAGTGGGGACCCGCGAGCACGCGGGTGAAGTCGATCACGCGCAGTCCATCCAGGGGGGCTGACATGCTCAATTCCCCTTGAACACGGCGGATGCGGGTCCGGTCGCAAAGAAGGCATCAAAGCCACGCTGCCGATCTTCGGCCTTCCAGATCATGTCGTTGATTTCCACCTGCCGAGAATCGGCAGCTTCGATTCCGCCGCGGGCCGCCAGATTTGCCTGCATCTTGACACCCTTGATGACCGCCGTCGGTCCGGCTGCAAGCTGGCGCGCCCATGTCATGGACGCCAGGGGCAGGTCGGCTTCCGGCACCACAAGGTTGATAATGCCCCATCGCTCGAAAGCTTCCGGCGTGTGCCGGCGCCCGAGCATCGAGATTTCCTTCGCGCGAGCAACGCCGGCACGCTGTGCGATGCGTTGCGTGCCACCCAGGAGCGGCAATAAGCCCACGGTAACTTCGACTTGCCCGAGGAAGGCCGTGTCGGCTGCAATGATCATGTCGCAGGTGAGCGCAAGCTCAAGCCCCCCGCCCAGCACGCCTCCGTTCAGCGCAGCAACGGTAGGAATGGGGACGTCCTCAAGCGCTCGGAGTACTTCTTCCAGACGTTCCTGATCGGCATGGACCAATGTCGTGGTGCCGAACGACTTCAGTTCGGCACCCGCGCAGAAGTGACGCATCGAGCTGCGCAGCAGGATCGCCCGACAGCCAGCCTCCATCACTTGCGAATAGGCCGCCACCAGATCGTTGATCATCACATCATCGATCAAATTGTGCGGCGGTTTGGCGAGGGTCACGATGCCCACGGCTCCATCAATTTCGTGCGTTACCGTCGTCATGGAGGCTCTCTCTGGGTCAGGTCCGGGAGGACCGCGCTGGCTCGAGCAATAGTCATTCACCCCCGCCGTTCGGCAACGTCAAATCGTGCCAATCTTCGTGTTTGAAGCTGCCAACTCCTACCGAAGCTCCCATAAAAATCGGCGACCAGCGCCCATGGCGGAGCGGGTCAAATTGTGCCATTCTGTAGAAAACAGCTAACGCTTGAGGGGAGGAATCTATGACGATGATAAGGATCGTCAGTCCGCTGTCGGCCGATCTCGATGCCCCCACCCAGAGCATGCTCGGATTGGGGGCACTGGCTGCCGAACTCGCGGCGCAAGGTGTTTCCGTGAGGGACCTGTTCGCTCGCACCGGAGTTCAGCCAGGTCATCTGGAAGACCCCCACGCTCGAATCTCGCATCGGCAGCGTGTTACACTTTACCGAAACGCGCGCATGCTGGCGAAGCATTCCGATGTAGGCCTGAGAGCCGGCGCACGACAACGGATCAGCGATTACGGCATCTACGGCTATGCCATGGTCAGCAGCTCGACCTTTGGCGAGGCGCTCAAGTTTTCCGTCGAACACGCAGCCATGGCGGGTCCAGTCGTGATGCAGATCAGTTTCCGCGTCGAAGACAACACCGCCATATTGCGGAGCCATGGCGTTCAGTCATTAGGCGATATTCTGCCATTTACCGCCGAATTCTGGCGCAGCTCGATGACATCCCTGTTCAGCCGCGTTTTAGAGGCGCCATTTCCCACGAAGCGCATGATTTTCCCCTTCGCAGCGCCGGTGCATTGGCGCAACTATGGGCGGATGTTCAATTGCCCAATCGATTTTGATGCCGATTCTATGGAGTGGCATTTTGATGCAGGGGTTCTTGATGTCCCCTGCCCGAACGCAAATCCCATCACCGCTCAAGTATGCCAACATTTCTGCGACGTCGTCATGGCCGAGCGCCCGGGTGAAACGGACCTCGTTCGTAAGATTCGGACCGCCTGTCTGAACAGCCAAAAACGCTTTCCAAAGGCAGATGAAGTCGCGGGACAGCTGGGCCTATCGTTGCGAACATTACATCGGCGACTGGCCAACGAGGGCCTCTCCTATCAGGAACTTCTGGACAGCATGCGCAAGTCTGTAGCGATGGAGTTTCTCGAAAACACCCATTTGTTGATCGATCAGGTTGCGGAACGCGTTGGATTTGCCGACGCGACCAGTTTCCGCAAAGCGTTTAGAAAGTGGACCGGCCACTCTCCGACCGACTATCGACGCGCCGGTTTAGATCGCGTATCGACCTGATGCTCGGCCGAACGCGCTCGCAAAGCATGGAAAGCTAGCCGGAGGCCCACGAAAGAGGCCGAGAAGTTCGGCCTCCTCCCGTCGAGGTCTTCCGTTGTCGGCTCAGCAGACACGCGGCCCGCGCTCTGGTCGAGTTTCCCTGAAGTAGATCGACCTTGCAATCTTTCGCTACAGCTTCAGTTGACCCTGCGCTCATATCCCTTCCAATAGCGCTCACGCAGCAATCGCTTCAATATTTTCCCGGACGGATTGCGAGGAAGCTCGGCCACGAATTCGATCGACTTCGGGATCTTGAACCCTGCTAGACGTCTTCGCGCGAAATGCAGTATGCCCGCCGGATCCGGCGAACGATCCGGCTTCAAGACGATGAGGGCCTTGACCGCTTCACCCCACCTTTCGTCCGGCACACCGATGACGGCGACATCGGCGATATCCGTATGCCCGTACAAGGCGCTCTCGATCTCGGCGGGATAGACGTTCTCTCCGCCGGAAACGATCATGTCCTTCAAACGATCGTAGATGTACAAATAGCCGTTCTCATCGAGAAACCCGGCATCGCCGGTATGCAGCCAACCGTTCCGGAGGGTTCTCGCGGTGTCGTCGGTCCGATTCCAGTATCCCCGCATATTTTGCGATGAGCGACATACGACCTCCCCCACCTGTCGAGCCGACAGCGACTTTCCCAAAGCGTCGATGATCCGCAGTTCGACGCCTTCGATGGCGTGGCCACACGACCTCAGGAGTTCGTCATCGCCCGCGGAGTGGTCTGTGTCTCCCAGAACGGTGATGACACCGGTCGTTTCGGTAAGGCCGTACACCTGAAAGAACCCCGCATACCTGAACACGCGGAGCGACTTTCTAAGAAGTTCGAGCGGTATCGGGGACGCCCCGTAGATAATTTTCCTCAGCGAGGAGAGATCAAAGTTCTCGACGTCGCGCTCGGCCAGCATCGCCAATATCATTGCGGGAACGAGGAACGTGATCGTAATCCGATCACGTTCTATCGCTTCGAGCACCACTGATGGAACGAACTCGCGAAGCACGACCGTCTTGAGGCCGGCCATCAGACCGAGCACACCGGTACCGACGCCCGCGATGTGGAACAAGGGCATCGCAAGCAGCATCACATCGTCAGACGACCACGCTTTCCAGTCCTCGAGCGACTGCAGTGGAAAGTTTGCATGGGAAAGCTGTACGCCCTTCGGATAACCGGTCGTGCCGCTGGTGTATAGCTGCAAGCAGACGTCGTCGGCGCTGACCGGCAAGCCCGGTTCAGACAAGGGTTGAGCATCGCGCCACTTCAGGTAACGTGAATCCAGCACGATGATTTGCCGAATGGTATCAAGCTGATCCTGGATTTCAGCGATGATCTTCTCGAACGCTTCGCCGACGAAGAGAATTTCGGTTTGGGCGTCGTTGACTGCGAAAGCGATTTCGGGAGGTGCGAGCCTTGCATTGATCGGAACCAGGACGGCGCGGACCTTGGCCGCACCGAGCAGCACCTGAAAGAAGATATCCGAATTCCTGTCGAGAATGGCAACACGGCTCGCCGGTCGCACGCCCGTCGCCACGAGGCCGTTGGCGACCTGATTGGATAATTCGTCCAGCGCCCGATAGCTTGTCTCGCGCCCTTCGAAGATCAGGGCGATCGCGTCTGGAGTACTCGCCGCGTAACGTCGCGGAATTTCCGCGATCGTGACGATCGGCGTTGACCGCAAGGACCCTTCCGATTTGGCCATTCATCCCTCCCATTGCTATTTTTGGAGCAGGATGGTCGCCGAGGCGCTTCGCGCGTATCTAAATTCTGAACTACCGTTATTCAGCGTGGAATGACCACTGCACGCTCATGCATCTTTGAACACGAGCGATCGGAACACTTGAAACGCCCTCAAGCCTTGCGCTTGGTCGCTCTTGAATTTCGGGGGATGCCTGCAAGCCACTCCTTGGAGGCGGCGAATTCTGCTTCCAGAAATCGCCTGACTTCTCGGGTCAATTTTCTCAGGTCGCTCTCGCGCCTGCGGAGCAGCCATACGTTCATCGTCACCGTCTCCTGCGGCAATACCTGAACCAGCCCCTCGGCCTGCGCGAACGGTACAGCAAGGAGCGCAAGCCCGAGCCCGCAACCGGCGGCGGCAAAGTGATTGGCCACCGGATTGACCCGAATGACGCTGCGGATACCCGCCGCTTCCGAGAAATACTCCAACAAATGCCTCTGATTGGGCCGAACATTGCGGAACGATACAAAATCGGCCGTATGGCCGATGATGTCGTGATCCTTCAACTCGGGCAATGACCGTGGCGCGGAGCGTTCGGCAAGATACTGCTCAGAAGCGAATATCCCCATCGGCACGTCCGCGACTCGCTTTCCAATGAGATCGTTCTCGCCAGGGTCTCCCATCCTGATGACGTAGTCGAGATCGCTGGTCGCCACGCTCTGCTGGTTTACGGTGGAGACAATTTCCAGATAGATCCGGCTATTGCGCCGCCGCAACTCCTTCACGCGTGGCAGAAGCCAATGCTTGGTCATGCCTTCGGTCGCCGATATCCTGATCACAGATGATCGCTGCCCGACCCGCGAACGCAGATCGCGCTGAAACGACTCGAACGCGAGCATCATATCTCCGGCCGAGCGTTGCAGGTCCTCGCCTTCCTGCGTCAGCTTCACGCCGGACGAGGCGCGAAAGAACAGGGGAGCAGCCACGTAACGTTCCAACTCCTTGAGACGCCTGCTCAACGTCGGCTGGCTCATACCCAACTCGTGCGCGGCGCGATTGACGCTTCCGGTCCTCGCGACCACGGAAAACAAGCGAAACAGGTCCCAGTTTGCTTCGGTCACGCTTTCGTCCTTTGCACAGGCGCTTTGCATTCTCGGCTGCCGGGCACCAGCGGAGCCTGGAAGCACGGGTGAAAACACAGCGGAGCGCAATCGTTATTCAATATTGCAATCTCCGTTCAACAAAATCGCCATGGCCTTCTTCGCGTCAGGGCTGAATATGCCGATATTCAATATTCGAAACAGTGGACACCAGCGATGCCAAAGGTCACACTAGCAGCGATCAACGATTTCATAGGCCAGGATCTCGGCAAATCCCATTGGGTCACTGTCGACCAGTCCATGATCGACCAGTTCGCGGCATGCACTGGAGATAGACAATGGATCCACGTTGACGCAGATCGGGCGAGCAAGGAAAGTGCTGCAGGCGGCACCATTGCCCACGGCTTCCTGAGCCTGTCGTTGATTGCACCTTTGGGCATGGACCTGGGGCTCGCGCCGGTTGATGCATCTGCCGTCTTGAACTACGGCCTCGACAAGGTCAGATTCCTGACGCCGGTAAAATCGGGCAACCGCGTTCGCCTTCAGCTCTCCATGACCAGCGTCGAACCGAAAGACAATGGGCGCCTGCTGATCAAGGGCAACGCCGTACTCGAGATCGAGAACAGCCAAACACCAGCCCTGATAGCCGAGACGCTGACCTTGGTCGTCCCCTAGCGCTTCATCGTCGACCGTAACAGCACAAAACCCACGGCGGCTGGACAGCGACGTTCACGAAGATGACAGCACCGAAGTCAGGCCACCGTCGACGGCAAGGATCTGCCCGGTAATGTGCTTACCGGCATCGCTCGCGAAGAGTACCGCGGCGCCTTTCAAATCGTCCCCATCGCCAATGCGCCGTAGCGGAGCGCCCGCGGCGAGCTTTTCGACTCCGACCGCTTCGATCGTGCCTTTCGTCATCTTCGACGGGAAAAAGCCGGGCGCAAGAGCATTCGCCGTAATCCCGTACCGGCCCCAGCTACCCGCCAGCGCCCGCGTGAAATTGACCACCGCCCCCTTGCTCGTGTTGTAGGCGACCGTCTGCATATCACCGGAACTTCCAAACAGACCTGCAATCGACGCAAGGTTGATGATGCGGCCATACCGGTTCGGAATCATCGAGTGCTTCGCTATCTGTTGGCTCAGCAGGAAAAGTGAGCGAACGTTCAGGTTCATCACCTTGTCCCACGCCTCGATCGGATGATCTTCTGTCGGCGCGCCCCAGGACGCACCCGCATTGTTCACCAGAATGTCCACCCGCCCAAGCTTCTTGATCGTTTCTTCGGCAAGCCGCTTGACGTCCTCGTCCTTGGAATTGTCGGCTGCGATCCAGTCCGCCTCGATGCCGAGACCGGCAAGATGAGCCTGGGCTTTTTCCAGATCCGGCGCCTTTCGGGACGAGATCACAATCCGCGCTCCTTGCTCGCCTAGCGCCTCGGCGATCTGCAGTCCGAGGCCGCGGGAGCCACCTGTAACAAGGGCGTTCTTGCCGGTGAGATCGAATGCCTTCTTGACGCTACCCATAACTATATCCTCAAACCTGGAGCGACGTTCTGCTGCGCGGTTCCGCCGGATCTCTATCTCCCGCGGAACACTGCCGAGCGGCGTTCCACAAACGACTGGATGCCTTCTTTCATGTCCTCGCTGCTGAAAACGCGATCCTTGATCTTCGGGATGTAATCGATCGCAGCTTTTTCGCCGGCTTCGATATATTTCAGCGCGGCTTCCTTGGTCACCTGAATGCCGATCGGAGCGTTCTTCGCGATCAAGTTCGCAATCTCCATTGCGCGGTCGATCTGCTGCCCGGGAGCCACGACTTCCTGAACAAACCCGATCTTGTGCGCGCGCGCCGCACTGAACTCGTCGCACAGGAACAAATGATACATCGCATCCCCCCACCCTGCGCGCGTCAGATATCTGAAATGGGCGCCGCCAAGCGGTGCGATCCCGCGCTTGGATTCCATCTGGCAGAACCTGGCGTCGTCGGCCGCCACGACAATATCGCCAGCCAGCATCATTTCGATGCCGATCGTGAAGCAGATGCCCTGTACCGCCGCCACAATGGGCTTGCGGCATCGGCTCTTCAGCGCGAATGCATCGATGTTGCCCGGCTTGATTTCCGTGTTCTCGGCCTTGGGTCCAAAGAATTTCGGCATATCAAGCCCGGCCGTGAAATCCGGGCCCTCGGCACAGAGCACCCCGACCCAATAATCGTCCGTCCGGTCGAGAAGCGTCATCGCATCCGAGAGCTGCGCCATCATCTGCGGACTGAAGGAGTTCTTCTTCGCCACGTTGTCGATGATGATCTTGAACACATGCCCGTGCACCTCGGTGCGGATCTGGCCGACCTGGGTCTTTGTCTCGCTCATTTTCTTACCTCCCAATTGCTACGGGCGACCGCGCAACGACACGCAGGCCCCCGGTCGACCAGCGCGCAGCCGATCAGCATTGCCGGCAGTTTGGAACGGTCATCGAAACGTCGGCTACAAAACATTTGGATAGCCGTTATTCAACGGCGATGAAGCGGCCTCGCATCCACTCGTCGCTCAGCTCAAAACTCCGAACGCGGCCCGTTCGAAGGGCATCAGTTCATCCGTCTGGCCTTCACGCACCTTGACCAACCACTGCGGATCTTGAAGCAGTGCCCGGCCGACCGCGACCAGATCGAACTCCTCGCGTTCGAGGCGCCGGATCAATTCGTCGAGCGAGGCCGGCCGCGAGCTCTCCCCGCCATAGGCAGCAATGAACTCGCCGGTCAGACCGACCGAACCGACCGTGATCGTCGGCACGCCCGTCACCTTCTTCGCCCACCCCGCGAAATTGAGATCGGACCCGTCGAACTCCGGCTCCCAGAAGCGACGTTGCGAGCAATGCAGCATGTCGACCCCTGCATCGACCAGCGGCTTGAGCCAGGCTTCCAGCGCACGCGGCGTGTTGGCCAGCTTCACCGCATAATCCTGCTGCTTCCACTGGCTGATACGAAGCAAAATCGGAAGCTCAGCTCCGACCGCTTTGCGCACGGCACGAACGATATCGGCGGCAAACCGCGCCCTGCCGGGCAGGTCCTTACCGCCATATGCGTCCTCGCGTCGGTTGGTCCCGTCCCAAAAGAACTGATCGATGAGGTAGCCGTGCGCTCCGTGCAGTTCGACGGCATCGAATCCCAAGCGCTTCGCCGCAAGCGCCGCATCGGCGAAGGCCCGAATGGCGTCCGCGATATCCTCTTCGCTCATCGGCTCGCCAAACTTCTTCTCCGGTCGCGACAGACCGGACGGGCTGTCGTACGCGCCTGGAGGCGACCAGTTCTCGGCACGCGTACGAACGGCTCCGACATGCCAGAGCTGCGGCGCCATCAAGCCACCCGCGGCATGCACCTCTTCGACCACGCGCCGCCACGCCGCGAGCTCCTTTTCCCCGTGAAAGCGGGGAACTTTCGGATCGTTGAGGGATGCCGGACGATCCACACCCGTGCCCTCCGATATGATGAATCCCACGTTTCCTTCGGCGCGGCGGCGGTAGTACTGCGCGACCTCTTCGGTCACGATTCCACCCGGAGAGAATGAGCGCGTCATCGGCGCCATGACCACGCGGTTCGGCAAGTTCAGATTTTTGAGCTTGAAGGGCCGGAAAAGTGGATCGGTCAACATTTGATGCTCCACAGTAAGCGAACAGCTTTGCTATTCGGCGATGCTGTCTCGCCAGTTGGCTCGCGAAGGAATGCGGCGATCCCAATGGGACCGGATCGGATCATTCCGATCCCTCTCAGAAATCAGGGTTCAATTCCCCTCCGCGCTAAGCACATCCCCGAACTGCTCCCACGAACTTCCAGTCCAGCGCTGCAATTGCAGCTGCGTATACGCCTTGCTGTTTTCGGGCCCTGTGTTGATGGTAATGCCCGGTATCGCAGTCGGCAGCGACAGACCGCGTATGCTTCGGGATTGCTTGACGATGTTCTCGCGCGAAAGATCGTTTCCGCACTGCTTGAGCACCTGCTCCAGGAGCTGTCCTTGCTGCGTACCGAACAGGTAGTTAGCATCTCCGATGTCGGCGCCCGGCAGGTACTTCGCGAAATGCTCGCGGTACCATTTGATGCCGGGGTCACCGGTCCACTTCTTGTCGTCCGGATCTTTGGTGATCGTCGCCGCGACGATGCCCACGGCCTTTTCCGGCCCCGCGGGGACGATCGTCGAAGAGACCGAGCTCGAAACGAAGTTGATCAGGAACAGCGGCTTCCAACCAATCTCATCGGCCTTCTTGATAGCCTGGGCCGCGAACTTCGGCGTTCCGGCGACCAGGAAAGCCTCTGCGCCTGACGCCTTCAACGACACGACATGGGAATCGATCGTCGGCTCGGTGACCTCATACGACGACACCACAACCTTTTTGTCGAAGCCTTCTTTCAGATAGCCTTTGAATGCATTGACGAAGTCCTTACCCAGATCGTCATTCTGATACAGGATCGCTATCTTCGCATCCGGGCGGGTCTGAGTGATGTATTTCGCATAGATCCGACCCTCGGTGTCGTAGCTCGGCAACCCAGTCGTGGTCATGGGAAATTCAGCGAAATTGGTGAACTTGGTGACTCCGCTGACGACGAAAAGATGGGGCACTTTCTTTGCGTTGACATACTTGATGGTGGCGCTGATGCCGGGTGTGCCCAGCGGACCGAACAGGAACGCCACCTCGTCGCTTTCGATAAGCTTTCGGGTCTGCTCTACCGTCTTTGGCGGACTGTAGGCGTCGTCGTAGGTTATGAGGTTGATTTTTCGCCCGTTGATACCGCCGCGATCGTTGATCGAGTTGACGTAGGCGATCAGGCCCTTGCCGGTATTGCTGAGCGGCGAAGCAGGGCCGCTGAACGGGAAAGTCGCCCCGATCTTCACCTCGGATTCGGTAACCCCAGGGGTTTCCGCATGCGCCGGCATGCAGGCTATCGATGCCGCGAGCGCGGCCGCAATCGTGGTCTTCCTGAACATTGACATCTCCCTCCGGCGACGAATACGTCGCTCACAATTTCTTCCTCGAACGGCCGTATTTACATTTTGGACGCCTTCGTCATTCCCGGCATGCGTCAGCCCGCAACCGCCACATTGGACGTCTTTGGGCTCGCCTGCGCGATCGCGATCTCGCGCAACTTATGTTTGAGTATCTTGCCGGTGGAGGCTGCGGGCAAAGCGTCGAGCACGATCAATTCGGTCGGACGCTTGTACGACGTGAGCTGCCGGGCGGTGTACGCCTTCAGATCTTCGGCGCTGACGCTGGCACCGGGCAGAAGCTGCACAAACGCGACAACCTCCTCGTTGCCGTCAACCGATCGTCCCACCACGGCCGATTGGACGACCTGTTCGTGCGAATTCAACACCGCCTCCACCTCGGCGGGGTACACGTTGAAGCCCGAGCGGATGATCAGCTCCTTGGTGCGGCCAGCGATGTAGAGATGGCCCTCGCCGTTCACCCGGGCGAGATCCCCGGTGTTGAACCATCCCTGGTTGTCGATCGCCGCGGCCGTCTGCTCGGGAGCGCGATAGTAGCCGAGCATCACGTTGGGGCCTCGGACGTGCAGTTCGCCCACTTCGCCGGTCGCCACCTTCTTGCCCTTGTTGTCCACGATCCGGTGCTCGATGCCGGGAAGAAAGGGACCGACCGACTCGTCCGAGACAGGATGTTCCGAACGGACACCCGACAGGCCGGGCGAACATTCGGTGATGCCATAGTTGTTCAACAGCGGGATTCCGAACTCGTCCTCGATACGTTTCTTCAGATCGAGATCGAGCGGAGCGCCGGCAACGGCGATGGTCCGCAGACTGCCCCGTTCCAGCCGTGCGATGCCCTTGACCGCCTTGTGTTCGAGCAGGCGCTGATATGTGGCCGGCACGCCGAACAGATTCGTGATCCCCTCCTCGGCGATGGCATGGGCCAGCGCGGCGGGGTCGGCCTTGGCTACGACGTGCAGGGTGCTGCCATGCATCAGCGTGGCAATAAGAAGGATCGAATAGCCGACGATGTGGGACATCGGCAGCACACCGTAGATGCGGTCGGCCGGACCGCTTTGGCGAAGGATTCCTGAAGTCCGGGCGGCAAAGAGCAGGTTGCGGTGGCTCAGCATGACTCCCTTCGGGGCACCAGTCGTGCCTGAGGTGTACAGAAGGCCCGCGACCTGGCGGGCGCCGTCCGCCTCGACGGGCTCCGCCTTCGCATCCTCGTTGAGAGGACCAACACCGATTCCACCGAATGGCCCGACTGCCCCGATTTTCGCACCGATGCGGCTGGCGTGATCGGCGGCTTCCTTCGAAAGTGCCGAATTGAACAGCACGCGTCTTGCGCCGCTGTGCGTCGCGATCAGGTCGATCTCGCGGGCCGACAGGCGAGGATTGACCGCGATGCCCCAAGCATCGAGCTTGCTCGCCGCAAAGAGGATCGCACCCAGAGCCACGCTGTTCTCGCTGGCAATCATCACGCGATCTCCGGGCCCGATCCCCAGATCGGCGAGATCCGTCGTCGCAGCGTCGACGGCCTCCGAAAACTGCCGATAGCTCCACGAGCGGCCCCCTTCCACGAAGGCCGGATGATTCGGAATGTCGCGCACGAACGGCGCGTAGACCTCGTGTACCCTGGACGGCAGGCCATCCAACAATTCGGCCGCAGTGATAGCGTCCACACTCCTCATGCCATCCTCCCTTGTGGCGAATTCTTGCTCCGCCTTGTTTTTTTCGGGAGCGGTACGGAGCTCCCTTTCTACGATCAGATGTCGCGTGCCTGCGGCGATCGATAGCCGGACGGCAAAAGCTGGAAACTACTTTATCGTTCTAAAATAGAACGGTCAATATGAATTGAAAGAGCTATGTTCGCTCCGAGATATGTTACTTAATTGGAAGCACAGTTCCGATTTGGCATTAATAAGTCATCTCTTCAGTGACCGGAAATCGTTGGATCGCTTGGAGAAACTTGCGAGGCGAAGTCGCTCAAGGCAGATCCGCCGAGAATGCCTTCTGCCCGCGCGCGAGCGGTCGTGCCAAGCCCTTGGCACTTAGGGCTGCAACACGGACCTTACCGTGAGCGCAGCCCAGCGAACTGTGTTGAATGCCGACCGAATAGCGCAGTGAGCTGGTCGCTACGAATCCTGCCGACCAGCGCGATGGCTCTGATTGACGGATGCTCGACGCAGCTCGCCCATCGGATCGTCCTGGAGAGTTTCAGACTCGGCGCTTCCGAACAGAAGCCGACGCTCGAGCGTCTGCGCTCGCATCGAAAACGGCACGGCTCTGCGAGCTAAGCCGATCGTGCTGCGATGCCCTGCAGTCCGCGGTCTTGGCGCGATCCGGGATGTGAGCCGAGCAAAGACGCATCGCGTCCCCATGCTCACCTGCTGCTGCTAGATCCCAATTGGCCCAGACTGTGCAGATGCGGGCATTGTGGTCATAGCCAGAAGCATTAGCACTACTTGAATCTTCGTCGGTTAGGGATTCCCTCAAGCTTGGTGTACGTGAGCTCCTTCACAGACCGAGCAGCTAGGTCGCGCACCTCTTGGCTCAAGAAGGTTCAATTTCAGCGGATACTATCAGTTATAACGTATTCAAAGCCCGAAGAATTGATCCAGGTCCCCGCCGGCCCTACGGAGGCCCTACGAAGCGACGCTATGCCTCGAAGCCCGATCAGACGCCCCACTTCGGCGCGATGGCTTGGCGATCGCGAGGTGACGGCGGACCGGCCACGCCCGCACGCATTACTCAATTACGTCACAGCTTCAGGCGCGTGGTGAGGCTGAGAGACGCCTTCAATTGAACCGCCATATTGCTGGCCCCAATCTCGGAGCGAAAGCAGAACAGGTCCAAGGCTCTGGCCGAATCGAGAGATTTCATATTCCACTTTCGGAGGAATCTGCGGATAGCAGTGACGCACGATCACACCATCGGCCTCCAGCTCGCGCAGCTGAAGAGTTAACATCCTCTGCGTGGCATTAGGAATGGCACGCGACAGCTCCATGAACCGCTTCTTGCCGGCAAAGAGATGAAACAGGATCAGCGGCTTCCATGTACCTCCAATGACGGACAGCGTCACGCCGACCGAACATCCGCTTTTCGCGTCGAATCGTTTCGGACGCAATGGACGCCTCCACAGGTAATAGAATTGGCAATCGTTGCGCGCCCGCCGGACACCGAAGTACCTGCGCCAAACTGTCCGGTCATGCTCGGCCCGCCAGCATCTTTGGATGCAGGCCGTCGATCTTAGCGGGCTGTTCAGTTCGAGTTCTATATATCACATGACGGCCGTAATACAACAGGCGCCGACCGTACCAAACGGGCATGCAATATGCCTAAGACTGCAACAACATAGGCAGGCTCCCTGCTCGCGTCTTGGAGCGCCAGATCGTCACCATGTCTGGCCTACTGTCACATCGACGAGGGCGGGTGCTTTGCGTGCACATGGGCACCACCATAAATGATAGTACCCGCTTTAAATGTGCCTTCTTGCGACGAGGAGGCGCGATCCTAGGTCTATGAACAACGCAACACCGACCCAGGGATATGACCATGACGTTCAAGGCGCTGCTCGCAGCAAAGTCAGGCGAGAAGATTTCGACCAGCGTGGTCGAAATGAACGAACAGGATCTCATGCCGGGCGATGTCACAGTCGCGGTCGATTATTCCACTGTGAACTACAAGGATGCGCTGGCTCTTAGCGGGCGCACGGAGATCATTCGCCAGTTCCCCCTCATTCCCGGCATCGATCTCGCTGGAACGGTGGAGGCATCCTCCTATCCAGGCATTGCGGTCGGAGACCGCGTCGTCGCCAACAGCTGGGGACTGAGTCAGACCCATCACGGCGGATACGCGCAGAAGGCCCGGCTCAAGGGCGAATGGCTGGTCAAGATTCCGGCGCCGTTTTCAACAAAGGACGCCATGGCGATTGGCACGGCCGGTTACACCGCGATGCTGTCGGTGCTCGCCCTCGAACATGGCGGCATTACTCCGCAGCGTGGCGATATCCTCGTCACGGGCGCCAATGGCGGCGTCGGCTCTATCGCGATCGCAATCCTCTCTGATCTTGGCTATCGGGTCGTTGCATCGACTGGACGTCTTGAAGAAGCCGATTATCTGCGGAGTCTCGGCGCGGCTGATGTCGTCGATCGACGGACGCTTTCGGAGCCCGGAGTCCCGATCTCGCGCGAACGTTGGGCTGGCGCAATCGATTCAGTCGGCAGTCATACGCTAGTGAACGTATTGGCGCAGACGCAGTACCGCGGCGTAGTGACGGCATGCGGCCTTGCTCAGGGTGTCGATCTTCCCGGAACGGTTCTGCCTTTCATCCTGCGCAACGTCACCCTTGCAGGCATCGATTCGGTGAATGCCCCGCAGGACGCGCGAATCGAGGCATGGTCGCGTTTGGCTCGCGATCTAGACCTGAACAAGCTCGCCCGAACTGTGCAGGTGGTCGGCCTCGCAGAGGTCCCCAATGTGGCGCGCCAAATATTGGCAGGGAAAGTTCAGGGCCGCACCGTCGTCAACGTGAATGAGTGACCAGGTTGCGGCAGGGCTGTTCGGCGATAACTCGATGAATCGGACCGAGCGGCGTCTAGACAAGAGTACCCTACCCCAAACGACTTTACCCTCTTGGAGTCAATCGGGATGCGTGTTTTGAGACAATCAGGTGTTCTCCGCCCTCACCTTGGCTGCTGCACTCACGTCCTTCGGGGCTTGGGCCGACAATGCCCCTCGATTTGTGGAGAAATGTCGACCAGGTCAGCGGCAAGCCGAGAGCGCTGATCCGCATCACGGAATCGAACGGTACCCTGCAGGGCAAGATTGAAAAGTGTTCCGCGCTCCGGCTGCGGCGGACAATGCCTCACCGCGCCAGCCATCGAGGCCGTCAACCGCCGGGAGGGATGATTCGTTTCCGCGCGCCCTTTCGCACACGTTCGGTCACATGCTTGTTCGCTGTGTGTTGCGCGAGGCGCTGCCGGGCTTCAAGCCGTATCGAATCTACAAGCATCCGCATCGCCGATGTCGGCGTACGACCCGACAGCCGGACGAGGCCCAAATCTACCCGCACGGGGTTGTCGCGCGGATCGGACCACTGCGCGACTTGCCACTTCGTCATAAGGCCAGCGTCGAGCTCGCGCCGAAACAATTCCGGCGGCGCCAGTACGACGGCGTCGGAGCGCAGCACGAATTCGCGCAGCGCTGAGATACTTTCGCACTCGAATGCCACCGGCAGCTGCTCAGCGTGCGCGTAGCCCAGGGCCGCGGCGAGCCTGTGCCGGATGGGGCTGGGAATATGCACAGTCGCCAGTTCCAGCGCCGTCAGTTGGGACAACTGCAACTGGCGGTGCCTCGCATGCGGGTGACCTGAACGCCCGATAACGGTGCTGCTGTAGCTGCCCAACCGCTCCACCGTCCAAGGTCCGTGGCCGGGGATCTCCTGGACGTCGGACAGGAACAGCTGAATTTCCTCTGCCTCGAGCTTTGCCAGCAAGGCGGCAGTGTGATCGACTTCCAAACGGAAGCGCACGTTGCGAAACCGCTGCCGTGCGGTTGTAATCACCGGCACGGTGAAGAGTACGCTCGTGTAGGGGCCCGAGCCGATGGCGATGTCCCCCACCTCACCACCACGCAGCAGCGCGGCCTCACGCGTCAGGTCCGAGGCCGAAGCGAGAAGACGGCGCGCCAGTTGCAGAATGCGTTCACCGTCTGCCGTGATGTGCACATGACGTGAGCCCCGGTCGAACAACTTCAACCCGAGCTCGTTCTCCAGTGCACTGATACTACGACTGAAGGCGGATTGAGACAGAAAGGCGCGTTGCGCCGCCTTCGCGAAATGACGCTCCTCTGCCAGGAGCACCAAGTGTTGCAGCTCATTGGTTTTGGGCAGCATGCGCGGGGCAGTCCCTATTCCTGGTAGAAGGCCATCATTGTGTTTTTTGCATTGATATTAGCTAATCAATTCATTGGACACAATGACCAGTCTCCGGCCACAGTCTTTTCCCAACCGAGTACTGCAGGGCTTGTGCGGCCGGGCAAAACTCGAAGGGGAAGATGATGGGAGAGAAACTGGGTCGCGGCAGCACCACGTTGCACGACAAGTATTCGGTCCAGGATGACTGGGTCTATATGACCGGCATGCAGGCGCTGGTCCGCCTGCCGCTGCAACAGCGGGCACGAGATGCCGCCATGGGCTGGAACACGGGCGGTTACATTTCCGGTTACCGCGGTTCGCCCATGGGGCGCTATGACATGGAGTTGTGGGCGGCTGAGACACATCTGCAAAAGGCCAACGTGGTGTTTCGCGCTGGCCTCAACGAGGATCTTGCCGCCACGGCGATCTGGGGCAGCCAGCAGGTTGGCAACTTCGCTGGCGCCAAGGTCGATGGCGTCTTTGGCATCTGGTACGGCAAGGGGCCGGGCGTGGACCGCTCTGGCGACGTTCTGCGCCATGCCAACCTGGCGGGCACTTCCAGTCTCGGCGGTGTGATTTGCCTTGCGGGCGATGATCACGGTGCCAAGAGCTCCACGGTGGCCAACTTTTCCGACCCCATCTTCATGGCCGTCGGCATCCCGATCCTGTATCCCTCTAACACTCAGGAACTGCTTGACTACGGTCTCCATGGCATTGCAATGAGCCGCTATAGCGGCTGTTGGGTGGCGCTAAAGGTAGTCACGGACGTCGTGGAAGGTGGCGGCTCGGTGCACGTGAGCCCGCTCGCTCCTGAGATCATCACTCCGCCGCAGCCGACTATGATTCCCGACGCGCAAGGCAAAGGAGTGCATATCCGCGCGATCGACATGGCGCTGCCGCAGGAGGAGCGCCTCTACGTTCACAAGATCAGGGCCGCGGGGAATTACGCGCGCTGCAATGGCCTTAACCGCATCACGGTCAACCCGCCGGTTGCGAAGGCGGGCATCGTCGCCGCCGGCAAGGCCTGGCAGGATCTGCTGCAGGCGTTGGGACGGTTGGGCTGGAGCGAGGACAAGCTACAGCAATGGGGCATCCGCTTGTTGAAGGTCGGCATGATCTGGCCCCTAGACGCCGAAATAGTGCGCGAGTGTTCCGCTGGCGTGGAGACGCTTGTCGTCATCGAAGAGAAGCGCCCCATTCTCGAAGATCAGATCCGCACCATTCTCTACGGCCGGTCTGGATCGCCGCGCGTGATAGGCAAGCACTTCCACGGCAGTGTCTTCGACAGTGTACGAGGCCCAGTCGCCTTCCCGGATTTCGGCGAGATATCGCCGCCGCTGGTGAGGCAGGTCCTGCGCGCAGCGCTGGGCGACTACATCCCCTTGCAAGAGCGCTCGCACGAGCATCCGGGCAACGAACTTGAGATGACACGATGAAGAAGCCGCAGCGCGCCCCCAGCTTTTGTTCAGGATGCCCTCACAATCGCTCCACCCGCGTTCCGGAAGGCAGCCGCGCTCTGGCGGGCATTGGCTGCCACACCATGGCTATGCTGGCCGATCCGTTGACGACCACCACCGTCTCGCATATGGGCGCCGAGGGCGTGATGTGGCTGGGCCAGCAGCCTTTCACCAGTGAAAAACACGTCTTTGCTAATCTGGGCGATGGCACATTCTCGCATTCCGGATTTCTGGCGGTACGCCAAGCTATCGCTGCCCACGTGCCCATCACCTACAAGATCCTTTACAACGGCTTCGTCTCCATGACCGGCGGACAGTCCGTCGAGACTGGCTTGTCGCCGCGGCAGATCCTGGCCACATTGGCGGCCGAGGGCGTGCAGAAGATGGCTGTGGTCACCGACGAACCGCAGAAGTACGAGAATGTCAGCCTACCGTCCGGCGTGATGGTCCACCATCGCAATGAGCTGGACGCAGTCCAGAGGGCTTTTCGTGAATATGCGGATGTCTCGGTCATCCTCTACGACCAGCCCTGTGCAACCGAACGGCGCCGCTTGCGCAAGCGCGGGAAGTGGGAGGACCCCAACAAGAGAACTTTCATCAACGCGGCCGTTTGCGAAGGCTGCGGCGATTGCGGTACTGCTTCGAACTGCATGTCCATCGAGCCTCTCGAGACCGAACTGGGTCGCAAGCGCCAAATCAACCAAGGCACCTGCAACAAGGATTTTTCCTGTGTAGAAGGGTTTTGCCCTAGCTTCGTGACCGTTGAAGGCGGTCAACTGAAGAAGAAGAAGCCCCAAGCGCCTTTGGCTGAGCCCGGATCACCCAGGTTGGAATGGGAGGGCGAACTCCCGCCGCCGACCATTGCGCCGCTGACGCGGGTGCATAGCGTGCTCATCGCCGGAATTGGCGGCACGGGCGTCGTGACCATCGGGCAAACGCTGGCGATGGCCGCGCACATCGACGGCTATTTCAGCTCGAACCTGGACGTGACGGGTCTCGCACAGAAATATGGCGCGGTGCACTCCCACGTACGTTGGTCGCCCCGACCGGATATGTTGCACGCCACCCGGATCGCGCAGGGGGAAGCGCAGTCACTTATTGGTTGCGACTTGATCGTTGCCGCCTCCGACGAATCTATCGCCACGATCGACATCGCCGCGGGCGGCGCCGTGGTCTGCACCGATATTATCCCTACTGCGGAGTTTGCACGCAATCCAGGCTGGGGCATCAATACGGACGCGCTTATCGCGGAGTTCCGCGATAAGCTGGGCGAGCGCGCATTGCTACTCGAAGGTCAGCGCCTCGCCACCACTCTCTTGGGCGACCCCGTTGCTGCCAACATGTTCATGCTGGGTGCAGCATGGCAACTGGGCCAAATTCCGCTCAGCTTGAACGCCATCGAGCAAGCCATCGAGCTCAACGGCGTGGCGATTGCGATGAACAAGGAAGCATTCGCCTGGGGGCGGCGCGCTGCTGTCAACCTCGCGTTGGTGGAGGACATCGCAAAGGCCCGCAGGCCCTCACAGATCTTGCAGTTCGCGTCGCGGAACAGGCCGACCGTGGACGAGATCATCGGACACCGTGTCGGGCACCTGCGGGAATACGGCGTAAAGGCACTTGAGTCTCGTTACCTGGAGTTGGTCAAGCGGGTGCGCAACGTCGAGGCTTCGGTATCTACCGCCACCCAATTGACGGCGGCCGTGGCACACAACTACCACCGCCTGCTGGCGGTAAAGGACGAGTGGGAAGTTGCGAGGCTCTACACCCATCCCGACTTCCGGGCCGCGCTGGCAGACCAGTTCGAAGGCAACTTCCGGCTAAAATTCCATTTGGGCTCAGGACCCTTTGCACGTCGCAACAAAGCTACCGGCGTCCTCGAGAAGAGCGAGGTCGGCGGCTGGATGATGATCGTTTTCGAGCTCATTGCCAGCACGCGCGGCCTGCGCGGCACCTGGCTGGACCCTTTCCGCTGGAATGCCGAGCGCAAGCTCGAGCGCACCCTGCTGCAGCAATATGAGCGGGACGTAGATCGCATGCTAACCGAACTCAGCACCGATAACCTCCAGCTTGCCGTGCGAATTGCGCAACTTCCCGAGATCATCCGCGGATACGGCCACGTGAAAGAACGCCATGCCAAACAGGCTGCTGAGCAACGCCGCCAATCGTGGGAACAGTGGTCCAACGGGGCCAGCCCTAAAGACCGAGCCACACAACTTGCGGTATGAGTCTGCTATCCGACGCGCCCTACCCTGGCCTACTGCTGCAACAACACTCCTCACTCGGCAAGGCGACCCTCACCAAAGGCGCACTTTCACCGCGGCCGTCCATCTGACAGCGCGCGACCGCGGGCTTCAGCGTCGTCGCGTGAGGTGAACAGGAAGGAGCGCAAATCGCTGAAACCAAAAGGAAAGGCCTCCGGCGGGCACACCGGAGGCCTCCTTGGAGGATTAACCCAAATTGTAGAGCCTTTTGTCTCCTTTCGTTAGTTTACCGAAACTCACCAGTTGCGCTGAGCGCGGAGGAGCAGAGCGAACGTGTCCTGATCCTTCAGCTCGTAGGTCGCCGCCGGCTTGGCGGGAGCCGCGATCAGGGCGGCCGGGGTAACCGTGCCGGGGTACTTCCGGTCGAGGTGGGTCCAGCCGAGGTCAGCCGAGAACGTCAGGTTCTTGACCGGGGTCCAGCGGGTGATGACATCTGCCTGGCCAATGGCGAAGTCCGGTCCCGTAACACCGGCCAGACCACCGAACGCGCCGCCAGCACCACCTGCGCCGCAGATCGTGGTCTTGGCCAAGGTGCCGAACTGCGCCGGACCGTAAGCAGCGTAGACCGCTGTGTTCCAATACGGATCCCAGTTATGGGTTGTACGCACCACGGAAGCCTCAAGTCTTGACGGTTTCCTGCGAGCTGCCCGTGACGAAGACAGTGTTCGGAGCCGAGGCGAAGCCGAGGCTGCCGCACGCCTTGCGTGACGTCGCCTGCGATACTCGTCGAGATGCTAGTCAATGGAGCCAGATCAAGCTACGCCCTGACCACGCTGTCGAACATCGCGCTTGGCGTCGTCGGCCGCACTCGCGCCGCCCCCATATCGAGTTCTCGTTGGCTTCCGTCGCTCGCCCTCACGTAGGGCCTCTCATGTTTCTCTGTGTCCAAACGCTCTCGGCGGTGGCCGCGGCAGCAGGCAACGCTTCCACCTGGTCTAATTCAGTCGCCTTTTTGATCACAACCCTAACTACCTTTTATACCTTACGATCGTAACCATAGTTGTCTAGATCAATTTCTGGGCTATTATCTCCGCCATGCGTGTTTCCAAAGAAAAGGCGGCCGAAAACCGCGACCGAATTCTCAAGGCCGCGTCGCGCCTCATGCGAGAGCGCGGCATCACCGGTGTAGGCGTGGACGCGCTGACCGAAGCGGCCGGGATGACCCACGGCAGTCTTTACAGTCAGTTCGGTTCGAGGGAGCGGCTTGTCGAGGAAGCGGTCGCAGACGCGATAGCCACTAAAGGGCAAGAACTGCGTGAGATGTCCGGTCTCAGCGACTACGTTTCGGAGTACCTCTCCGCGGCGCACCGGGACCAGCCGGGAAGCGGCTGCCCCTTCGCAGCTTTGTGTTGTGAGATGCCGCGCCAAAGCCAAGGTGCGCGAGATCGATTCACAGTCGGACTGAAGGGCATGGTCGGCTGGCTTAGCGGACGAATGACTGCCGGGAAGCAGCGGCAACGCGATGAGGCGGCGCTGACAACGCTCGCCTCACTGGTCGGAGCACTCGTGCTTGCCCGCGCCGTAAGCGACCCCAAACTATCGGACGATATCCTTCGTTCGACCAGGAAACGGCTGGAGCGCTAAACTCTTGCCGCTATCGGACGGGTAGCGGCGCCGCACCTGCAAAATCACCATTTTTCGACCCACGGCCGGAGCACGACTTCGAACGCCCAGGTCGACCGATGCTGGCGATGCAGTTGCAGATAGGTTTTCGCGATATGGTCAGGGTGGGCCATGTTGTCGTCGACAGTTGTTCCCGCCAGCCGGTGCGCGCGGGTTCCGTCCTCCTGGGTCCAGCCGATCGCGGCGTCGATCGGCACATTCGCTATGTGGATACCTTGCGGCATCAGTTCTCTTGCCATGCTCTGCGCGAGGCCGGACTTGGCATGACATGCCATCGCAAAGGCGCCACTTGATGGGAAGCCTTTGAGCGCCGCGCTGGCGTTCGTGAAGATAATCGTTCCTCTCGCGCCATTGGCGTCTGGCTCGTTTCCAAGCATGAGCCGAGCTGCCTGTTGACCTATCAGAAACGCACTGAATGCCGAATTTCGAAGAGTTTCGAGTGCCATGACCGGGTCGGCTTCGATAACGTTCTTGCGGAAGATGCCGGGAACCCTGCCATCGATGTTATGCACGACAAGCCTCGGCGTTCCGACGTCTTGAACTACATTCGAGAACAGCTGTACCACAGCCGCCGGTTCGCTTGCATCGCAGGCGTATCGACGCACGCCATGCGTCTTCTCGAGAACTTCAAGGACCGCTTTTTCGGGATTCCTGGCCGCGACGCAGACACGCATGCCGTTTTCCGCGAACAGCCTGGCGCAACTCGAGCTGATGCCCGGGCCACCGCCGACAATGAGTGCAACGTCCTGTACAGAAGTTTGGGTACCGCGGTCGGATTGAGTCACGATGCTCCCTCTGATACGTTTGATGCCGAGCCTGCTGGCATCAGCTTTCCAAGTCTACTCCGTCAGTGGTTCATTGCTGGTATGATCGCCCTTCCTCTCTCCGGTATTTTCCCAGCTGGGACTGAAGCGCCCTCGCCTCGGCCGCGAGATAGTCAACGCGCGCCCCAAGCGCAAACCGATAGTCACCAAAGGGATCATCAAGGGTAGAGAGAAGATCGAGGAAGGCTCGTGACTTCTCGCTCAGTCGAAACGCTAATGTTCGCATTGCGGTATACACGGATCTCTCCTTCTGACTTGCCCTAGTGGAATCTGCCGCATTTTGCACATGGTTGCCCCCTCGGTAGGAGAGCGCCCCGCATTCACTCGTCCAGGAATTGGATGGCGTGCTTCAGAAACCTGTCGGGATACTGGAACTGCGCCCCGTGACCGGCATCGGGGTAAACGATCAGCTGAGCATTCGGAATGTTCTGAGCCATGTGCCAGGAGTTGATCGTGGCGATCATGATGTCGTTGACGCCGTTGACGATCAGAGTCGGCTGGGTGATTTCGGCTAGATGGGCGAATGGCTTTTCCGGATCGAGCGGTGCAACAAAGGCGGTGTTCGCGGCGATCTGAGCCTGCATGAATTCTGGCGAACTCGGCGGATCCTGATCCTTGCGCTGGTGGCGACGTTCCCAGAAGTCGCGACCGGCCTGTTTGGCCGCCTCGGATGGACCGAAGAACAGAAACAGGAAGTCGTCAACAGTCGGCACTGGTCGGGGTGCGACTTCGAAAATCTTCGGATTAGGATCGGGATTGCCGCCGCGCGGCTGGGTGCCGAGCAACATCAGCCTACGGACCAGATCTGGATGACGTCGAGTCAGATCCTGCGCCACCATTCCCCCGAGCGAGAACCCCACGACGTCGACCCTGGAAATACCGAGCGCTTGGATCACCTGTGCCGCGTCATCAGCCATGTCCTCGATGAGGGTGCGCGGCGCACCCGTTGACGATGCGCAGCCGCGGTAGTCGTACAGAATGACCTCGCGGCCTGCCGCCAGTCCGTCTGTCATGAGCGGATCCCAATGATCCATGCCGCCGCGAAAATGCTGAAGGAAGAACAGCGGAGGCTGTCCAGAAGCCGCGTTGCCCCAGCGACGGTAGGCGAAGCGATCGCCGTCCACTTCGATGATGCGGGTCGGTGCCGTGCCATGCGTGTCTGCCATGATGTGCTCCTTGTGATGGGACGAAATGCTCCACGCCTCCCGAGCCGATTGGCCCGATGGCTATCGAGATTGGAGCGCGAGAAAGAGGACCGCGCATGCGCGCGGCCCTCTGAGCGTCAACGGCGGGCTGATTCAGCCATGGTCGGATAGTCGGTGTAGCCCGCCGAGCTTCCCCCGTAGAGAGTCGCCGGATTAAGGTTCACTAGCGGCGCCCCCATCTTTAGGCGCTCGACAAGATCCGGGTTGGCGATGAACGGCCTTCCGAAGGCAAACAGATCCGCCAGCCCTTCCCGCAACCGCGTCGTCGCGAGGTCCAGATCGTAGCCGTTGTTGGCAATATACGTATTCTTGAACTTGTTCCGAAGCGCCTTGAAGTCGAACGGTGTAACGTCGCGCGGTCCGCCCGTCGCGCCTTCAACGACATGGAGGTAGGCGATACCGAGCTCGTCGAGCTTCGCGACAATGTAGTTGAACTGTGCCTGCGGGTCGGTTGCGGACACTCCGTTGGCAGGCGACACCGGCGAAATCCGAACCCCGGTTCGGTTCACCCCAACTTCTTCAACGACTGCCGCTGTCACCTCAAGCATAAGCCTGGCACGATTCTCGACCGACCCGCCATATGCATCGGCGCGTGTGTTGGCTCCGTCCTTAGCGAATTGATCGAGCAGGTAACCGTTCGCGCCGTGAACCTCGACACCATCGAAGCCGGCGGCAATCGCATTGCCAGCGGCGCGACGGAAGTCCTCGATAATGCCGGGGATCTCGTCGAGTTTGAGCGCCCGAGGTTCCGACACATCGACGAAGGTGTTGTTCACGAAGGTCTTGGTCTGCGCCCTGACCGCGGAAGGCGCCACCGGAGGCTGGCCCTCCGGCTGCAGGTCGACATGCGACACCCGACCAACGTGCCAGAGCTGCAGGAAGATGCGTCCGCCCTTGTCATGAACAGCATCGGTCACCCTTCGCCAGCCGTCGATCTGCGCGTGGGAGTAGATGCCGGGCGTGTCCTGATAGCCCTGTCCTTGCTGCGAGATCTGGGTCGCCTCCGAGATGATCAGGCCCGCCGAGGCGCGTTGCGCGTAGTATTCCGCGGCGAGATCGCCCGGCACAAACCCGGCACTCGCTCTGTTGCGCGTCAACGGCGCCATGACGATCCGGTTGGACAGAGTGAGAGAGCCGAGTACATAAGGCTCAAAGAGCGTCTTGTTAGCCATCTATCACCTTTACCCTTGGAGTTTGAGGATTCATCCGTTGAACTTCCCAATCCCGCATTCGCGCCCGCATTGCCACCCATGCCACCGAGCACATAGGTGCGGCAGCGGCCGCGTGTGCGAGAACTGGAGATCGATTCGAGCTACTCTTTCCGACGATTTCAAAGACGACGAGTTGAGCGCTTGTGCCGCAGTCGCACCAACATCAATCAGAGCGACCCGTGGTAGCGGGCAGCGGCATATTCTTGCCGAACACCCGGAAGCATTGCTTGCCGAGCCGCCTGATAGGCGTCCCACTGCCCGGCGTCGTGGAGTGGCGGAATCGTGACAGGTTCACGACGATCGAAGCCAACCAACGCAGCGTCAACCAACTCTCCCACGTCCATCACCACCGGAAGCGTGTTGACGTCAATGCTGGCACGCTCCCAGATCTCGGTGCGTGTCGCAGCGGGCAGCACCGCCTGGACATAGACGCCCTTGGGGCCGAGTTCGAGGCTGAGCCCCTGAGACAGAAACGTCACGAAAGCTTTGGTCGCGCCGTACACCGACATCCCGAACTCCGGCGCGAGCCCGACCACTGACGAAATGTTGACGATCGCGCCTTCGCCGGCCGCGACAAACCGCGGCGCCACGGCGCTGGCAAGGCGAACGACAGCGGTCGTGTTCAGAGCGACAAGACGTCCGACATCGTCGGCAGCTTGCGCGACAAAGGTCCCACCCAGAGCCGCCCCGGCATTGTTGACGAGGACACCAATGCGGCGGTCGTCACGCAGCCGGGTTTCCACGACCGCGAGCTCAGCTGGGTTGGTGAGATCGGCCTGCAGAATGTCGATAGCAACACCCGTCTCGTCACGAAGCCGGGCAGCGAGTGCCTCCATTCGCTCCTTGTCGCGGGCCACCAGCACGAGATTGTGGCCGCGGCGAGCGAAACGGTCTGCATAGGTCGCCCCGATGCCCGAGGAGGCTCCGGTGACAAGGACAGTAGAATTGTCAGCCATAATCTTGTTCTCTCTCAAGGGGATCTATTACGCCCATCGCAATTCCGATGAGGCCGCAGAGGATTCTAGTCTGCGACCGTGATGACGACCTTGCCCTTCGCACGCCCGGTCTCGACATAGGCGAGCGCATCGCCGGTTTTTTCGAACGGGAAAATTTTATCCACGACCGGACGGATTGCGCCGGATTCGATCAGGGTCGTGATTTCGCTCAGCTGCTGCCCCTGCGCATGCATGAACAGGAACGAGAAGCGCACCCCGAGGCTTCTGGCCTTTTTCCGCACGCCGCGGCTCAGCAAGCGTATCACCAGTTTCATGAAGATGTTCATCCCATGCTCTCTGGCGAATTCGGGGTCGGGCGGCCCGGAGATCGAGATAAGGAGGCCGCCCGGCTTGAGCACGCGCAGAGATTTTTCGAGCGTCTTGGCGTCCTGGCTGTGCACGACAAGGTCGTAGCCTGACAAGACCTTCTCGAAATCCTGAGTCTTGTAATCGATCACCAAGTCCGCGCCGAGGCTCTTGACCAACTCGGCATTTTTCGCGCTTGTCGTCGTCGCAACGACCGCACCGAGATGCTTGGCGAGTTGGATCGCGAAAGTCCCCACACCGCCGGAGCCCGCCTGGATGAAGACCTTCTGGCCGGGCTTCAGCTTGCCCACCTCGGCCAGCGCCTGCCAAGCGGTCAGCCCCACCAGCGGGATGGAAGCGGTCTCCTTCATGCTGATGTTCGAGGGCTTCGGCGCCACGTCCGCTTCATTCATGGCGATGAATTCGGCGAATGTTCCGATGCGATTATCGCGCGGCCGTGCGTAGACTTCGTCGCCCGCCTTGAACCGTCGCACCCTGGGGCCAACCCTGACGACGATCCCGGCCACATCGTGGCCCAGAATGAAGGGCGGACGATACGGCAGGATGAGTTTGAATTCTCCATCCCTGAGCTTGGAGTCCAGGACGTTCACAGCAGTTGCATGAACCCGAACCAGGACATCATCGTCCAGAAGTTCCGGTTCTGGCATGGTTGCCAAGCGCAGAGCGCTCTTCTTCTTGTACTTGTCGACAACGAACGCCTTCATGATGTCATCTCCATTTGAAAGTTAGCCGCAGCGTTAGGCGTCGAGAAAGGACAGCGCCTTCGGCACGAAATCGGCGTGGTACTGGAAAATCCCGCCATGCCCGGCATCTTCGTAGATGACCAGTTGTGCGCCCGGGATACGCCGTGCCATGTCGGTGCTGTTCGCGGTCGGCACCATGATGTCGTTATCGCCATTCGCGATCAGGACCGGGATACGGATGCTGCCGAGATCCTGAGGCGCCTGCTGGCCCCAGCTCTTGATCGCCTTGAGTTGCCGCAAGAAGGCCTCGGCTGTGGCTCCTTTGTCCCGGTCTGCCTTGCGCTCCTTCAGCCTTGCCAGAAAGGCCCTTGCGGCTCGGCGGCCATTGGTCGTGGGCGTGAAGAACAGGTAGAACTTTGGATCTCGCAGTGTCAGCAACCCCTTGATCATCAGCGGCCAGGACACCGGCCCAACCTTGTCGATACCTTCGCCGCCCGCCGGACCCGTGCCGGTCAGAATCAGCTTTCGCACGAGACCAGGGGCTGTCAGCGCGATATCCTGGGCTACGAAGCCGCCGAGGGAAAAGCCAAGCAGATCGACTTTTTCAAAGCCCAGCGCCGCGATTACAGCAATCGTATCTTGCGCCATTTCACCAACGGTGACCGGCGCTTTCCCGCTTGAAGCGCCGATGCCTCGGTAGTCGATCGCGATGACGCGATGCTTGGTGGCGAGCCCATCGACGATCGGTGGATCGAAATTGTCGAGAACCGCGCCCCAATGGTTCAGAAGGATTAATGGCACGCCACTGCGCGGACCGATGTCGCGATAAGCAAAGGTAGTTCCTGCAGCACGGATGGAAAGATTCGGCGCATCAACATAGCGCACAACCGATACGGGGTGACTGACATAGCTGGTCATCGCTTACTCCGTTGTCCGGCTCAGACCGGAAGTCCCAACATGGAAGGGGGACATTCGGTCGGTTGGCGCAGTTTCCTGCTCGCGCCACGAGATGCATGTGCTGGCTACGCCAGCCCGAATTGCGACCGCAGTATCTTGTCGAATAGAGCCCGAGGAACAAAACGCCGGGCGAATGCAGCTTTCCTCGCGGCCTTGCCCGAGGGGTAGCGCAGGCGCGGAGTTTTATCGCGCGCAGCCTGGACGATGGTTTCGGCTACGCTTTCAGCCGTGTCCGCCACAGCCATCGCCCGCTCATACGCCACAAGATACTTCGTGCGGCTCGCGTTGTAGGCGGCGAGTGGCATATCGGACGGGACGGTGCTGGCTTCAAACGGGGTACGCGTAGCGGCCGGCTCGATAACAACGACGCGCACACCGAATTCGCGCACTTCATGATCTAGCGACTCCGAGTATCCCTCGATCGCGTGCTTGCTGGCCGAATAGTAGGCGCTGTAGGGAGCCGGAATGAGCCCCAGCCCGGAGCCGACATTGAGGATCCGCCCGCCACCCTGTGCTCGCATGATTGGCAACACGGCATTGGTCATCCGCACAACGCCGTGGAAATTCGTCTCGAACAGCGAGCGGACTTGCGCGATCGAGCTTTCTTCTGCGGCGCCTGTCACTCCAACTCCGGCATTGTTGATCAGTAGATCGATCTGCCCGAGTTCGGAATATGCGCGAGCGACGGCGACTGCGACGGATTCATCTGACGTGACGTCGCACGGAATCATCCGGATACCATTGACGACCGCGTCGGGATCGGCTCGTCGACTGGTTCCGATTACTCGGTAGCCAGCACTCGCCAGCGCGGAAACGGCGGCCTTGCCGATGCCGCTAGACGCACCAGTGAGGAACGCGGTCTTCTGGCGCTCCAGCGCCTTAAAGGACGGCATCATATTACCTCTTGCGCGAAGCAGTCGATTTCAAAGTGAAACGACCCTTTCGCATATTTTTGATGACGATCGTCATCATTACTGATAGATGATATCCGTCATCAAAAATGTCAAGCGCGATTTTCGCGAATCTGAGAACGCTCGGCTTCTGCCAACGGAGTGAGAAAAACATGAGGGTGACGCGGGAAAAGGCGCTGGAGAACCGCGAGCAGACCATCGAGACCGCAGCGCGCCTGCTGCGTAAGCATGGTTTCGACGGGATCGGCGTTGCCGACATCATGAAGGCAGCGGGGCTGACCCATGGCGGCTTTTATCGCAACTTCGCTTCGAAGGATGAGCTGGCGGTCAAGGCCAGCGAACATGCGATCGCGGACACGATAGCGCTGCTGAAGGAAGGACTTGCCCAACAGCCTGAGGATCCGTTTCGTACACTGATCGAACGCTACGTGTCATCCGCTCATCGCGACGATCTGAGTTCCGGATGCATTCTGCCGGCGTTGGCCGCCGACGCGGCGCGGCGCGAAGATCCCGCTCTCCGCGCCATCTTCACGACGGCGATCCAATTCTATCTTGAGCAGATCGCACAACTGTCGTCCATGCCCCCAAGGTCCACCGACGGCAGACATCCCGCGGCCATCCTCTCGGAGATGGTTGGGGCCGTCATATTGTCTCGGGTGATTGCGCACGCCCCTTTGGCGGAATCGCTGATGGCTGCCGTGGTTGCGGATATTGCCGGACCATTACCGGCCAATAAATCGGCCGAGAAGTGACCTTACGCGGGAGCAGGCAGTTCGCGCCCGATCAGGAAACGATTCCGTCTGGAGTCGCCGGCATTCTCATCAATCTCACCTGTAGCTGGGAGCGCGTTTTTCGATGAAGGCCCGAACGGCTTCGGCGTGCTGCGCGGTACCCGCAGCAACGACCATCTTCTCGGCCTCCTGATCCAATGACGTAAGAAAGTCAGCCGACAACGCAAGGTCGAGATTATCCTTCATCGAGGCATACGCGCTCACGGGACCGTTCGCCAAAGTCCGAGCCAATGCGAACGCTTCGTTTTGCAGATCGACATCAGGCACCACGCGATTGACCAATCCAAATGCTTCGCAGCGCCGTGCATCGATCCGTTCGGATAAAAACATCAGCTCGCGGGCACGCGCAGTCCCGGCCAGCCGGGTCAGCAGCCATGAAATGCCGTAATCGCCGGTGAGCGCAATTCTGGCATAACCTGTCGTCATGATGGTGGATTCAGCCGCGATACGAATATCGCAGGCGAGCGCGATCGCAAGCCCAGCGCCAGCCGCCGGTCCCGGCAGGGCCGCGATGGTCGGTTTGCGCACCGAGACAAGTACGCCGGTCAGCGTTCGCTGACGCTCCTTCAGTCGCGCAACCTTGTCGCTGAATGACATAGCCGGTGCGGCCGAACTGCCGCCCATCCCCTTAACGTCGCCGCCGGAACAGAAAGCGCTGCCTGCACCGGTAATCAGCAGTGCGCCGACGTCCGGATCGTCACCGCTCTGCTTGATCATCCGACGCAACGCCGGCGTGAGATGATCGGACAGCGAATTTCGCGCCTCGGGCCGGTTCAAGGTGATCACGGCAACGCGATCCCGGATCACGCACAGCAGTTCGTCCGTCCCTGTATCAACCGAGATTGACTCACCCGTCATGGTTCTGACCTTTCAGGTTCGGCATCTGCCGCGCTCTTAAATGATAAGCACGTAATCGCAACCGCGTTTCTCATTGGCCAGGTGTCACCAGTTTTCGCGGAATGGCCGCAGTTCCGTTAGGAATGACCACGCCGATCGGTCCTGACCGTAGAGATGGTACAGTTCGTCGGCGATGGCAGCAGGCTTGATGAAGAATTCATCCGGTTTGTCGCTTATGCGCGCGCGCATCCTGGGCGTGTCGATCACAGCGTCGATGAGAAGATAGGCGACGTGCACGCCGAGAGGCCCAATGTCCAGTGCGATCGACTCGGCCAATATACGCTGTGCCGCCTTCGTCGGAGCGAAGCCGGCAAAGTTAGCTTTGCCTCGGATCGAAGACGTGTTTCCGGTCACCAGGATTGCGCCCTTGCCGCGATCGATCATGTCAGGAGCCACCTCGCGCGCCAGGTACAGCAGGCCCATGACGTTGACTTCGAAATTACCCTTCAGCATCTTCGGATCGATCTCGCGAAAGCTCCCCCAGCCCCCTCCTACCGCGTTGTGGACGAGAACTTCGGGCGCACCGAACCGGCCCTTTACGTCGGCGACGACGGTCCTCACCTGGCTCTCGTCTGAGACATCGCAGGTCACCGCGTGCACGTCGGGAATTTCTTGCGCAAGGGAATTGATGAGGTCAGCTGAGCGAGCAAGCGCTATGATACGGAATCCGCCTGCAGAGAACCGCTTGACGATGGCAGCTCCCGTGCCCGGCCCTACCCCGGTGACGATCGCGATTGGTTTCTCGGTCATTCGATGCTCCGTTCGAGCGATTACCCGGCCGCGCTCATATGAATACGCTCGGACTGCGACTGATAGACGGCGGCCTCCTGCGCGGAAACCAGTGCCAGACGAACCGCGACGTTCTTGTGGTAGGGCGTTCCCGCAATGGGATCGCGGTTGCCGCTCTCGGTGAGCAGATTGATGCGCGGCCCGTTGATCAGCCGCTCTCCGTCTGGCGTGGGGTATGCCTGACCGTAGCCGTGCGGCAGCGCCAGCTGGCCATTCCGCATGGCGTCGTCGACCTTGCAGCGCACGACCAGCCGCCCGGCCGCCGACTCGACGGCGACCCAGTCACCATCCTCCGCGCCCAACTCGCTCAGATCGCTGGAATTGATCAACATGGCGCCGTCCGGATCATCGCGACGCCACGCAGGATCGCGAAAGATCTGGTTGGCATTGAACATGCGGCGGCCACCGGCCGCCAGCATGAACGGAAACTCCTTTGGCGCGCCCGCTGCCTGCGGATCGAGCCGCGCGAGCCATTCCAACATTTGCGGGACCACCAGCCGAACCTTGCGGTCCGAATGGCTGATCAATGACCAGACCTCATCATAGTCGTGCCGGGTAATGGCAGTGCCTTGCCGGGTGGCTACGATCGTGTCGAACAGGAGATCGCCGAGCTGGTGATCCGCCACTTCATCCGATGCGCCGATCGCCCGCCGCACCGCTTGCGGCGATCGCTTCGCGCAAGCCAGTGCCGCCCCCCACAAAGGTGCCGCAGCCGCCGTGCCGTCCGGAAGCGTCTGCCCTAGCGTGTGATAGAGCACGAGCGCAGCGACCGCGCCGGGGTTTTCAGCGATGACAGCACGAAAGGCGATGGCGAACTCGGCTCGCGAACGCCGCGCGGCCTCCCGCAGGGGCGCGAGCACATTGTCACCTGGCAGAAGCCCCAGGGCGATGGCAAGCCGCGTGTAGATTTCGGGTTCCGGCAAGGTGCCGGCGAGCGGCGGCAACACACCGGCACGAACATGAAAATAGTTCGTCGGAAATTCGAAGTTGAACAGGGTGAATTCCGTTTTCTCGAACTGTGAGGACGCCGGGAGAACGTAATGCGCGAGCTGTGCGGTTTCGGTCATCGCAACGTCGACCACAACGCACAGATCGAGCGAGCGCAGCGCGCGCTCCACGGCCTCGGTGTTTGCGGCCGTGTTTGCGGGATTGGAACTGTCGATCCAGGCGCAGCGCAACCGGTCGGGATGGTCCTTGAGGACCGCTTCGGGGAAAATGTTGGGCGGCAACAGGCCCCCAATAATCGCGTCGCCGGTCGGTGTGAATGTCTGGTTCGGAGAATTTCCCCATAGCGGTTGAAGCCAGCTATGCAATTGGTTGGTACCTTTACGGCCGAAATTTCCGGAAAGCATGATTAGAAGCTTTTCGAGATAGGAGTTGAGCGTCGAGTTGATGCCCTGCTGGATACCAAGCTCGACCCGCACCACCATGGCCTTCGCCGCCACGATCATCGCGGCGCAACGCTCGATATCAGCGACCGAGATGTCCGCGGCCGCAGCCCATTCTCCTACGGGGATATCCAACAGCGCCTGCCTCACTTCTGCGAAGCCGATCGTGTGCTCCTCAATGAAGGCATGGTCGATCCGGTCGGACCGGACGAGCGTGGCCAGAAGCGCGCCCAGGAGAAACGCATCGGCACCGGGACGAACCGCAAGATGCAGATCCGCCATTTCGGCGGTCTCAGTTCGCCTGGGATCGATCACGATCAGCTTGCGTGCCGGGTCCTTGCGGATTTGATTGAGGTGGTCGCGCGCATTGGGAAAGCCGTGCGCGATCCAGGGATTTGCACCGATGACAAGCAGGAGATCGCAATGATGGACGTCCTCGGCGGTGTGGCACGTCTGGCTGCCGAACATGTGGCCATTGACCCAGAAGTCGCCGGTTTTTTCCTGCGAAAGGGCGTTGAAGACGCTGCGCGAGCCCAGCGCGCGCAACAATCCGCTGGCGTAGGCGCCG
The DNA here is from genome assembly GCF_028128955.1 of Bradyrhizobium sp. CCBAU 11386. NCBI lineage: Bacteria > Pseudomonadati > Pseudomonadota > Alphaproteobacteria > Hyphomicrobiales > Nitrobacteraceae > Bradyrhizobium > Bradyrhizobium sp. CCBAU 11386. The sequence continues at coordinate 44,304 of NZ_LBKA01000253.1, forward strand.
CCGGCGTGGTTGCCCTGCCCGCCACCGCCGTAAAGGGCGATACTCTTGCCGCCATATCTGTCGACGATGTCGCGCAGCCGCGCCGCGATTTCTGCGATCGCCACGTCCCACTCGATTTCATCGAAGCCGCCGTCCGCGCGACGGCGCAGCGGGGTCGTGAGCCGATCCTTGTGATGCGCATAATATGGAATCCGGGTCGCCTTGTTGCACAGATAACCCTGTGATTTCGGGCTCGAACGGTCGCCCCGCACTTTCTCGAGCAGCCCGTCATTCACCAGGACTTCGATCCCGCAATTGATGTAACACAGGTTGCAGGCTGTCTTGAGCCATCTGCCGGCCGTCATGGGGACCTCCCGAAGGTTATGATTTTTCGCAGCGCGTCGCCTTCGTTGTTGTTCGTTGCGGCTTCCGGGTCCGGCCGCCTACGGCCTTGCGTCCGGCATCGAGGATGCGGTCGGAAAGTTTTCCCGTGCCGACGGCACGCGACAGCACGATCGATCCCACCATGGTTGCGATAGTGCCCGTCGCGATCTGGCGGACCTGTTGAGGTGGCTCGCTGGGAAGGAGCTCGACAAGGGCATCGATCATTTTCTCCAGTTTGGAAGCCAGGGCCTGCTGCTCGCTCGGGCTCGATCGCGCGACATCGACGGCTAGGGTTGGAAGCGCGCAACCGTGTTTAGGATTGTCGCGATGCCTGAGACTAAGATAATCGGCGATCAACGCATCGAAGCGTTCCCTGCCGGCTTTCCCGTTCGCCAGTTTTTTCCATCGCTCAGTCGTTTGGTCCATTGCAAAGGCGATCGCCTCGCTGACAAGCGCGGCACGCGAATCGAAATGATTATAGAAACCGCCATGCGTGAGACCCGCGAGCTTCATTAGGTCGACAACACTGAGCCCTTCCGCGCCCCTTTGGCGCAAACCGTAGGAGGCATTTTCAACGATCCGATCGTGGGTTTGACGCCTGTGGTCTTCTACGTATCGCATCGCCACTCCGTGCAAGGTCCTAAGGTGATCGGCTGCACAACCCGTCCCCATCCCCTCGAAGATTTCATTGCAATGCCGGCTATCTTATATGATCATCGTCATATAACAACATCTATCAACAGGAGAGTTCGCCATGGCCACCGCTTCCGACCCCGTCGTCATCCTTTCCGCCGCCCGCACGCCACTCGGCCGCTTCATGGGCGAGTTGTCGCCTCTCAGCGCCCACAAGCTCGGCTCCCACGTGATCGGCGCGGCGCTGGAACGGGCCAAGCTGGCGCCCGAGCGGATCGATGAGGTTTTCATAGGCAACGTCTTGCCGGCCGGACAAGGCCAGGCGCCGGCGCGCCAAGCCGCCCGCGGCGCCAAACTGCCGGATGCCACCGGCGCCACAACCGTCAACAAGGTCTGCGGCTCCGGCATGAAGGCGACCATGCTGGCCCACGACATCATCAATGCGGGCTCAGCCTCGATCGTACTGTCGGGCGGCATGGAGAGCATGAGCAATGCGCCCTATCTGCTGGCCAAGGCACGCGGCGGTTACCGCGCCGGCCATGACCGGATCATCGATCACATGTTGATGGACGGGCTGGAGGATGCCTATGAGACCGGCCGCTCGATGGGCGATTTCGGTGAGGCCACCGCGGAAGCCTATCAATTCACCCGGAAAGATCAGGACGCCTACGCGATGGAGACTTTGAGCCGCGCCCGCAAGGCCGTGGAGGGTGGCGCATTCAAAGCCGAGATCGCGCCGATCACACTGACTGAAAAGGTCGGGCCGCGGATCATCGCCAATGACGAGCACCCGCTCAAGGTCGATCCCGCCAAGATCCCCGGGCTGAAACCCGCGTTCCGCGCCAACGGCACCATCACGCCGGCCGCCTCCTCCGCCAATGCCGATGGCGCTGCGGCGCTCATTCTTGCAAAGCGCTCGCTCGCCGATCGCGACGGCCTCCCCGTACTGGCCGAGATCAAAGGCCACGCCACCCATAGCCAGGAACCGCAATGGTTCACCACCGCCCCGATCCCGGCCATTCGCAAGCTGTTGGACAAGGTGGGCTGGAGCGTCGGGGATGTCGATCTGTTCGAGATCAACGAAGCCTTTGCCGTGGTGGCGATGGCCGCACAGAAGGATCTCGGCATCCCCAGGGAGAAGCTGAACGTCAATGGCGGCGCCTGCGCGCTCGGTCATCCAATCGGTGCCACCGGCGCGCGCCTGATGGTGACACTCCTGCATGCGCTGGAGGCGCAGAACCTCAAACGCGGCGTAGCGGCGTTGTGCATCGGCGGCGGTGAAGCCACCGCCATCGCGATCGAGCGCGTCGTCCGCAGGTAGCACGGCCGATCCGACCAGAAAGGGCTCGGCGAGCGGCGCGAACCGCGTCACTCGCCGCCTCGTGACCTGCCTATCTATCAGCGCGAAAGTTCCCATGGCTGGCCAGTGCCAAACGACCAAAAGGGTGCCGAGGGACGCTCCCGTCTCCAGCCGCCTCGCAATCGCAGTTCTTTCCGTCCTGGCCGCCATGGGAACGCTCGCGACCAACATCTTGCTGCCGTCGCTGCCACAAATTGCGATCTCATTGAATGTCACCAGCGCGGCGGTCACGTTCGCCATCACGGTCTTCCTTGCGGTGTTCGGATTGGGCCAGCTCGTGGTTGGACCGCTTTCGGATCGCTACGGAAGACGCTGGCCAGTCTTGATCGGATTTGCCGTGTTCTTCGCCGGCAGCGTCTGGTGCGGTTTGGCAAACGACCTGCCTAACCTTTTGGCCGGCCGCGTCGTGCAGGCTGCTGGCGCGTGCGCGACGTCCGTGCTGTCTCGCGCCATCGCCCGCGACATGTTCAGTGGGCCGGCGCTGGCACGCGCGATGGCTATCATCATGATCGCAATGTCAGCAGCCCCCGGATTCTCGCCGCTGCTGGGCGGCGCACTCGATCACAGTTTTGGCTGGCGCTCCGAGTTCGCTTTTGTCGCGGCGTTTGCCGGAGCTGGCGCCATTGGCTACGGCATCGTCCTCGGCGAAACCCACAACTCCACCCGCACTCCGCTCAATCCGGTCGCCATCGCCAGGACCTATATTGGCCTGATTGGCGATCGTCGCTTCGCTATTCCAGCTGCGACGGCGAGCCTGATCATAGGCGGCTTGTTCTCGATGTTTTCGGCTGCACCGCGACTATTCATCGAAGCGATGCACTTCACGCCGATCCAGCTCGGCCTGTTCTTCGCCGGCACCGTGTTTATCGTATTCGCCGCGGGCATGCTGGCGACGAAACTGGCGCCACGCTATGGCCTCGATGGCCCGATCCGGGCAGGACTGTGGGCGACGGCCGCCAGTAGCTTTGCGGTACTGCTCATCTCAATGATCAGCCCGACTTTTCTGCCGTTTCTGGGCGCAATGTGCGTATTTCTCCTCGGCATGGGCGTCGTTAGTCCACTGGCCACCGCGCGAGCGCTCTCTCCATTTGGGGAGAAGGCCGGCGCAGCCTCGGCGCTGCTGGGTTTCTGGCAGATGATGAACGCCGCAATCGGCGTATGGCTTGCAGCCACGGTGTCGCATGAAGCAATGCTGGCGCTGGGCGTCGTGCTGAGCGCGTTTTCACTGCTGGCGCTTGGTCTGTACGCGCGGCTCCCGAGGTCTTGATTGGCTTTGACACACATGGGCCACTTGTCAGTCGCTCGTCAGGCTTGTGAAGTCCGGCTTACGCCGCTCGGCAAACGCCGCGAACGCTTCGCGGGCTTCGCCGGTCTGCAACCGCTCGGCAAATAGCGCGCTTTCCCGGTTTATTTGGGCAGCGATCTTGTCCATTTCGCGCATGAGCGCTTTGGTGTGGCTGAGAGAGCCCGCGGGCCGTTTGGTCAGGGCTTCCGCGGCCTGCCAAGCCCTGCCGCGCAAGTCAGCGGCCGGTACCACGGCGTTAGCCAGACCGCAGGCCAATGCGGCGGATGCATCGAGCGGCTCCCCCAACGCAAACATGGCGTATGCGCGGACATGCCCGATGCGGGCGGGCAGCAACCAACTCGAAGCCGCCTCAGGAACCAGCGCCAGATTTACGAATGGTGTCATCAGCTTCGCCGTGTCGGCAAGAAATACGAGGTCGCAATGCAGCAACATCGTGGTGCCAACGCCTACCGCGTTGCCCTGCACTGCGGCGACGAGTGGACGGGTGGCCTTACCGAGATTGCGGATGAACCGGAACGCCTGGCTTTCCCCTGTATTGCTACCGTTGGCTTGGGCACTGAAATCGGCGATGTCGTTTCCGGACGTAAAACTGTCGCCATCTCCCTGAAATAGAACGACCCGTACGGCCGGATCTTTCTCCGCATGCTCCAGCCCATCCGACATGGCGCTGTACATGGCGTTGCTGAGCGCATTCTTCTTCTCAGCACGGGCCAGCGTTATCGTCATGATGCCTGCGGTGACTTCGGTTTTTACATGCTGGGTCACGATCGTTCCTCCAATCAGGTGCCGTGGAATTCCGGTTTGCTGCTGCCTGGCGGGCGCGGCATCTCGAACATGTTCTCCGTCTTGACCTCGAGGTAATCACCACCACGGCCGGCGCGCAGTATGGGACGCGCAAGTGCAGTGTTGTATACGCCGTCCTCGATCAAAGACTTGTCGATGTATACTGCGACGACCTCGCCGAGTACGAACCATCCTTCGACCTTCTCACCGCGCGCATTCGCCAGCTGAGAGACCTCGACGACCTTGCATTCCATAGCGGCCCTGCTCTCGCCTACCCGCGGCACCGCTACGTGGCGCCCGGCGATTGGCGTCAGCCCTGCTGCTTCGAACTCGCTCACGCCGTGATCGAGCGGCGTCGCCGTCACGTTCATGCGCTCGCCAAGATCCATCGTAACCAGATTCCAAACAAATTCGCGGGTCTCGCTGACGTTCTTGACGGTGTCCTTCCACGAAATTGAGGAGAACCCGATTATCGGTGGATCGTAGAGGAACGCGTTGAAGAAGCTGTATGGAGCGAGGTTCAGTTGACCAGCCGCATTGCGTGACGAAATCCAACCGATCGGACGCGGTGCGACAATTGCGTTGAATGGATTATGTCGGAGCCGGTGGCCCTTCGAAGGCTCGTAGTAGTGGAAGTCGGCCAGATCCATAAACTCCCCTCCCCCGAGACTGCCGAAGGCCGTCCATTGCCTGTCAATCGAGCCTCGCCGTAACGATCACCCCTCGCACAACCGTGCGTGGGTATCGCCTCGTTAGAACATCCGGCTACGCGATCGCCCGGGCGGCAGCCGGCCTTTGCTCGGCACCATCGAGGAAACCAGTCAGGCGTTGACGGATGATTCGCTCGGCATCCGCCATGATACGATCGATCAGCTCCTTCACCGTCGGGATATCGTTGATCAGTCCGACCACCATGCCGCAGCTCCAGGCGCCGGCATCCATATCGCCATCGACCATCACCCTGGGGTAGACACCCGCCACCTGTTCGTGGATATCCTCGATCTTGAGGCTCGCCCCCTTCTCGCGCTCGACTTCGAGCAGATGGGTGACGCCCTTGTTCTTCAGAACGCGCTCGGTATTGCGTAGCGCGCGCATCACCAGCACGGTGTCGAGTTCGGTCGCCTTGACCAGCGCCTGCTTTACGTTGTCGTGGACCGGCGCTTCCTTGGTGGCGACGAAGCGGGTGCCCATGTTCATGCCGGCCGCGCCCATCGACAGAGCGGCGACGAGACTGCGCGCATCCGCCATGCCGCCCGAGGCCACGAACGGAATCTTCAGTTCATCCGCCGCGCGCGGCAGCAGGATCATGTTCGGGATATCGTCTTCTCCGGGATGTCCGCCGCATTCAAAGCCATCGACGCTGACGGCGTCACAGCCGATCTTCTCGGCTTTGAGTGAGTGCCGCACCGAGGTGCACTTGTGGATCACCTTGATGCCGGCCGCCTTCAACGCGGGCATGTACTGCTCGGGGCTGCGGCCAGCGGTTTCCACTGCCTTGACGCCGCCTTCCTTGATCGCGGCGATGTATTCCGGGTAAGGCGGTGCGGTAAAGCTCGGAAGGAAAGTCAGGTTCACGCCGAATGGCTTGTCGGTCATGTCGCGGCAGCGCGCGATTTCCTTGGCCAGCAATTCCGGCGTCCGCTGGGTCAGGCCGGTGATGATGCCAAGGCCGCCGGCATTGGACACCGCAGCGGCCAGCCCGGCGAAGCCGACATAATGCATGCCGCCCTGGATGATCGGATGCTGGATGCCGAACAGTTCAGTAATTGCTGTCTTCACGTGCGTTCTCCGCTTTCCGATCAGTTGACGATTTCGAACAGGCCCGCCGCGCCCATGCCGCCGCCGATGCACATGGTTACCACGCCGTACTTCGCCTTGCGCCGGCGCCCCTCGATCAGGATGTGCCCTGCAAGCCGGGCGCCCGTCATGCCATAAGGATGTCCGATCGCGATCGAGCCGCCATTGACGTTCAGCCTGTTCGGATCAATGCCGAGCTTGTCGCGGCAATAGATCACCTGGACGGCGTAGGCCTCATTGAGCTCCCAGAGATCGATGTCATCGATCTTCAGGCCGTGCCGCTTGAGCAGGCGCGGGATCGCCGCGACCGGACCGATGCCCATTTCGTCCGGCTCCACACCGGCGGCGACGAAGCCACGGAAGATGCCGAGCGGCTTCAGGCCTTTCTTCGCGGCGATCTTGTCGCTCATGATCACGCAGGCCGATGCGCCGTCGGAGAGCTGGCTGGCGTTGCCAGCCGTGATGGTCTTGCCTTCGAACACCGGCTTGATCTTCGCAAGTCCTTCCGCTGTGGTCTCGGGGCGCGGCCCCTCATCCTTCGACAGGGTCACCTGCTGATAAGTAACCTCCTTGGTGTCCTTGTTGACGACCGCCATCCTAGTCGTGATCGGGACTATCTCGTCATCGAAGCGCCCTGCCTGTACCGCGGCACCGATCCGGCGCTGACATTCGAGGCTATATTCGTCCTGCTGGTCGCGGCCGATCTTGTAACGCTCGGCGACGATCTCGGCGGTGTCGAGCATCGACATATACATGTCCGGCTTCATCGCCATCAGCTCGTCGTCGACGGCGTGGAACTTGTTCATGTGCTCGTTCTGCACGAGGCTGATCGATTCGATGCCGCCGCCGATCGCGACCTCGACCCCGTCAAGCATCACCGAACGCGCCGCGACCGCGATGGCCTGAAGGCCGGAGGCGCATTGCCGGTCGATGGTGGTGCCGGCGACGGTGACGGGCAGGCCGGCGCGGATCGCGCCCTTGCGCGCCACGTTCATCACCATGGTGCCCTGCTGCATGGCGCAGCCCATCACCACGTCCTCCACCTCGTCAGGCGCGATGCCGGCACGCTTTACGGCTTCGGCCATCACGTGGCCGGCCATGGTCGGACCGTCGGTGTTGTTGAGCGCGCCGCGATAGGCCTTGCCGACGGCCGTCCTTGCGGTGGAAACGATGACTGCTTCGGTCGTCATGCTGGCCTCTTCTGGTTACGCTGCCGCGTCCAGCTGCGCATAGCGCAGCACGTGGAACGCGGGATCGCCGAACTGGATGTTGATGGACGAGATACGCTTGAAATAGTGCCCGACGTTGAGCTCGTCGGTCATTCCCATGCCGCCGTGAAGCTGCACCGCCTGGTCGGCGACGAACCTGCCGGCATAGCCGATCTTCGACTTGGCCCCGGAGGCGAGCCGCGACAAGCCGGATTCGCCGACGCTGAGACTGAGATTGAGATGCTGCATCAGGGAGAGCGCCTCCTGATGGGCGATGAACATGTCGACCATCCGGTGTTGGAGCACCTGGAAGGAGCCGATCGTGGTGCCGAACTGCTTGCGCGTCTTCGAATACTCCAGCGTCGCGGCGTTCAGCTCGCCGATGGCGCCGACTGCTTCGGCGCAGAGCGCGCCCATGGCGCGGTCGCGGGCAGCTTCCAGCGCGGCAACGCCGTCGCCTTCCCGCCCGAGCAATTGCCCGCGGACCTCGCGCAAGCTGACCTCGGCGGCGCGGCGGCCGTCGATGGTCTTGAAGCTCTGCAGGTCGATGCCGGCGGCGCGGCGATGGACGACGAACAAGCTAACGCCGCCGCGGTCGCGGTCGTCGCCGGAGGTTCGCGCCGAGACGATCAGATAATCGGCCCAGGGCGCGGCGATCACCATGGTCTTCGCCCCGCTCAGAATGTAGTCGTTGCCCTCGCGCCGCGCCGTCGTCTTGACATTGGCAAAGTCGAAGCGAGAGCCCTTCTCGGTCCAGGCCAGTGCCCAGATCTTGCTGCCGTCGATGATGCCGGGAATGAAGGCCTGCCGCTGCTCCGGCTTGCCCACGTGCTCGATCAGGCCGCCGGCCAGCACGACCGTCTCGACGAAAGGCTCGACCACGAGGTGGCGACCGAACTCGTGCATGATGATCATGGTCGACAACGGACCGCCGCCAAGACCGCCGGCGTCCTCGGACAACGGCGCCGCGAGCAGGCCGAGCTCGGCGAAGGCGGCCCATTGTTGCCGGCTGAAGCCGTCCTCGCTCGCCACAATCTTGCGCCGCGCCTCGAAGTCATACTGGTCGCGCAGCAGGCGCTGGACGCTGGATCGCAGTAATTCCTGCTCTTCCGTGAACTGAATATCCATCCGATCCTCCCGATCCGCCGTGGCTAGAGCCCAAGTACGGCCTTGGCGATGATGTTTCGCTGGATCTCGTTGGATCCGCCGTAGATGCTGAGCTTGCGCGCGTTCAGATATTTCTCCGACGCGGTGTGGCCGTAATCGGGGCCGGGCATGAAGCGGTTGGCGCTGACCGGATGTTCGCGGATGGCAAGGCCGTAATTGCCGATCGCCCGGTGGGTGAGCTCGGTGATGTTCTGGAAGATTTCGGTGCCACGAATCTTGAACAGCGAGGCCGCCGGTCCCGGATCGATGCCGCGCGCCATCTGGGCGACGACGCGCAGCTCGGTCGCCTCCAGCGCCAGCACGTCAAGCTCGATGCGGGCGATGTCGCGCAGGAATTCGAGATGCGCGGGATCGTCAGCCGGGATCTCGGCCTTCACGATCTGCTTCAGCTTGTTGATGTAGCGGGTGGAGCGACCGATGCCGGCCATGCTGGTGCGCTCGTTGCCGAGCAGGAATTTGGCGTAGGTCCAGCCCTTGTTCTCCTCGCCGACCAGATTCTCGACCGGCACGCGGACGTTTTCGAGGAAGACGTCGTTGACCTCATGGCTGCCGTCGATCGTGATGATCGGCCGCACGGTGACGCCGGGCGACTTCATGTCGATCAGCAGAAAGGAGATGCCGGATTGCGGCTTCGCGTTCGGATCGGTGCGCACGAGGCAAAAGATCCAGTCGGCATGCTGTGCCAGCGTGGTCCAGGTCTTGTGGCCGTTGACGATGTAGTGATCGCCGTCGCGCACCGCCTTGGTCCGGACGGTCGCCAGGTCCGAGCCGGAGCCCGGCTCCGAATAGCCCTGGCACCACCAATCCTCGCCGGACAGGATCCGCGGCAGGAATTTCTTCTTCTGCGCCTCGTTGCCGAAGGTGTAGATGACGGGACCGACCATGGTGACGCTGAACGCCAGCGGCGGCAGCGTCCCCGCCCGGGAGGTCTCCTGCTCGAAGATGAAGCGCTGCGTGATCGACCAGCCGGGGCCGCCATATTCCTTGGGCCAAAGCGGGGCGATCCAGCCCTTCTTGTAGAGAATGCGGTGCCAGAGCAGCGACTGCTCCTTGGTCAGATCGGTCTCCGGATTCGGAACGCGCATTTCCGGCGGATAATTGTCCGCAATGAAGGCACGCACTTCATCGCGGAACGCTGCGTCCTCGGGCGATAGCGCGAGCTCCATCGCTGGTCTCCCCTACCACTTCTCGCCGAACGGACGGATTTCCATCTCGAAGGTCCAGGCGCTCTTCGGCTGCTGATAGAGCTGCCAATAGGACACCGCCACCGAGGCCGGCGGCATCAGCGCATCGGGATCGTCAAGCGCATTGGGCCCGAGGGCTTCCAGGCGCCGCTGGCGGACCCACTCGGTGTCCACACCCGAATCGATGATGAGGTGGGCGACATGGATATTCTTTGGGCCGAGTTCGCGCGCCATCGCTTGCGCCACGGCGCGCAGCCCGAATTTGGCGCTGGCGAAGGCGGCATAGCCGCTGCCGCCGCGCAAGGACGCTGTCGCACCGGTGAAGAAGATGTTGCCCTGGCCGCGCGGCAGCATTAGCCGGGCCGCCTCACGGCCGGCGAGGAAGCCGGAGTAGCAGGCCATCTCCCAGACCTTGCGGAACACGCGCTCGGTCGTGTCGAGGATCGGGAAGTTGACATTGGCACCAATGTTGAAGATGCAGACATCCAAAGGCGCGTGCTTGTCAGCATCACTCAGGAAGGAGATGATCTCCTCCTCTTTGCGCGCATCGAGAGAACGTGCATGGATCTCGCCGCCGGCGGCCTCGATCTCCTTGACCAACGGCGCCAGCTTGTCGCCGTTGCGGCGGCCGGCGAAGATAGTAAAGCCCTCCGAGGCGAACTTCTTGGCGATCTCGCCGCCGATGAAATCGCCGGCTCCGATCACGGCGACGGTTGCATTTCTTTTTTTCAAGGGTGTTCTCCCGGTCAGGTCAGATACATTGTCTGCGTAAATTCGGCCGTCAGCGCTGGAGGAACTTGGCTACCTTCGCCTTGCAGAGACTCCGCGAGCTTGTGCTTGAGTATCTTGCCCGTTGAGGTGGCCGGCAAGGCATCAAGGATGATGATCTTGGACGGCCGCTTATATGAGGTGAGCTGAAATCTGATGAAACTCATCAAATTCTCCGGCGTCACCTGCGATCCCGGCAGCAGCTGCACAAAACCGACAATCTCTTCATTGCCCTCAATTACACGGCCGACCACGGCGCATTGCACGACGTCTTTGTGTGAACTGAGGACCGCTTCGACCTCGGCGGGATAGACGTTGAAGCCCGAGCGGATAATCATCTCCTTGGTGCGCCCGACAATGTACAGGCAATCGCCGTCGAAACGCGCTATATCGCCGGTATTGAACCAGCCCATACTGTCTATCACCTCGGCGGTAAGCTCGGGGGCACGATAGTAACCGAGCATCACGTTGCGGCCACGGACATGCAGCTCTCCAACTTCCCCTCTTGCCGTAGGAAAGCCGTCGAGTGTTCTGACCCGCGCCTCTACTCCCGGCAGCAGCGTGCCAACCGCCTGGTCCGATCGCGGGGCATCGAAGCGCACCCCCGATATTCCCGGCGAACATTCGGTGATGCCGTAGCCATTTAGCAGCGGAAGGCCGAGCTCCTTTTCCACGCGCGACTTCAGGTTCAAATCGAGCGGCGCGCCGGCGACGGTCATTAAGCGTAACGCGCCTCGGGAGAGTCGCTTCGCGCCTGATACGCTCTTGTATTCCAGGAGGCGTTGATAAGTAGCAGGTACGCCGTTGAGGATGGTAATACCCTCCTCTCCGATCGCCCTGGCCGTCGCCGCAGGATCGAATTTGCTGACCATCCGCACCGTGCCCCCGACCATCAATGTCATGATCAGGAGCGAGATGCCGACGATATGGGAGATCGGCAATACGAGATAGATCTTGTCATTGTGATCCATCTTGCGGACGTGGGCGGTCGCCTTTGCGCTGATCAGCAGGCTTTCGTGCGACAGCATCACGCCCTTCGGCGTCCCCGTCGTTCCCGAAGTGTAGATCAGCACGGCCACTTGCTTCGCCGGCTCGGCCTCCACCGGCTCGACGGTAGCGCTTTTGCTTAGCGGGCCAACACCAATCTCCAGCAGCGCCCCTATTTGTCGGTTCTCCGCGCCATAGCGTGATGCGTGCGCCGCAGCCTCTCTCGAAACACCAGAGGCGAACAACATCCGACGGGCCCCGCTATGGTCGCGGATCTCGTCCAGTTCGCGTGCGGACAATCGGGGGTTGGCAACGATCGCCCAGGCGTCGAGCCGGCTCGTCGCGAACAGCAACGCGGCAAGTGCGATACAGTTTTCGCTGACAATGACCATCCGGTCGCCCGCTCGGATTCCCAGCGACGACAGGACGGCGGCGATCTCACTGACACGCTGATCCAGATCGCCGTAGCTCCAGGATGCCCCGCCTTCGACCAGCGCGATCCGATCGGGGGCTTTGGCAACCTGCCTTGCCATGACGTCATGGATGCGGCGCGGCAAGCCGACAGCAATCTCGTCGAGATTGATCGCCTCTGAAAGCTCCGCCACGACCGACCTCCCGACCAAACCGTGCCCACGTTGCAGCCCCGACACGTTCGCCGCATACCTAACGTTCTTTTTTAGAACTCGTCAATCACTAATTCCTGGTTTGAGCCTCCATCGCCTAAACCGGCAACAGATCTGCCCTGTCTTCCGCTTTCCCCGTATCGAAAACCGTCGTTTACAACGCGTCGGCCAATTGTTACGATTAAAGTACCAAATAAGAACTTATTGGGAGGAGCGGAATGAATCGCGGCGTAGCGATCCTTGTCGGTGCGGGCGACGCCATTGGTGCCGCCGTTGCACGGCGCTTTGCCAAGGGCGGCTATACGGTCTGCATCTGCAGGCGTGATGCGTCCAAGTCGCAGGGGCTGGTGGGTGAGCTGAGGGCTGCAGGACACGACATTCACGCGTTCAGCATCGATGCCCGTCAGGAGGCAGAGGTCCAAGGCATATTCGCGCGGATCGAGAAGGAACTCGGGCCTATCGAGGTCTGCCTCTACAATGCTGGTTCGAACGTCAACAAGCCTCTGCTGGAGACCACGGAGAAGCTGTTCTTCAAGGCCTGGGAACTGGCCTGTTACGGCGGATTCCTGGTCGGACGAGAGGCTGCCCGCTTCATGCTGCCGCGCGGACGCGGCACCATCTTCTTTACGGGTGCGACCGCCAGCATACGCGGCGGCAAGGGGTTTGCGGCATTTTCATCCGCGAAGTTTGGGCTTCGTGCTGTGGCCCAAGCGATGGCGCGCGAACTGGGGCCGAAGAACATTCATGTCGTGCACCTGTTGATCGATGCTGGTGTGGACAGCGAGGCCATTCATCAGCGCATGAAAGCGGCAAAAGGAATCGAGGCAAGCGACATCCCCGCAGATAGCCTGACCAAGACGTCTTCCATTGCTGACGCCTATTGGTTCACCCATCAGCAGACCAGGGATGGCTGGACCCACGAGCTCGATCTCCGGCCGTCCGTGGAGAAGTGGTAATATGAGCGCGACACCAAACCTGACCTTGTGGGGTGTTGGGACAAGCCGCACCATCCGCCCGCACTGGGCCATGCACGAACTGGGCTTGGTTTACGAGACAAAGCCGATCGGACCGCGGACAGGGGAGACCAAGACGGCTGAGTACACCAAACTCAATCCACGCCAGAAAATACCGCTGCTCCAGGACGGCGACTTCTGCATCGGCGAGAGCGCCGCGATAGTTGCCTACCTATCGCGAATGTACTCCACGACGGAACGCTCGCTGATTCCTGAAACCACCCGTGAGTATGCCGCGTGGCTGGAATGGTGTTTCTTTATCGTCGCGGAACTGGATTCAACCAGCCTTTACGTGATGCGCCGCCATCGCGCCGACGCGCTCGGTCCGATCTACGGCATAGCGCCCGAGGTCGTTGCCCAGGCCGGCGAGTATTTCCGTCAGCAGTTGCGCCATGTCGAAGTCGCGCTCGCAGACGGCCGGAAATTCCTGATGGGCGACCGTTTTACCAGCGCCGACATCCTGCTCACGACCTGCCTTGAGTGGGCCGTCGCCTATGGCGTCAGCATTTGCGACAACGCGCAGCCCTATCTCGAACGTATCAAGAAACGGGAGGCCTTCCAGCGTGCCGTCGCGGCAAATGCCCCGTTAGTGCCGATCACGCCGGTGCCGGCCAAGGCTTAGAAACCGGCTACCGTTCGCGCAGCGGTTCGAGGTTAGATCGCCACGCGCACGCTACGCTCGGCGACCATCTTGTCGATGGCGCTATCGTCGTAACCCAGCTCCTGCAACACATCGCGCGAGTGCTCGCCGACCCGGGGAGCAGGCCCGCCGATCGCGGCCTCATTGATCTCAAAGCGGGCTGCCGGCTTCGGCTGCCGTACCCGACCGACCTTCGGCTGCTCGAACTCTGCGATGATGCCGCGCGCGATTACCTGTTCATTGTGAATGATCTCGCCTCGCCGCAGAATCGGAGCGCAAGGGACGTCGGCGGCGTCCAGGCGCTCCAGCCATTCGGCAGTGGTGTGCTGTCCGATGTACTCCGCCATCTTGTTGATGCGTGCCGTGGCGTTGACCGAACGCGCCGATGGCGTCGCAAATCGAGGATCCTTGGCAAGCTCGGGATCGCCGGAGGCCCGGCAGAACCCCTGCCATTCGGAATCCGAGATGGTACCGGCCGTGATGTAGCCGTCGCTGGTCTTGAATACGAGATCCGGTCGATCGTTAGGATCGGCAGCGGCGGTCTCGGCTCCCACTACCGTGTACTGCATCATGCCTTCCGGCCACAGGTACGAAATCATCGCATCCAGCATTGCGACCTGAATATGATCGCCCTGCCCGGTCTTCTCGCGGGCGTAGAGCGCCGCTGCCACCGCCTGCGCGGTGAACACGGCGGTCGTCTTGTCGCATACGATGGTGCGGATCATCTGCGGACGGTTTGTGACCGGCTGCGACTGGATATCGGCAAAGCCTGACAGCGCTTGAATGATCGGATCATAGACGCGCTTCTTCACATACGGCCCGGTCTCGCCGACGCCGCTGATCGAGACATAGATCAAGCGCGGATGGCGTTGGCGCAACTCATCGACGCCAAGGCCGATGCGTTCCATGGTACCGGGCCGGAAATTCTGCACCAGGACGTCCGCCTGCGCGACCAGCTTGGCGAGGACCTCTCGGCCGGCCGCGCTCTTGACGTCGATTGATAGTGAGCGCTTGCCGCGGTTCGAAGAGATAAAAAGCGCGGAAAACTCTCCGTCCTTGTCAATGGTGGCGCGGCTGCGCCGCGTAATATCGCCGCCAATCGGCTCGATCTTCAGAACGTCAGCGCCCTGATCCGCCAGAAACATGGTCGCGTAGGGACCGGACACCACGCCTGTCAAATCCAGGACTCGAACACCGCTAAGAGGGCCAGGCATGGGCATTCTCCCTGAGGTTACTTTTTTGCTGGGCTGACTGAGTCTTCCTCATGCAAGCCCGGAACATCGGCCTGGCTCTGCAGGCCTCAATTCCCGCCTTAGGCCGTTTTCGAAACCAGCTGACTGATCTGTTCGACGATCGACTCCTCGACGTCACGGAGCTGGTCCTTGCCGAAGAACATTTCCTTTCCAACGAAGAAAGTCGGTGAGCCGAACGCTCCACGGCTAACCGCGTCGGTGGTCCGATCGATCAACCCCTTCTTGACGTCATCCTGCTGCGCACGTGCAATCAACCGGTCGATATCGATGCCTGAGGACATGAATGCGCTCCGGAAGATTTCGAGATCATCCATCTTCTTCGGCTCTTCCCACATATGATGATAGGCGGCGCGGAAATAGGGCTCGAACACGCCTTCGAACTGAGCAGCGACGGCACCGCGCATCAACATCAGCGTGTTAACCGGAAAGAACGGATTCGGACGGAATTTCGTGATTCCGTGGCGACGGATAAACCGTTGGGTCTCGAGTGCCTGGTATTCCGGCTTGTTCTTGATTCCGCGAAGCGAATCGAAGGGAGACATGTTGCCCGTCGCCTTGTAGATGCCGCCGAGCAGAACCGGGACGTACTCGAATTTTACGCCGGTACGCCGCTCGATGCCCGGAATGGCTACTTCCGCCAGATATGCGTTCGGGCTGCCGAAATCGAACTGGAATTCAATCTTCAGGGGCATGTCAGCTTCTCCCGCGCGCGCACTGGATGTTCAGGCTAGGTATTCAGCAGCCGAAATACGACCATGACCGTCTTTACAGTTCTAAAAACGAACTGTCAATTATTTACGCTATTCTGCTGATTTTGCCATATCCGTAGGGGATTGTTTGGAGCTGAGTACCTATCTAGAATGGGAGGTGAGTTGAGGTTCCCTTGGACGATTCGAGCGAATGCAGGGTGCCGGATGGATTGGAGAGCAGGAAATGCGATGGGATGCCCTTGAAGAAGAGCCGTGCTCGATGGCCCGCACGATCGGCGTGATCGGCGACCGCTGGACCCTACTTATCCTGCGCGAATGCTTTCTGCGCACGCGCCGCTTCGAAGGATTTCAGTCCGCGCTTGGGATCACTCGCCATTTGCTCGCGGAGCGGCTGAAGAAACTGGTCCGGCAAGGCGTGCTGCGCCGCATTCCCTATCAGGAGGCGCCCAAACGGCATGAATACATCCTCACCCAAAAAGGGCTCGATCTCTATCCAATCATGATGGCAATCGTACACTGGGGTGACACGCACATGGTCGACACTCGCGGGCGGCCGTTGCTGCATGAGCACCGCAAATGTGGCAAGAACTTCGATCCGGTCATGGTGTGCTCCGAATGCGGTGAGCCGCTTTCGGCCAAGGAGGTTCATACTCACCCTGGCCCCGGCGCGCGAAGCACCCCGGCGATACCGGCACCGGCGAAACCCAAGGCAAAGGCGCGCCGCAGCGCTGCTTGACGTGGCCGCTCACGCGGGGATGCATCGAACTCATGCGGGGCGCAGGGTCTCGCTTGGCTGCGGACAACAGCTAAGTCGTTACGGACCTAATAAACAAGCAAGGCCGTTGCTTTCCTGAGCTCGGGTCGGCAAGTTCAGCTCAGTGCAACGGCTTTCGCGATGGCATCACCCATTTCTTCAGTGCCGACGAGGCGCGTGCCGGGAGAATGTATTTCAGCCGTTCGCAAGCCATTTCCGAGCACCTGCAGGATCGCCCCTTCGACTCTATCCGCCAGATCGGGGCGCTCTAGTGACATGCGCAGCATGAGAACTGCCGCACGGATGCAAGCAATCGGATTGGCGACATTTCGGCCCGCGATGTCGGGCGCACTGCCATGCCCGGCTTCATAATAGCCGGGGCCGGGATCTCCGAGCATCGCTGAGGCCGTCAATCCGATCGATCCGGTCAATACGGACGCGACGTCGGACAATATGTCGCCAAACATGTTAGCCGCGAGGAGCACGTCGACGTCCGCGGGCTGCGTTACAAGCTGCATTGCGGCGTTGTCGGCGAAGGCGTGCGTCAAGTCGATGTCGGGGTAGTCCTTCGAGACTTCGATCACCGCCTTGCGCCACAGCCGCGACGTTTCGAGTACGTTGGCCTTGTCAACATTCAGTAGCCGCTTGCGGCGTCCGCGGGCCGCATTGAAGGCGATCCGAGCGATGCGAACGACCTCGCCGTACGAATAGGACATCATGTCGTATCCTTCGGAGTCGCCGGGGAAGGGCCCGTCCGTGGCCACCCGCTGCCCCCGTTGTCGCGACATGTACACGTCGCCGCCGAGCTCCCGCACGATCAACATGTCGACGCCACGCACCCGTTCGGTTCGCAACGGCGATAGCCCAGTCAAGGTTTCCGACACCGATACCTGGCGCAAGCTGGCGTAGAGGCCGAGTTTGGTGCGAAGCTCGGCGATCGCGTGGGTCGCGCGTTGGGGCGCCGGCCGATCATCGAACCGCGCGTCGCCGACGGCACCGAGCAGTACCGCGTCGGACTCAAGGGCCAGCTTCATGCTCGATGCGGGCATCGGCTCGCCGGTCGCGTCGATGGCAGAACCGCCAACGGGCGCCTCGACGGCTTCGAAGGTAAAGTCGGCGCCGCGAAGCGCTTGAAGGACTTTTCGAGCCTGTCTGATCACGTCCGGACCGATGCCGTCGCCGGGAAGCATTGCTATCTTCATGCTGGGCATCCACCGCCATCACAAGATGCCGAAGGCCTTCTTCGGTGGCTCGCGAAAGATGCTGTCGTCGAGACAATCATCTTAATTCCTCCGTCGACGCGGCTGACGGAGCGACCGTGTTTCCAGTCCATCAACGGGCTCCGGCCGGCTTTTAGGTAAGAGACTTTCACGACGGTCTAGAAGCCGGATGACGAGTCTGAAGCTCATCGAACGAAACGATCTCACCGGCGATCGCGCTCGCTGCTACGGTCGGCGGACTGGCGAGCCATACCCCGCCCGGCCCGGAACGCCCGGGAAAGTTGCGGTTGATCGCGCTGACGGTCACTTGTCCGCCGTCGGTGGACGCGCCGGGCCCGCAGTTGACGCAGGCACCGCAGGAGGGCTGCAGGATCGCCGCACCGATTCTTTCGAAGGTTTCGATATAACCCCGCTGAATGCAGTAGTCGCGCACCGCCGTGGTACCGAACTGCAGATATAACTTTACGCCGGGTTTGACATACAGACCGCGCTCCAGAGCCCAAGCGAGAACCTCATGGTACCGGTCGAAGTCCTCGCGCTTGCCTCCTGTGCACGAGCCACCATATGCGATGTCGATCTGGGGACGCTCGGACAGCGAAGCCAGCGGAACGCCGTTGCCCGGATCGCCCGGTGCGGCGACGACGGAGCCGAGGCTCGAACAGTCGATGGTGATGGTCTCGACGTATTTCGCGCCCGGATCACTGCACATCCATGTTTCGAGGGCAACGTCGATGCCTCGCCGCTCGCGAAGGAAGCGCACTGTCTCCGCGTCCGGAGCAACGATCCCCGTGAAGCCACCGAGCTCGGCTGTCATGTTAGTAAGCGTTGCGCGCTCGTCGGTGGACATCAGCTTCACCACCTCGCCAGCAAACTCGAAAACCTTGCCTACGCCTGCACCAGCCTTGATGCGGGGGGTTGCCAGCAGATGCAGGACCATATCCTTGGCGGTGACGCCTGCGGGCAAGCGACCTGCAAACTCGATACGCAGCGTCTGCGGAACGGTGATCCGCACCGCGCCGGTGACGAGCGCATTGGCCAGCTCCGTGCTGCCTACCCCGAAGGCGATACAGCCCAGCGCGCCGCTATGAGTCGTGTGAGAATCGGTGCCTACGACGATCTGGCCGGGAAGTGCGTACAGCTCCGTCAATAACGGGTGTGCAATACCCTCGCTGCCCTGACCACCTGGCAGAGCGCCATGGGTGCGCAGACCGTAGTCGGTCGCGAAGCGACGGTGCTCGGCAACCATGTGGTCCATCGCCGGAACGAGACCTCGGCCGATATGCGCCGGACTCTGGTGTATATACGACATATGGTCCTCGATCGCGAGAACACTGCACGGTTCGTACAGCTTCAAGGGAGTTCCGAAGGCTTTGTGAAGGACGTGGGCGCACATGCCTGTATAGGCCTCGTGCATGAAGCGCCAATCCGCACGGATGAAAGCACCGGTTCCGGGCTCCAGACTCGAGTTGGAATCTTCGGTTACGACCAGGTGCCGCGCGAGGATCTTCTCCGTCAAGGTGCGAGGGGTGGCGTCCGACAGCACGCTGGGGACGCTGACGTGCTGCATGCGCTCGCGGCCATAGTGAAGCAACCCGCCGTGGCGCAGGATCCCAGCGGCCATCGCGTCTCGCGAGGCCACCAGCTCTTCCAGATCGATTGGGTCGCCCTCCAGCAGGCGCTCGATCAGGCTGAAGTCGGTGGAGGTGAACAGGCCGAGATTGTCCGCATTCTGGCGGTAGATGCGCTCGAAGCTCTCGGCAATGACGAGCCGGATGCCGGCCGACCGCTCCGCGAGGGGACTGTGCTCCCGTGACGAGCCCTTTCCGTAGCGCTTGCCCGCTACCGTGACCGCGAAGCCTCCGTTCTTAACGTCGTCAATGCCGATCGGATTACGACCGCCCGCGGCGAAGCCCACGTATGGCACCCGCCCCAGACGCTCGTCCCAGACCGTCAGAGAGTGTGCGGGTGTGATCTCATCGGTCGAGACGTCGTCCCGAAGCGACCCTGCATCCACCAACGCGATGTTCTCGCCCTTGAGCTGTCGATCGATGATCTCAGGATCGTCGCTCAGGAAGAGGATACGGCCTGCGAAGTCGATGATTGCCATGAACTGATTCCTTGCGGAACAAGATCTAGTTTCGCACGGGCTGCCACGCGAGTGCTGATGCGGCACATGGCCTATCGCGATCGGAGATATCCGACGGCGCCCTCAGGCCGCTCATGCCAATTTCGCGAGGCGATGCCTCCATCTCCGCCGCTGGCCCCCTCTTGTGCCAGTTTGCGAGCAGACCAGCGAGCGCTGCGGACAGGTAGTTTCGACCACGCGGATCATCGCGGATCGGTATCCAATTCAGGCGCGCAGGGTCGCTATTAGCGCCTCCACCGCACGCAGGCGCGTCGACTTGCGCAGTGCGTAGACCCGCAGCGACCACCCCCGCCATGGCTCGTCCAGCGGGCGTCGGACGAAGCGGTTCGTGCCGGCGTACGCAGAAACCGCGCTCGACGGCATGATCGCGATGCCCAATCCGACCTCGATCATGCGGCAGCCGGCGTCGTAGCTCGTGACGCCCACGGGCTGACGGATAACGGCATGGATGCTTTCAGCCTTTTCCCGCAGCAAGTTGTCGAGTGCGCCGCCCACCGACATGCCAATCAGCGGGAATTTCAGCACGTCGGCAAAAGAGATTTTGCGCAACTTCGTCAACGGATGCTTGCGCGGCAGCACGACTATCAAAGGGTCGTCGGCCAGGTGCCAGGCCTCGACTCCGCGCGGGACATCCTTCAAGGCCGCGCCTACGCCGACATCTGCGCGGTCGTCCAGGCAAGCGCGCAGGATTTCCGCGGTGGTGCGTTCCTGCAGTGCAATCTCCACTTCGGGATATGCGGCGCGGAAGGCTTGCAGCTTTTCTGGCAGAAATCCGACGACCGAAGACGGGCTTGCGAACAGCCTGACGATGCCGGCGACATTGCCGCTCAGCGATCGCACTTCGCGCACGAAGGCTTCGAGATCTTCGTTCAGGCGTTTGCCGAGGGCGTGGGCTCTTTCGCCGGCTTCGGTCAGTTGCACGCCCTTTGACGAGCGCATCAAAAGGGGTACGCCGAGCGCGTGTTCGAGATCTGCCATGCGACGGCTCAGCGCTGACTGCGCAATGTGCTCGGATTCGGCAGCCCGCTTGATGGAACCTTCACGCACCACCGTGAGAAAGAGCTGCAGGCTAATGGGATCGACGTGATGCACGGTTCGTCTCCTTAAACGGACTTGCGCTCAACCGTTTGGGCGGCACCCGCCGGTTATTCGAAGGAAAGGGTAGTCTCTGCACGCGCTACGACGCTCTCGGGACGACCGCGGTTGGGCGGCGCGTAGCGCGTTATCCAGCATATCTCTAAACGCGATAGCCCATCCTCCCATTTAGCGCTTCTGACAGAAGCTCGCGTGGCACATAAGTCCGCAGGGACCAAAGAAACACAGGCATCGCGCGCCCTCAAGGGGTGCTTCCGTCATCGGACGCCTGCTGGCGGGAGGACGCCGAGATGACCGATCTTAAAGGGCAGCCGAGGGTCCGGGTGCGCGAGGTCGGGCCGCGCGACGGATTACAGATGGCAAAGTCGGTCATGCCGACGTGTGCCAAGCTTCGCTGGATAGCGGCCATGGTCAGCGCCGGCCTCTGGGAAATGGAAGTCGCAAGCTTCGTACCACCTGCTGCGATGCCGCAGATGGCTGATGCCGCCGAGGTCACCGAAACAGTCCGCAGGGCTCATCCTCGCCTGTTCGTGGTGGCCCTCGCACCAAACCTGCGGGGCGCCCAAAACGCTGCGGCGGCTGGTGCGCATTCGATCGTCATGCCGGTTTCGGCCAGCGAGGCTCACAGCCAGGCAAACGTCCGACGCAGCCGGGCCGAACAGGTCGCAGAGTTGGGACGTGTGGTGAATTGGGCGAGATCATTGGGACCGAGTGCGCCCCGTATCGAAGGCGGGATAGCGACGGCTTTCGGATGCTCATTGCAGGGTCTGGTGCCGGAACGCGACGTGATCTCCCTCGCGGTCGCGATGTCCGAAGCAGGCGCCGATGTCGTCGGCCTCGCTGACACGCTGGGATATGCGGGTCCGCGCCAGGTGCGCCGCCTCGTGCGCGCAGTGCGACAGGAAGTCGGAGCGGAGCGATTCGGCAACCTTCATCTTCACGATACTATGGGCACGGCGCTTGCCAATGCACTCGAGGGACTTGATCAGGGCGTGCGTGGGTTCGACGCCGCGCTAGGTGGCTTGGGGGGATGTCCGTTTGCGCCCGGCTCGGTCGGCAACGCCACGACTGAAGATCTTGTCTATTTGCTGGAGACCGAGGGGTTCAGCACGGGAATCGACCTCGCCCGGTTGATCGAAGCGCGTGCCGAACTGCGTTCAGGCCTGCCGGACGAAAAACTTCACGGTCGGGTCGCGCTGGCCGGGATTCCGCGAACTTTCAAGAAAGCCATCGTCAATGACGGAGCTTCATATGGCAGCCGCCACTGATCGCGCCCGAATGCCTAGTCCGCTTTCGGGGATTCGAGTCCTCGAATTCAGTCACATGGTCATGGGACCAGCCTGCGGGATGGTGCTTGCTGATCTTGGCGCGGACGTCATCAAGATTGAACCATCCTCGCTCGGCGACAATACGCGTCGCCTGACGGGATCGGCGAAAGGCTTTTTTCCGACCTTCAATCGAAACAAGCGAAGTCTGTGCATCGACATCAAGCGTCCGTCAGGCCTAGCGCTAGTACGGCGGCTGGCGACCGGATCGGACGTGCTGCTCGAAAATTTCCGTCCCGGCGCGATGGATAAACTCGGTCTGGGCCGCCCAGCGCTGTCTGCCATCAACCCGCGCCTCGTTTATTGTTCGTGTAAGGGCTGCCGGGCCCGTATGAGCACCGCGCGGCGCTGGACGAAGTCGTGCAGATGATGGGTGGCTTGGCATATATGACCGGTATGCCCGGCAAGCCTATGCGAGCGGGTTCGTCCGTAAACGACATCATGGGCGGCCTGTTTGCGGTAATCGCGGTGATGGCTGCTCTTCGAGAGCGGAACGTCACCGGCAAGGGCGGCCTGGTACAATCAGGCTTGTTCGAGACCAACATGGTACTGGTCGCACAGCACATGGCTCAAGCTGCGATCGATGGAAAAGATCCTCCTCCGTTTGGCGAGCCCGGCTTACCAAAGCCTTGGCCAATCTATGACGTATTCGATACGGCCACCGCGGGTGCACAAGTATTCGTGGCAGTCGTGACGGAGACCCAGTGGCGCGCGTTCTGCGATGCATTCGAGCTTTCGGAACTTCTGAATGATCCTGGTCTGGCGACCATGGTCCAGCTTGCAGGAGCCCGGTCAAGATTGGTCCCTCGAATAGCGAAGCTGTTTGGCGCGTTGTCAAAGGCCGACCTCATGAACCGGTGCGAAGCGCTCGGCCTGCCATACGCGCCGATCTCACGCCCGGCCGAGCTGTTCGAAGATCCCCATTTATTGGCATCGGGCGGCCTGCTTCCGACCGAGCTGACCAGCGCCGAACATCCCATGGGCGGAAAGTTGACCAACTATACCGGGCTGCCGGGCTTGCCGATCTCATTGCCGGATGGCCGGCCGGGCCTGCATCGACAACCGCCCAGGGCTGGGGAGCATGGAGCTGAGATTCTCGCTGAAGCAGGACTAGCTGAAGCCGAAATCGCCGCGCTCGTTGCAGAAGGCACGTTGACGATCCGGCCAAGGATTGCAGAGGCGGCGGAATAGCCCGCCGCGGACGATAAGCGCCGAACAATAAGGGCGCACCGCCGAACGCAAAGAAAATCTAGAGGGAAGGAAATGAGATGAGTGTCGCCTATGACGCTGCTATACCGATCACGCAAAATCCTGCCGCTTCATCGGCGACGCCGGCCGATATAGCAGCTCGAATAGATCGACTGCCGGCGACCAAGTCGCTTTGGAAACTTGTCGCCCTAATCGCGCTGGGAGCGTGGTTCGAAGCTTATGACCTGTTCTTCACGGGCTACATCGCGCCGGGACTGGCGAAGAGCGGGATTCTCACCGAGACCACGCAGGCATTCTTCGGATTCGCGGGGATCGGCGCGTTTGTCGCGGTTACGTTCGCCGGCTTGTTCATCGGCACGTTTTTTCTGGGATTTCTTTCCGATCGTTACGGGCGCCGTTTCGTCTTCACATACGCCCTCTTATGGTATACGGCCGCAGCCGTCATAATGGCCTGCCAGACCTCTACGGAAGGCCTGCTCGTATGGCGGTTCATTGCCGGCATCGGGATCGGCGTCGAGCTTATCACGATCGACGCGTACATCAGCGAGATGGTGCCGCGGCACATGCGCGGTAGGGCATTCGCATTTTATTCGGCGATCGCATTTTCGTCCGTTCCGATCATAGCCCTGCTTTCATGGCAATTGGTTCCGATCGCGCCATTCGATATCGAAGGTTGGCGTTGGGTGGTCGTAATTGGCTCGGTCGGGGCAATCATCGTTTGGTACATTCGCCGAGTCGTGCCGGAAAGTCCGCTGTGGCTCGCTCAGAACGGCCGCGGCGAGGAAGCGGACCGTATCGTTGCACTGCTCGAGTCCGAGGCGATCCGGGAATTCGGTCGGCCGCTGCGGGACCCCACGCCTTCCGCCGCTACCGTCAGAAAAGTGAAAGCCGGCCTATCGGAGGTCTTTCGGCCGCCTTACCGGTCGCGCCTGATCATGCTCGTTGTGTTCAACCTTTGCCAGGTGATCGGTTACTACGGCTTTGCCAATTGGGTACCAAGTCTTCTTGTGGCAAAAGGTATTGGCGTGACCAAAGGATTGGCCTATGCCGCGATAATCGCGGTAGCCAATCCTTTGGGACCGCTCTTGGGAATGACGTTTGCTGACCGCGTCGACCGCAAATGGGTCATCGTTGGCTCGGCGCTTGTTGTTGCTATAGCGGGTGCGGGCTTCTCGCAATTCACGGAGCCGGGCCTCCTTATTCTTTGTGGGGTGCTTATAACCCTGGCCAACACGATCCTGTCATACGCCTACCACGCCTATCAGGTGGAAATATTCCCCACGGCCATTCGAGCCCGCGCCGGCGGAATCGCATATTCTTCAAGCCGCTTCGGAGCAATGTGGTCGGGCTTCCTGATCGCATTCTTTCTCCGGGATTTCGGAGCAACGGGCGCATTCGGACTAATAACAGCTTGCATGCTCGGCGTTGTCTTCGTGATCGGCGTATTTGGGCCCTCAAATAAAGAAATAGACTCGGATCAGGGACGCTAATTTCGCGAGAACGCTCGACCGATTGAAGTTGATCGTGCCGATATCGCAGGACGCTTACCCAGAAGTGCGAATGATAATCTGAGACAGGGGGCATGGGAACGAACACTTCATGTGTCCCAAAACGCGGGCGGCGCGCGCCGCACCGGCGCTCGATACGGATAGTTGTTACGCCACGGCGATCTACTCCGAAAGTCACCTCGCCCTGACACAATGAGTAGGTTGACCCGGCAGGCCACAGTGAGTGAGGATCGGCGTAATATCGCTCAACTAGCAACGCGAGCCCGGCAAGAGGTTATTCTGCCAATAGCCATAGGGCTACCCTGCACAGAGGCGAGTTCTGACTATCGATCGTCGTCTCGGATCGATGATGGATGGCGGCAGAGCGACGTGACTCGGATCGTCATGAACGGGTAGAGCGGCAGATCGCATAAAATCTCATGCAATTCTTGCGCGTCGGAGACGTCGAATATGCAGAGGTTAGAATATCGCCCCGCCACGCGCCACAGATGGCGCCAGACGCCTGTCTTTTGCAATTCCTTTGCACGTTCACGCTCTACTTGCTTTAGCTCGTCGACCTTGCCAGCCGGAAAGGCATACGGAAATTGCTGCCGGACGTGCCGAGTTCGGTCGAGGCAGACTTGCTCAACTATCAGGGTCGAGACTTGGTTCGCGCTCGACGGCCCGCCAGCCATGCCGGACGGCGTCGACGCCAAGATCAACGCTGCCCTCAATGCCGTGCTGCAGGAACCCGACGCGGTCGGCCAGTTCACCAAAGTCGGCCTCGAGCCGCGTCCGACGAGCCCGGCTCAAGCCGCTGCTGCTCAAGAGGGAATCGGACAGGTGGGGAGATGTCATCCGCCGAATGGGACTACAGGTGGAGTAGCCCCCAGTCGACGGCAGTGTTCGGCGCCACAGCGAGCAACGCGACGGCGCACAAAAGGAGTGCAGCCTCACGAGCTGCGCCAAAAGGAGTAAGCAGGCAATGAAAGCACTGGCAAGAATCGGCGTCATAGCACTCGCTCTCTGCGCCTCGCCTCATTCGGGGGCGTTGTCCGCCACAGCCGGTTCACTTCCCCAAGGGCCCATCGTTGGTGACCAGGACTTGTCGGCGTTCTACCGCTGGACCGGCACTTTACCTGAGAAGCCGGGTCTCTTGCTGCGCGAAGAGCCGATGCCCGATCAGCCTGAGATCGTCGCGGCCTCGACGGCTAGAAGGATCCTTTACACTTCGACGGATGCAAGATGGCGGTCCGGCATCATTCCGGTCAGCGGCACGCTCTATCTTCCGAAGCGAGCCGCGCCGCAAGCTGGATGGCCGCTCGTCGCCTGGGCGCACGGCACGCTCGGCGTCTCCGACAGGTGCGCCCCCTCCTGGAGCAGGCATCGACCCCGTGACGGCGCATACATCAACAACTGGCTGGAACAAGGTTTTGCTGTCGTTGCAACCGACTACCAGGGCCTCGGCGGCCCCGGCCCACACCCTTATCTCAACTGGGAAGCGGAGGGACGCTCGGTGCTCGATGCGGCAAGAGCAGCGCTCGACCATTCGAAGGGGCAGATCGACAACGCCATCATCATCACAGGTCAGTCGCAAGGCTCCGGCGCCTCGCTCGGCGCGACGCGTCTGGCGTCCTCTTACGCGCCCGACCTCAAGATCAAGGCATCGATCGCAACCGGCATCGTTTCCCGGTTTCCCGCGGCAGACAAGAAGTCTTCAGGCGAGCAGACTTTTGCACGTTCGCTTCCCCCGCAAATCACCATTCTCATGATGCTCGGCGGCGCTCTCGGGGACGACGCGATAAAGCCGGACGACCTCGTTACTGAGGTGGGGAAGCCACTGCTGCAGGCCGCCCGCGAGGGATGCAATGCGGAGCTTGCACAGGTCGTTCGCAGCAACGGCCTGACCATGGCGAACAGCCTGAAAGATCCAGAGATCGCGGATCGCCTGGACGCCGTCATAGAAATGAGTCCGGTTCGAATGCCGGTACCGGTCCTTCTCGCTACAGGTCTGGCCGACAAGCTGATACCGCCGCAACGCCAATATGCTGCTGTTGCAGCACTATGCGCCGCCAACAGCAATGTGGTTTGGAAGACTTATGCCGGCGTGACCCACAACGGAACGGTGCATGCAGCCTACTCCGACGAACTTGCATTCGTTCAGGCCTCCCTGGCCGGAAGCCCGATCCAGTCCAATTGCGATTCGATTTCCGATCCGGGATCGCCAGGAGAGCCCCTACCCGGTTTCAAGTTCAACGATTGATGGCCAGCCACGGAGAAGAACGATGCGCTCATTGACACGAAGAACCATCGCCGGCTCAGGACTGGCGGCTGCTCTCTCTGTCTCGCCGTTGCTGCGGCGAGCCGAAGCGCAGACTTGCCGCTGTCTCGCAGGCTTTCTCTTACCTCTTTGAGCTAAAGCCACAGTCCTGACGAAGGCGATCGGGCGCTGCAGCGACATGTTTCATCCCTTCATTTTGGCACGATTTGTGACCATATTGGCAACAAAGAAGGTTCGTCGCGCTGTAGCGCTACCGCCTCTTGCGAAAGCAGCCGGAGGGAGGAAGAAATGGCTCAAACCGACGCTAACTCGTATGTCCGTGGTGGGGCGGATGCGCCGCTCAGCCATCTCACGATCGCGGCGTTGCTCGCTGAGACCGCCGCTCGATTCCCCGACCGTCTGGCCGTAGTATTCCGCGAGCAGGGCGTCCGCTGGAGCTGGAAAGAGTTTGCGAACGAGATCGAGGCGTTTGCCGCCGGGCTGCAGGAGCTCGGCCTTCGCAAGGGTGATCGCGTCGGGATCTGGTCGCCCAACCGCGTCGAATGGCTGGTGACGCAATTCGCGACGGCACGGCTCGGCCTCATCCTCGTCAATATCAATCCTGCCTATCGCCTTTCCGAGCTGGGTTACGCGCTTGGCGTATCGGGATGCCGGGCTGTCGTCTCCGCCCAGGAGATGAAGACTTCGAAGTACCTCGAGATGCTCGAGACGGTTCGTCCCCAATTGCCCGGGCTGGAATGGATTATTCGGATGGGCGAAGGCCGCACGCCGAACATGTTGAACTATACCGACGTTCTGGCGAAAGGGCGCAACACCACAATTCGCGAGGACTCTCTAGACTGCCACGATCCGATCAACATCCAGTTCACCAGCGGAACCACCGGCAGCCCGAAGGGCGCCACGCTCACGCATCATAATGTGGTGAACAATGCGCGTTTTATCGCGCAAGCGCTGAATTTCAGCGAGGCGGATCGGCTCTGCATCCCGGTGCCGCTCTATCATTGCTTCGGAATGGTTCTGGCGGTTCTCGCATGCGTCAGCACGGGCGCGACCATGGTGTTTCCGGGCGAAGCGTTCGATCCAGCCGCGGTTCTGGCCGCAGTTGCGGAGGAGCGATGCACGGCGCTGCATGGGGTGCCAACGATGTTCATCGCCGAACTCGCGCATCCCGATTTCAAGACCTTCGACCTGTCTTCGCTGCGGACCGGAATCATGGCTGGCTCTCCATGCCCGATCGAAACCATGCGGCAGGTGGTCTCCGAGATGAACATGAGCGAGGTGACCATCGCTTACGGCATGACGGAGACGTCGCCGGTATCATTCCAGAGCTCGACATCCGACCCGCTGGAAAGGCGGGTGGCAACGGTCGGGCGTATTCAGCCGTGTCTCGAAGCCAAGGTGATCGACAAGAACGGCCAGATCGTCCCGCGCGGAGAGACAGGTGAGTTGTGCGTGCGCGGTTATTCCGTCATGCGCGGCTATTGGGACGACCCGGTGCGGACGGCGGAAGTCATCAAGGATGGATGGATGCACTCCGGCGACCTCGCGATTATCGACGACGAGGGCTACTGCAACATCGTAGGACGCGCCAAGGACATGCTGATCCGCGGCGGCGAGAACGTGTATCCGCGCGAGATCGAAGAATTCCTGTTTCGGCATCCCAAGGTGCAGTCTGCGCAGGTCTTCGGCGTTCCGGATCAGAAATACGGCGAAGAAATATGCGCCTGGATCGTACTCAAGCCGGGCCACGATTGCACTGAAGACGACATCCGCGAGTTCTGCCGCGGCCAAATCGCCCACTACAAGGTGCCCAGATACATTCGTTTTGTCGAAGAAATGCCGATGACGGTCACCGGCAAGGCCCAGAAGTTCGTGATGCGTGATTCGATGATCAGGGAACTTGGTTTGACCGTAAGCCAGACTGCTTAAACGGTGTGTCCGACTTTACCCCACCCGACCGACCAAGCAAGAGTCGAGCGAGGAAGAAAGACGGATCGCATCGACGTTCACAAGCTGGCCGACGAGGCCCGGTTCAACGGCTCCGATCGAGGGCAAGGCCACGCTTATGACGGCGAGGCGTACTAGGGCCTCCGTCCGCCATCGCCGCGCATTGAGGGACCGGATGGCCGAGAGTGCCCCAGATGCAGATGATTGGCGGCCTGCAAGCAATGAAGAACAAGCACTCGTGGAGTGCTGACGGTTGATGTCGATAGTCACGCATGACTTGGCGAGTGATGCCCGCGATCAGCGAGGGCTCGCCTTCGTCGCGGTGCTGGTCGGCCACGCGAAACCAATTCCAGCACTTGGAAGGATTGGCGCCGCCAGGCTGTGCCGGATAGACCACCAGGCATTTCTGTTCCTCCGCGATGAAGTTCATTCTGGTGCCGGCTGCGAAATCGTCCGGCGACTGCGTGCAGCCGTGAAGCATGACGATCAGCGGGTACACTTGATCTCGTTGGTAGCCGCTGGGGATGAACAGCTTGTAGGTCCGGCTTCCGGCGTCGTTGCTGTAGGTGCCGTTGATGAACTTCGTTCCTTCCGGCACGATGTTGGTAATCGATGCAGGCGCGTGCTTGGCGCCCCTGCGCGCTCGCAAGACTCCAGAGATCGAGATCAGGAAGCGGGTCAGCGAAGCCGCCGACATGCTCGGCATCGGAAATCTCCTGCAGCGCTATCCGCGTCAGCTCTCGGGCGGACAGCGTCAGCGGGTCGCCATCGGACGCGCCATCGTCCGCAAGGCGGACCTGTTCCTCTTCGACGAACCGCTCTCGAATCTCGACGCTCAACTGCGCGACGAGATGCGGACCGAGATCAAGCGTCTGCATCACGAGATCACGACGACGATGATCTACGTCACCCACGATCAAGTCGAGGCTATGACGCTCGCCGACCGCATCGTGCTGCTCCGCGATGGAAAGATCGAGCAGCAAGGGGCCCCGCTTGAACTGTTCGAGCAGCCCCGTACGGGCTTTGTGGCTGGCTTCCTCGTGTCTCCGTCGATCAATCTCGTCCCGGCGACCCTCAAGACAAGCGGCGGCTGCGCCGCAGTTGTGTTTCAGTCCGGCGGTGCGCTGACGCTTCCGAGCGCAAGAGCCAAATTGCTAACAGGTGCGGATGGCCAAGAAGTTCTCGTCGGCATTCGACCCCAGCACTTCAGCCGGGCTGGCGGCGGACCTCTGCGCGACGGGGTGGTCGCCTATTCGGCCGTTGCCGATCTCATTCAGCCGACGGGGACCCGTACATTCACCACCATCAAGATCGGCGGCGTCGATGCGGTCGCGGAGCTCCAGGCTCATGACGTCGGCAGCCATGGCGAGCGGATCGACCTCGCCATCGACCTCAATCGCGTGGTGCTGATCGATCCGGCCAGCGGCCTGGTCATCTCGTAACGAGCGCCGGCAATCTGGAGAAAGGGAGGAAAAAATGGCGTCGAGACTGTTTGCCACCGGAACTGGAGCGCCGGAGGGGCCGGTGTGCCTGCCCGATGGATCGATGTATGTGACCGAAATGTCAGCGTCGACCCTTTGCGTCACACGGCTTGATCCTCGCGGCAATCGCAGGGTCATCCGGACGACGGGTGGGCGTCCGAACGGGTTGACGACTGATGGCCACGGCCGGATCTGGATCGCGGAGGCAGGCCTCCGGGCGCTGATCTGCATCGACGAAGGCGGAAACGAGATCCGGCGCATGCAGGGCGAAGGTACGGACCGCTTCCTATTTCCGAACGATCTTTGCTTCGGCCCGAACGGGCTGCTCTACATGACCGACTCCGGCATGGCCGCGGAGGACTTCATCAATGGTCAGGCCTTCGTCGACGGCTATATGGACCTTGATTGGGACGGCCGTGTGTATGAGATCGATCCGGCGGCCATGAAGGTGGCTTTGTCTCGGCTACAAGGCGAAACGCGCGTTGAGAGGCGCTACGAGCTAGGCGACGTGGCAACCTGTTTAGGAAAGCTTGCGATCGATCGAGCATTCCCATTGCTCGGCTCCGGCGAGGCAGGAAGGGCTCGAATCTAGGACCCGCTAAATAATCAGCGCCGGCCAAGCATCCATCGACTTTGATGAGTTTGTGTATCCTCGGAAAACGGACTTTCCGGAATATCACGTTGAGGCGTCGAAGACCGCCGTCGGCGCTCGACTGTGAGCGATCGCTTCGGAAGACAGGAGGCCGATCTGCAAGTCACTGATTCGAAGCGAAAAATACCGATCGCACAGTATTATGCCTGCATTATACTGGCGCGATAATACGCTCCCGTAGGGCAGAGTTTGATGAAATGCTGCCCTTCAGTTCCGGCAAATGACCGCGCGACGTGGAGGCGTCAGTAAGGACGATCCGCTGATTAGAAAGACCGCAGTGCTTTCGACTAGGTCGAAAGCCCGACGCCAATCCCCTCTCGAAACAAGAACCTGATACCCTTGCCCTCGTAAAATTTTCGGACGTCCCGCCGCGTCCGCTCCTGCACGGCTGAAGGATCCCGCTCAAGCCTAACTATCGTCGTTCGCGTGAGTGAGGTCTCCGCAGCCACTTCGTCTTGGCTCAAGTCGAGCCACGATCTAGCAGCGCGAAGTTGGGATCCGCTGATCTTTTCCTCGTTAACCATGCCTAACGAAGTCTTAACGAACAAATTGTCCTAAGGCGGACTTTCTGGTAAGAAGAATACACCGATTTCGCTGCAAAGGGATTAACTTGCGGCTTGATTAAACGAATCCTTGCGGCCCGTGAGGCCTGCTCTGTTCCACTCCTCAGTCCAATGTCGTGACCGCGCCGGTCGGGCGCGGACAAAACCGCATGCTTTTCTGGGAGGCGCCCCGGCGAGTTCTGGCGACGACCCGTGATCAAATCCTTGCGGGGCGACGGCGCCCGCAAGCATCATCAAGGCTGTGCCTACTTCATTGCACAACCAGTTTTCATTTCAAGCACGCCTCGTCACCTCACAACGAGGGCATCGGCTCAACCCGTCATATGGAAGCGGCATGACCAGAAATTCAACCTTTGATAGTTGTCTCGAACCAATCACACGGGATCTGGCGAGACTGAGAGATGATATCCTCAAGCTGAGAGAGGCTGATTGGCCGTCCGAAGAGTGCATCCGCCTCTGGCCTCTGCTGGCGGATTGGTCTTACGCCTCTCGCCCGGCACCGTGCTTGGTGGGAACCGTCGATGGGCATCCTCTCATTCGCCGCGGAACGCGCGTGCACACTTCCGAACTAGTGCTGGTCGATCCAGCGCTACGCTGGGCACGAACCTGGACAAAATTCTATCGTCTCGGCCAGCGAGGCCTTTAGACACATCGGCTCCGGGCATCCACAACTGAGGTCACCGGCGCCAATTCTTCCACCTGACACCCACCAATGATCGAACGGGAGTATCGCAATGCTCACGAAGCATTTGTGCGACCAATCTTACACGATTCACGAGATCTCCTCCTCAGTCGGCGCGGCGGGCCGCGCCCAGATCAGGAGCCGTTCAATCTCTCCGTTGCATTGGTGGCGAATCCGCCCGCCTCACGAAATGGATTTGCTCGACGTGCGTACCATCCGCTCGGAGCTGCTGAAGCTCGATGTTTGCGCCCATCACAGCTGGCTGAACGCTGTGTTGGGCGACGCAGCGGCAGCGATTGGCATCGCGCTTGCGGCCCTGCGAGACTGCGGGATGACCAACCCGCTAGTCGATGCCGCGATGTCGACCGTAGTCTGCTGCGCCCTCGAAGGCGACAAAGCCGGCGTCACTGTCGTCTTGTCGGCCCTGCGACGTCGGCAAAGGATTGACAACCGTTGCTGCCGGCTGGTCACGGCGTGGGCGCAGCAACAGTGACAAGAACACGCCGTCAGCTATCGCGCGTCCGAATCCACCCAACGGCCTTTCACGCAAAGCGAGGCATCACCTCAATGCGAATTCTTCCTATTTCAGACCTTCACCTTGAACGAAATGATCTTGGCAACGTGCCCGCCCTGGACCCGACTTTCGACGTACTGGTCGTCGCCGGGGATATTTGGGAGGGACAGCCTGAAAAAGCCGTCCAGAGCATCGTGAAGCTCGCCCAGGGAAAACCGGCGATCGTCGTGCTTGGCAATCATGATTATTACACGACAGGATTCGGAGACAAGCGAACTCTGATGGATATGAACCGCCTGTTTCGCGAAGAAACCCATCGCCAGAATTCATACGCCAAGAAGGACCTCGTGACGGTGCTTAGCCCGGAAAATCCGGTCTTTGAAGTCGAAGATGTGAGGTTCGTCGGCGTGACACTGTGGACCGACTGGGCGCAGAGCGGTCGGTGGGCTTCCGAGGAACTCCCTGAAACCGCAGCAGCGTCGTCTCGCTTCATTGCTGGTAATTGGCGCAATGGTGTCAAGGAGTTTGGTGCGATCCGGACGGAGCACGGCCATTTCACGCCATACGACTTTGTCGCCGAACACGCCCGCAACAAAGCCATCCTCCTCGACGAATTGACCGGACATGAACAAGGGCCGACCGTGGTCGTGACCCACCATTCTCCACTGCCGCATGCCGCGGACATCTATCGCGACTATTCGGTGCCGTGGTGGACGCCTGCATTCTACTGCTCTGACATCCTGCCGATGCTTTCGGAGAGCCTGCTTCCAGACCTCTGGATCTTCGGCCACATCCATGCGCCATTCGACGCCTACTTCGGTCGAACTCGCGTCGTCTGCAATCCATTTGAAGGCGGGCAGTTCTCGCCGAACCTGGTCCTGGAGGTTGAGGCACCTGACCAAGACGATCAAGCCTGATTGCCACCTCTTCAGTCATACCGCCAGCGACCGCAGCGCATCGAGTGTTGAGAATTGCGGTTGAGTTATTCCCCGGGCAGCCGAGCATTGGCTCGCACCCTCGCAGTGGCCGAAGTCATCAATGTTAGCGACCTAGCGGACACAAGCGAACATCGCGTGCGAGCGTGGCGAGGAGATAATCCCCGCTCCGGCCCGGCCGCTTGGTCGCGCGACGCGCGCATCGAAGGACACTATCGCAGATCGACAGTCTGGTCGCTGCTCGACAAATCACTGGTTGGGCTGCGTCTCTGAGCCAAGCACCCTAACGCAGGACGTCATCAGCGTCCGAATGAATGTCGGACGCGCAAGGACGCTGGTAACTTTTCCGTGATCATGGTCTTAAGTGGCCACGAAATCCGCCTGCTGGCAGCGGGGGGTCTGTCAACAAATTTGGCCCAGCGCTTCTTCCCGCACGGCGCCAATGAGAGTCGAGATTACTCCGCATTTATCCATCGAATCCTAACGCTTCGACCTGCTCGCATCCTCGAGACACGAGCGGGTTTTGAATCATTCTGTGAAGCCATCGGCACAACCGACTCGCAGGATTCAATTTTTTTGTTTCGAGCCCATTCCGAATTACCGATCGGCGAGTCAACTTTCGCTCATCGGCGCAGACGCCGCGGTTTCACTGGAGCTGACGATGAACAACTGACACCTCACGAAAAAGCGGACGCCCTTTAGCCGAGGGCGCCCGCTCTTGGTCGACTAGGAAAGAAGACCTGTCCTCACCGGACAATGAGAGACTCGCACGTTGCGCAGCGACACGCAAGCCTGCTCGCTTTCCTGGTTGGTCCATCCACTCCATCCGTTTCTTTGAGAGCAGCCGCTCCGGCATCGAGCCGGAGAACGCTCCCCTTTTGCCTGGAGGCCAACTTGGACTTTTCTGAACCCACTCAACCCAGCCGCGCCTCGCGAATGCCGGCGCTGAAAAGCCGCGGCAGCTGTCGCGGATTCGCGATCCACCAGAATCGCACCGTCGTGTTCGAGTCCCACCTCGAGCTCATGGTCATGTTCCTGTTCGCCATCCGACCGGACGTGGCTGAGATCATCGACCAGCCGGCGTCTGTCAGCTTCATTGATCGCGATGGGAAGCTGCGGAGGCACACGTTCGACTTCCTGATAATCCTCGCTGGCGGGCTGAAGATCTTCATCGCCGTCAAACCGGAAAAGAGGGTCGCGCAGTCCGGCATCCGCCAGACGATCAGCCTCATTGCGGAGCAGCTCGCGCCCGGCATCGCCGATCAGATCGCCTTGATCACGGATCGAGACTTCACCCGGGCTGATCGGTTCAACGCGCAGCAGGCTTTTGAGTGCGCGCGCTTCCCGATCCCTGAGCACGACGACCTCATTGATCGCATGACGGAGAACATGATCGGCTCGGCCAAGATCGCCGACCTGGTGGACACCTCCGGACTCGGCGGCATGGGCTTCCGCGCCGTCGTGCGCCTCTTGGCGAGGCGTGTGCTCGCGCCCACCCAGCCGAGCCGCCGCATCACCCCCGACAGCTACGTCGTTCGCCGCACCAGCTAAACGGAGCAACCCCAATGAACAACCTCGTCACCAAACTCGCTGACATCTTCACCGAACGGTTCTCGAAGCTCCTTGAGGAGCAGCTCGCATCAAACATGTCCATTCCGGAATTCAAAGATGGCGCCGTCGAATGGACGACGTTCGTTATCGGGCAGCTCGCATGCGCGTATGCGTTTCGGTGGACGTTGCTCAAGATGCACTTCAAGGCCATCGCCTCGCGCAAGTGCAGCGCGTGGCTGCGCTTCATCGGAGCTAGAACCTGGGAGGACGACGACATCGTCGGCTACGTGACGGATGACGAATAGGTACTGCCATCACATTCGTTTTCAAACCCAACACACTGCTGCGTTCAAACAGAGACTTGACATGAAATACCTGAACTATTCACCGCTGCGCCCGTGCTACCGAGACCCAGCCGAGGGGTTAGAGCCGTTCATCCCGACGGCCGTCGCTGAACGGCACGAGTTCATGCGCCGGATGGCGGAGACGCTTCGCCTGAACGGCGGGTCCCCACCGGCTCCTGGATCGGACCATTGGAACAGCTTCGTCGCCGGAGTGGAGGCTGCATTCACCGCCATCTATTTCGATACCCACGCCCGCATGTTCTCGCGGGCCGTGAACGGCTCCATCCAATAGCAGGAGCCGCCGATGACGCTTCTCCTGAATCGACCCAGCATGCCCGCGACGGATCTGATCGCCGAACCGTAGCTGCGCTCCGCTCGGCCTTAGCTTCAAATTCTTCGACTCATCGCGCAACTCGTGGCGCCACAGCCACGCTCGCCCAAAAACAAGGAACTCCGAAAATGACCCGTATCAATCTCGGCCCGAATGACCGCGTCTCCGACAGCCATGGCGAATACCGCTTGGTGACCTCCGATCGGAATGGGTACGTCCTGGCGCGCATCGGCGCCGCGTCGACGACGCTCAATCAAACACTCACGCATCAGCAGCTCAAGGATGCTCTTAAAGCCAACATGATCCGCGTCGACCGCGGATGGTTCCAAGAGGGACGCGCTCGCGCCCGGCTGATGGCGGGCGTTTCGAGCCTGTCTGAGCTCCCCCTCAGGGAGGCTAACGAATTGCTTCGCGAGCAGTTCTACTGCGACGAATTCTTGAGGCGGGAGGCAAGAGATCCGCAAGTCAAGCGCACCGACGAGAGCATCAAACGGACCCTTCAAGTCATCGACGCCGAGCGGCCGACAGAGGGGCAGCGCTGTGACCGCATGCTAGTAACCAAGCCCAGGCCATCAGCTCGCACGTTCCGCCGCTGGCTTAGGAAGTATGAAGACGGCGCCTTCGACGTCCTTGCTCTCCGCGGCAACCATCGCGACTCGGGCAATCGCATGTCGCCGGTCCACCCCGAGGCTGAGCACGTCATGCACAAGTTCGTCGTGGGCTACTGCGATGAGCGGCGCAAGACAAAGAGAGCGCTGTATGGCGAAATGCGAGCCGAATTCGAGACGATCAACGAAGAGCGAAAGGCGCGCGGCCTGGAGCCCCTGAGCTGTCCGGCGAAGTCGACGCTCTCTTCGCGGATCGACGACCTGAACGCCTTTGAGGTGTACGCCAGCAGGTACGGCATCGCAAGAGCGCGGGCGAAATTCGCCATCGTGGGCAGCGGCCTCGATGTGGCCCGCCCTCTTCAGCATGTTCAAATTGATGAGTGGCATGTGCAGCTTCAAACGGTAGCCGACAAGCTCGGAATCGGCGACATCCTGACCGAAGCCGATCGAAAGGCGCTCCAGAAGGAGCGGCTCTACTACTCCGCGGTCGTTGACGTCGCGACCCGTTGTGCCCTCGCAATAGGTTTCGCGCGAAAGAACAACCGCGACGAAACCGCCATCAACACGCTCGCGATGGTCGGCATGGACAAGTCAGCAATTGCGAAGGCGGCAGGCTGTCTTTCGGACTGGCCGATGTCCGGCGCGTTTGGCCTGATCTCCC
This sequence comes from Bradyrhizobium sp. CCBAU 11386, assembly GCF_028128955.1. Lineage (NCBI taxonomy): Bacteria > Pseudomonadati > Pseudomonadota > Alphaproteobacteria > Hyphomicrobiales > Nitrobacteraceae > Bradyrhizobium > Bradyrhizobium sp. CCBAU 11386. The sequence continues at coordinate 81,885 of NZ_LBKA01000253.1, forward strand.
CGGATGCCGGATCCGCCTACATCAGCGAACGATTCCGGGCGTGCGTCGCGGACCTCAAGGCCGTGTACGAGAACGCCCCGGCGGGTCTGTCCCACCTCCGCGGCCACATTGAGCGATCTCTGGGATCGACCCATACGATGTTGATGGGCAATTTCCCAGGTCGCAGCTTCTCTAACGTCGTCGACTTGGCGGAATATAAAGCCGAAGAGCGGGCTGCAGTCTTCTCCGAGCTCGTTCCGAAGATCTTCACCCGGTTCATCGTCGATTGGTACCACCACACCCCGCATGCTGGGCTCGCCGGCGAAACCCCTTATCAGGCCTGGGAACGCCTCACAGAAAAGTATGGCGTCGATGCGCCCCCGAACGGTCACCAAAGGCGTGAGATATTTGGCGTAGACCTGGAGCGGAGCCTGGACACGCGCGGCGTCTGCGTCGCTGGCGTCTACTACCAGTCCCCGGAGCTCCAGGAGTGGCGCAGACAGGTCGGCGATACCAAGGTACGTCTCCGGTTCGATCACTTTGATCTCGGCCACGTCTCCGTGTGGATCGGCAAGCGCTGGATGACTGTTCCGTCAGTCCGCGAGATGTTCCGTGGTCTCAGCCTGGAGACTTGGCTGGAGAGCGTCAGAGATCTCCGTCGTCGTCACGCGAAAAATGCCAAGCTGACCGAGCACATCGTGTTCGCCGCGATCCGGGCCATCAGCCAGATGGCTGATGACGCGATGCGACGCGTCAGCATCGACCTTACGCGCCCGACGGCGGAATCGCTCAGGCACGAAGAAAACAACCTCTTGCTTGGCTTCGAGATTGTCGACGAGGGCGCTCTCGGAGATCAGCCATTCCAGCCGAAGGCAGACATCCTCGACGGAGCGGTCCCGGTCGGTAGCGCAAGACCGCCCGCAACGTCGCCGGCGCCGCCACACCGGACCGCGGATGACGGCGACTACGGTCTTGAGGACTGATTTCTCCGGCTCGCGTTCGCGGCGCTGATTGCCGCAAGACCTCCCTCCAATCTGAAAGGTTTCTACCATGCCCAACGCCTCCATTTTGAATCCCAACGCCCACCCGACTGGTCGCGGACTTATCGTCGTCGGCAGCCGCGCTCAAGCCGATGCCGCCATCGAACGTGCCATTGAAAGTGCGGCTTTCCCAAGGTGCATCGTACTAAGAGTGCATGTCCCCGCTCCCGGCACTGTCCGATCCCTTCTCCGCTCCATCTGTCAACTGACCGGCTTCCGGACAAACATCAACAAACCGCTGTCTTGGATGACGGAACACGTACTCGCCGTACTCCGAAACGAGGAGATCAGCATACTTCATGTCGTCGGCCTAGAGCCGGAGGCCGCTAGTCAGTCTCACATTGACACGGACCATTGCTACGAATTCTTGTGCGTTGTCATGCGACGGGGTGTCAACGTGATCGTCAATGCGCCGCACGTTCCATCTCCGCTTACGCGATCGGCCGGTCTACGCCGCTATTTTTACTTCCTCACGGCTTGCGACGTCGCCGCCGGAGAGGCGCAGCACGTGTTCCGGCGCATGCGGGTGGACCGATGAGCGACTCGTTTCCGGATCCGGTGGCGGCCCTGCATGCCAGCATGGCCGCCGACAGCAGCTTCAACGTCATGGAGCGCATCAGGTCGCAGTACGCCAAGTCTCCGCGCGACAAGATGTTGGCAGAGGCCGTCGACGCCCTCCTGGAGGCTGCAGTGCAGCGCGCGGACCCGGGGTCTCCGCCAGGGTTCAACAATCGGGCTCGCGGGTCCGGATTAGTCTTGCTCGGACCAACAGGGGTCGGCAAGAGCCGAGCGTTGGAGAGATACTTCAAGAAGCACCCGATCTTGCGGGGCTACGATGATCCAACGTCAGCCTCACCGCTCCTCAGCGTGGCCGCGCCTAGTCCGTGCACAAGCATGCAGCTCGCACGCATGATCTTGCGCGATAGCGGCTATCCTATCGAGCGCGATTTGCCGGCGCACCGCTTGTGGGAAATGGTTTGGGAGCGCATGGACCTGCTCAAGCGGTTCATTCTTCACATTGATGAATTGCAGCACGTTACGCAGCACATGAGCGAGAAAGACAGACAGGAAGTGGCGAACCTACTCAAGCATGGGATGTATGGCCGTCGCATCTCGCTCATCGTGTCAGGCGTGAATGCACTAGTCCCCTTCCTCGAGTTCGACCCCCAGCTCCTGCGGCGTCTGACCATTAAGCATTTCAAACCGCTCGATGCGGAGACGATTCCTGACCTCAGGCGCGCGGTGGAAGACTATGCGAGCGCCGCCGGCCTCGTCCTTGACACGCAAGATCAGACCGAGCGCCCAGACTTCTACGCGCGGCTCGCCCACGCGGGTCTCCACGCGTTCGGCTACTCGATCGTGCTGACGCAACTGGCGATCGACCATGCCCTCAAGCTCGGTACCCAAGAGCTCAATCGCGAACACTTCATAACCATCTTCGCGGAAAAGTCCGGTTTCACGCTCGATCGAAACGTATTTCGCGCCGACCGATGGCACGAAATCGATTGCAACATCCTGTTTCCGAAGAAGGAAGTCCCACCTCCGCCCGCTCCCGCAAGCAGAAGGAAAAAGTGATGAACGAACTCAAACCGTTGGCTCTGCGGGTTCCGCATCAGCCCGACGAACCGCCACCCTATTATGCGGCACGCCTCGCTGCCCGGAACAACCGGCCAGCCAGGATGTTCGCGCGCGACTTAGGTTTGGAGCTCCAGCGCCTCGCTGATGGCCATGAAGCAGACGTGCGCAAGCTTGCAGATCTCAGTGGTGCCAACTATCAAGCCCTGATGAGCTGCGCTTTCCGCAAGAGTGAAGGCAAGTTTGAGCTGAAAGGGCAGGAACTGAGAAAGGCAGGCCTTCGCAGAGTGAGAGCGCAAATCTGCCCGAAATGTCTGCAGGAGGACATCGATAGCTCGGACCTTCCACCCCATCTCGCGATCCACGGCAGAGCCAATTGGCTGCTTTCTGCAATCCAGACCTGCCCGGCGCATGAGATCGCCCTTGTAGAGGTTGCGCGCAACATTCCGATCCACGATGCGCATGATTGGACTGCGAACATCGCGCCTGTCGTGCCGCGACTGCCAGAGCTTGCAAACTCTGCTGCATGCCGGCCTCCCTCGGCTTTGGAAGGATATCTTCTCGACCGGCTACAAGGACTTGCGAAATCCTCCTGGCTGGACGAATTTCCGTTCTTCGCGGCTGTGCACGTCACTGAATTGATCGGAGCTGTCGCCGCTTTCGGAACACGCGTCAATTTCGACATCCTGAATGAAGATCAGCGATACGAGGCTAGGCATGCAGGCGCCAAACTCGCGCATCCCAGCCCCGATGAACTGCTAAAACTTATGGACAATCTCATGAAGGAGCACCTCTCGAAAGATACCGGCTCCACCAAAAGTCCAGCAGCCATATTCGGAAAGTTGTATACGACGCCAGCCCAAGGTCTGCCCGATCCAGCTTTCGATCCGCTTCGGACGGTCATGGGGGCGTTCATTTTGAAGAGGTTCGCACTCGGGCCCGGCGATAGGCTGTTCGGTCAGCCCGTCACCGAGCGGCGGCTCCACTCAATCCGTTCCGCAAGCCTCGAATACAAACTTCACCCAAAGAGGCTCCGGAAGATCCTTCTAGCGGAAGGCCTCATTTCGACTCCAAAAGGGCGAGATCGAGACGTCGATTTCGCTGTGCAGCATGCCGAAAGAATATTCAGACGTGAGCACGATTCCCTGGCCATGCATGAAGTCGCTCGCTATCTGAGCGCTACCCGCGCGCAGACCGAGGCGCTTCTCAGCGCTGGCGTCCTTAAACGCCACAAAGCCGTCGGCGGAATGAAGGAGTACGTCCTCCGCCCAGAACTCGACCACTTTCTGTCCCGCCTGCTGTCCCGTGCGGTTGCCGTTAAAGTGAAACCTGATCGGGCGGTCGGAATCGCCGAAGCGCGCAGATGTGCGCGCTGCACGACAGTCGAAATCGTGCGAGGAATCCTGGATGGTAAGTTGGCCTGGGTCGGCAGCTTGGCCGGCTTCGAGGGCCTCGCCTCGGTGCTTCTCGACATCAAGCAGGTCAAGGCCGCTACAAAGCTGGGGGACATGCCAGGCTTAACACCCGCTGTGGTTGGTCGTGAGATCCTGAAGACACACTCGATTAAACAGCTTATCAGGTCGGGCATCATCAAGACTGTCGACGCCGTCAATCCCTTGAATAGGCATCCGACAAAGATCATCGAGTTCGCCGAGATAGAACGGTTCCGGAAAGAATACGTTAGCCTATATCTCCTCGCCCAAGCGCAAGGGCAGTGCATGGCAACTTTCAAAAAAGCACTCCGTGCGAAGGGGATTTCTCCAGTCGCTTTTGACGGCGTAGAAGCGACTTTCTATCGCCGTGCGGATGTCGAGCTGATGATCGCGCCAAAGCCTTCAACTCGAGGGAGTACCGCGTACGATACCATAAAATAACCGGTAGTGTCGCGACAATGCTGCACCAGAGCTCCCTTCGGGGAGCTCTTTTTTTGCCATACATCACCGTGACCATCATCGCGAATGGTCAAGGTAAGCCGCTCCTGATGGCCATGAATCGGCTCATGCGAATTGGGAAACGCAACAAATACAGGTGTTTTTACATTTTCGATGGACAACTTTTAGAGTGCCTCACATCGCGACGACAGCGAACGTCATGCCCGGGCTTGTCCCGGCAGTTACAATGGGCGGCCGAGAGGCCGCCCATTTGTTAACGAATAGCGTTCCCGAGTAGACCCGGCTTGCCGGTCACTGTCGAGCTTAGACAAAGTCGGAGATCCCTTGCCCAACCCAGATAGAATGACGTTCCACCTACGAAGTAGTGGCGGAAACTATGGAGGAGCAGAGTGGATTGCCGCCGATGGTGTAATCACCTCTGAAACGGCGCGCGATCTCGAGAATTTCTTGAAAGGCCACGGCTACAATGAGAATCCAGGTGGCTGGAGCGTCCGGTTCAACTCGCCCGGCGGAGATTTAGCCGGAGGCATCCAACTCGGGAATGCTATTCGGAGGATGAAACTCGATACCGAGGTTGGAAGTACAGAGCCCGACGGGCACGTTTGGAAGCGAGCGCTAGGACGTTGTGCCTCGGCAGCATCATTTGCGTTTCTCGGGGGGATAACCCGAAGCGTTGACGCTGGCGAACTCGGAGTACACCAATTCTATCACGAGATTTCTCTAAGAGATCCCGCCGCAAAGATTTTCAGCTCTCTCGACTTCTCAAATCAGCAATTGGTATCAGCGTTGCTTATCGACTACGCGTTCCAAATGGGGGTCGATCCTAGATTCGTATCTATGGCCGCCGGTACGCCGCCTAACGAAATGCTGTTTCTCGGTGACCGCGAACTCAATGAACTGAATGTGCGATGGTTTCCAAAGGAACTTGGGGGCTGGCTCATCGAACCAAGCGGAACTGGCGTGATTGCAGTTACTACAAGCAAGGACGCCACCCGAACGGTTACATTTGCATACTTGGGGGGCCACCACTCAAGATTGACGGTTGAAGACCGAGCCTCTGATATCGAACCGTCATGGTTGAACAGTGCGCTAGATGCTGTCGAAGGAGTAGTTGCGTTCGATCGGCGTCTTCCGAAGGATGCACTCAAGGCCAGCGTTCTAAATAACGTCCTGAAAGTCGAATTTGCGCTTCCGGATGTCGATGGCAAAACAATAGCGGCATCTCGATGGTCCGGCGTCACCGTTAATGGTCCCCGCTATATGTGGGGAGCATTTACCTATGAAATACCCAGAGAGAACGCTGAGAGAGCAATTGGCGTTAGCATGAGAAATCCGATGTAGCTGCTTGGGCCTGAAATACCACGCCTTCGAATCACAAATTCTCGCTTCCCGTCTCCGTCCATTGATAGCCAACCGGACCAAAGCGGACATCGTATTCTACACGGGCTAGTATCAACCGATTGATGCTCTTGATTTCCACCTTTTCCTCGCTAAGTGGACGCCCAAAAATCGCGATGTTTGGAACTATTTTCGCCTTCTCGCGATCAGAAAATTTTGGAATTCGCCTATGCGAAATCCCTGTCAGGGTTTCAAATGGTATCCCCCCTGAACGGAGCATGCTGAAGTAGGAGGGATAAAGCACCCCATCGAATCCTACCCGTTGCGCAGCAAGAGCAACTTCTCGAGCGATCTGATAAGAATGTTTGCCAGCAAGAAAGAGCATGTGAACAGCCATATCGAGGCTCTTGAATTCGGTTGCGTGCTCCTCGACGAGCAACTCTGTCAGATCTAGTAGTTTCAGATCTTTCTTGGGCGCCAGCGTAGCCACGAATAGATCATCGTCTGCGGTCACACGACATTCGTGTATACACACTTGAAGGTCCTGCGACCCGTACATAACCCGGAGGTCTAGGGAATCAAGCCTTCCGGGATTGTCAGACGGCTTGGGTGGGCTATCGTATTCACCAGCGTTTTCGGGGACCGACGGTGCGACGCGGATACGATAAAATAGGTTGTCCGGCTTCAACGTCTTGGTGGGATACTCCTTCAATATTCTCTCAAGCACGCCCTTCCGTGTCTCTTCGCTTTCGAGAGCCTTGAGCGGTTCTACTTCTCCAACCATCCATAGACGGGGACCGTAATAGAAAAAGCCGACTTTGATCGTTCGCTCGATGAGACGAAGGTCAGCCTCGAACCACTTGGAGAGGTTGATGTCTGTAGTCTGCGTATGATTGAACTGCACAATTGGTGCAGCACCGTAATCGCATCTGTAGAAGGTACCGAGTACAAAGAAGCGATGCGCAAGCGTGGCTATCAGCTTGTTATCTAGCTTACGCCCCGATGCAAAGCCGCAATTCGCGCAGACGGATTGATCCGCGATTCCTATCTGTTCAGCATCAAGCCTGAGCCCCTGGCTCTCGAAGCAACAGGAACAGAGCGGGTATTTTGGTCCACTTCCTCGAAAAAGCTTGGAAACGGAAGTGCGTATCGCGGCCCCCGTCTTATCCGACTTGAAGAAAGGGATATAATTTCCCATGCAGCCCCCGATGAACTATCCTCAAATTGGGAAATGGACATTTAGCACGCTCTGCGCGAAGCGAAATTGTCTTCGATCTTAACCGGATATCGCTTCGAGCATGGTTTCGCGCGCAGGACGGTCAAGACCCGGCCGGATGGCCTTGCCGATGCCCGGCAAAATCTCACCACATGGCCGCCACGCAAGCGACAACCCCCAATCGCGATTTCAGCGCAAACACGACGGAGGCTTGCGGTTTCAGCGATATTCAGGAGCCATTTGCAATGTTGAGTGCGATCGAGAATAAGCCAACGGGAAAATCCGGCCGGCGCGGCGGGAAGAAGAAGGCCGGGCAACGAACCGCGGCCGGCGAGCAACACGCAACTGCGGCCCATCAATTGCCGGATGCCTCGGCGGAGGTCAGCCAAGAGATAAGGCAAGAGACGAGCCGAGAGATAAGTGCGCAGGTACCCTCGGCTGCAGCCTTGCCGGGCGAGGCTTCCGGGATGGAGATCGCTGCAAGCGCGCCCGTCGCACCGGTGGAACCGTCCCAGGCCAGCACGCAGGCGATTGCCGATGCCTATAGCGACTACACGAGGACGTCGCTTGAGCACGCCTGGACCTTCCTGGGAAAGCTCGCGGCGGCGCGCTCACCTGTCGAGGCCTTTGAGCTTCAGATGGAGTACGCGAAACAGGTGTGCGAATCGTTGATCGCTGAATCCCAGAAGATCGCCGAGTTGCATGAACAATTGACCAGACAAAGGGTCATGCATTTTGAGGCGTTCGTAGCCAGGCTCACCCAGACGACGCTCGAAATCCGCGCGACACGTCACTAACGACAGCAGCGTATTCCTGATTACGGTGACAGTGCACTTAACCAGCCTACCAATGTAGATTGAATGCACTGTCACCGCCACCAAGCCCGGCTCAACCGGTTACTCGGTGGCCGCTGCGCCAAGACCGGCTAGTAGCAAGGGGGGTAAGGTTCGTAGCCGCAGCGGCGATAGCCTCCGTAGGCGCCGTAAGCCCCGTAAGCAGCAGCACCAACCGCAGCAGCTCCGACGCCCACGGCAACTCCACGGCGCACGGCTGCACCACGATAGACGCCACCGCGATAGACACCGCCGTGATAAACACCCGCGCGACCAACCCCAACGCCTCTTCGATAAGCGAAGGCATCAGTCGAAACAGTCACGATGCAGGCGATGCCAATGATGGCGGATGCGGTAAGTGAAGCGATGGTTCGGCGCGACATGACCACTCTCCTTCCTGGACTGGAACGGTTCGTCAGCGTAATTCGCCAATGCGCGGGTTTGTTGATGTAGAACAATGCGGGCCCTGCGATCTCGCTGCCGAGTTCATGACGGGACAGTGAAGCTGTCACGCTTACCTACATAGGCGTCAGCGGGAGCCACACCGATTTCGGCTATGTACCTGACGTGCGCGACGCAAGGCTCAACCCCGTACTACCCGCTCCCCACAAGACCCATGCCAAGAAAAAGCAAGCCCCTCCTCCCCCGCCTTCGCAGCGTCCGGCGGGGCGCTCGGTGGGTACGAAGGACGTTCGCGCGAGCACCGCGGATGGTTCGGATCGCCGCCGGCATGGCGATCCTGCTTGTAGCCGTCGCCCTCCTGAACATCGCCTACCACGTAATCCGCAAGCCGACCGAGCTGTTCGTCCTTGTCGGCAACGCCCTCGACAAGGACCCCGCCGAGACCTGGCGGCAATACGGGCCGCTGTTCCGCAAGCACTCCACCGCGACGATCACGCCGGAATTGCTGGCCGCGCTGGCGCAGGTCGAGAGTTCGGGGAATCCTGTCGCGCGCACCTATTGGCGCTGGCGATGGAGCTTCAATCCGCTCGCGATCTACCGGCCCGCCTCCAGCGCCGTCGGCCTCTTCCAGATGACCGATCCGGCCTACACTGAAGCCGCGCGGTTCTGTGTCCGCGGCAATGCGGTCACGGAGAGCGGCTGCGGGTTGACCTTCCTCTACATCCGCGCGATCCCGAGCCACGCCATCGAGCTGGCGTCGGTGTATCTGGATCGCCAGGTGGCCATGGTTCTCGGCCTCGCGGGCGATGTGAAGGCCAGCGCGCAGCAGAAGCAGGATCTGGCCGCCTTCATCCATCTCTGCGGCGCAGGTCCCGCCACGGCCTATGCGCGGCGCAAGTTTCAGATGATATCAGGGGAGCGCTGCGGCGATCATCTCGTCGCGGGCTATGTCGCCAGGGTCAACGCGATGAAGCGGCAGTTTCTGCGGCTGGCGGCGGGTGTCGGCGATTAGTCCGTAGGGTGGGTTAGCCCTGCAGATGCGCGAAGCGCGCCTGCTGGCGTAACCCACCACCTCTCCACACGCCGAGATCAAAGTGGTGGGTTACGCTTCGCGAACTGCGCCTCGCGCAGTCGCTACGCTAACCCACCCTACACACCGATCAATGCCGCGTCGGGTGGCCTTCACCACCAGTATGGCCACCGCCAGCCCTCATAGCGAACATATGACGGCACCAGCGGCGGACCGTAGGGATCGACCCGGTCGTCTTCAGGGCGATAGCGATAGCGGGGAACAATATTGTAGTCCCACGGCGTTGGCCTCAGCACCGGTGCCGTGACGACAAGCCTCTCCTGTGGTGCACGGACGACTTGCGCCTTCCGCGGCCGGGCTTCAGCACCTGATATCCCGAGGTTGCACAGCACCAGCGCCGTTCCGAGAGCGCACGCGAGCGTCATTTTCTTCATGCGTTGGGCCTCCTTGCGAAGAGAGTGCAAAAGGACTCAAGGCAAGGCAAGCTAATTCGCTCCCGAGTTGCATGAATGACGCTCTCGGCCCTGGCGGACTTCGGCTGCCGCTCACAACACCTGAACAGGTCGATTTCGCAACCTGCAGCGCCTGGCAGGTTACGAAACCAACCGCGCTCCACCGCCAGCCCGACCAGCGCAGCCGGACTTGTCTCGCCGAAGCTCGGCCCAGCGCGCGAAGGCGGACTTGTCCCGCCGAAGCTCAACGAGCGAAGGCGGAAGCGATACCCATCATTCGGCATGACGGGTTTCGCCCGGGGCCAACCTATCCCACGTTCGACGTGCCGTTGGGTCCCGTCAGTGCCTGGACTTCAGTCCCCTCTGGACTTCAGTACCTTGTGCCCGAGCCGGTGGTTGGCTTTGTGCTCGTGCCGGTAGTTGGCCTCGTGCTCGCGCCGGTCGTCTGACCTGGAGCGACGTTCGACGCGCCGGGGGTGGTGGTCTTCGAGGCCTTCGCGTGGCGCATCGCGTGATGCTTCTTATGTCCAGGAGCGTAGCTGGAAGCGCCCGGCTCGCCTTTCTTGGAACCCATTTGCTGCATCTCCTGACCTGGCGCCTTGCTCGACACACCCTGAGCAAACACGGCTGGTGCTGTCGCCAAGAGAGCGGCAGCAGAGAGCGCAATGATCTTTGTCTTCATGTCGTCCTCCTCTCGATATGCCCTCCAATGCAACGAAATGAGCCAACGCCCGTTCCCCTGAACGATCGTTCATAGTGAGAGCGGCCCTGCTCAACCGATCCCCTTTCGCCGCCGCAACGGGATGATGGGTCTTTCGAAGCGGATCATGCCGCGAGACAAAACCGGATCACGAGGGTTCTATCAGCATCGGTGAACCGAGCTCTTCGAAATGAAAGAGCTGAAAGACCCGCTGGCCGTTGAAGTCGAGCACTCTCAGATCATCGGTCTCGTGCAGATTGCTTTCGACCGCGTGAAAGTGCCCGCCGTAGCGCTCCCTGGCGAGCGACAAGGGAACCTCGAACGCGACGAACTTGCCGATACCTTTTTGCCTGAGCACCCCAAGGAGCTTTTCGTCGTTCAGGGACTGGTGCGAGGTGAGAATGAGCAGCGGGCCACTCGCCGTGAGCAGCAGAAGCGATTTCATCGGATCCTCCTTTGCGCCCCGCCCTACCTGATTTTCGCCAGGCACTCCTTCAGGCGCTCCAGCTCCGTACGAACCTGCGCCTCCATGGCGTCTTGCAATGCGAGTATGCCCCTGCTGGACAATTCTGCGGAGGCCTTTTTGTCCAAATTCTGCTTCCAATCCCGGATGGCCTGCCTGGTCGCCCTTTGAGCCTCCGACGTCGTCTTAACGTACTCCTTCATGCAGGCGTCGGCCATTGAGCATGTCTGGCACTCCTGGGCGGCGGCCGGACTTGAAAGAAGCAGGGCGAGTAGCGCGGCAGGAACCCTCATGGCGCTTCCTCCCACGATAGCATAGCACGTCGCAGGGATGCCTGGGGGAGCAGCGCCCGGCTGTTTCAGCAGCCGTAGCCCGCCATAATTTCTCCTTCGCACGCGCGTTGTGTTGGACAAATGTGAGGCCTATCCTTCCGACGATCGGACTGCCGCACTCCCATTGACGCCCGACTGGATGGAGCGCGCATCGGTGCCTGAAGCGAACGACCCGAAGCCTGATACCCAAAAGCCTGATACCCACACGCCTGATGCCCACAAGCCGGGCGAGGTGCGCGCCGATGGCGGGCTGGCGCGGGCCTACGACCAGATCAAGAGCGCAGAGGAAGACCTGGCGCGGCTGGACCGGCTCGTTTCCGGAATGGAACGCGGCGGCGAGGCCCCGCGGACCTCGCAAGCCAGCGCAGGTGCGACGGCAGCCGAGCCTCCCAGGGACAAGGTGCCTTATAGCAAGGTTCGCGATCAAGGCCTGAGGGGAGATCGGACCATGCTGCGCGCTTTGGTTGGCCTCGTGCTGGCGATCGGCATTCTCGGTGCCGCCTTCGCTTCGCAATATCGCGATGAGGCCAAGTCGATCAGCAAGTCGATCATGGCGCGATGGGCTCCGCCGGCCAGTCAGCCCCCGCAAGCGTCCGCGGTTGCAAGTCCGGCGCAGCCGCCAGCACTGCACCTGGCTGCCGCGGATGAGCCAAGGCCGGTGCCCACACCGCCGCCCGGCAAGGAAGCGCAAAGCGCCCCAACACCTGGCGCTCCAGGTTCTGGCGCTCCAAGTCCTGCCGCTTCAACACCTGGCGCCACACCGCCTGACCAGTCATCGTCTGATCTTGCACAATCGCTCAAGACCATCACGAGCGAGCTTGCGAGCATCAACGGAAAGCTCGAGCAACTGAAAAGCCGCAACGAGCAGACGCTGCGCGAGCAGGCCGACACCATCCAACAGCTCAAGACGGCGCAGGAGAAGGATGCGGCGGACAATGCGCGCCTCACCGCGCAGGTCCAGGCGCTGCAAACGCAGCTGACGGCTTCATCCGCGCCTGCATCCGCGAAACCCGTCGTGCGGAGCGTGACGAACAACGATACGGCTGCGCCTGCCCGGCCGCACGTGCAAGCGGCCGCACCCCGGCGGCCCAGGCCGCCGCGAGGACCCTGGATGCCGCCGCCCTATATGGGCGACCCCTACGGGGATCCGGATTGGTAGCCGTTAGCGAGCTTGGATTTGAAGCCCGGCTCGCAGGATGGGGGGAGCGCAAGCGCTCAACCCATCCTGCGAACGACGTTCTACTCCCGCCTCACCGGACCTCGCACACCGACACCTTGGCTGCGATTCCGGTCAGCTCGTGCTCTTGCGTCGCAAGCTCCTGGTGGGGGGACTCGCCGACCGAGACGTCCTTCATTCGACGCTGGACCTCTTCGCAAGTCTTGCGGACGTCTTCCGTGAAGAGCGCGCATTCCTCGATGCGCTTGAAGATCTTCCGTCCCTCTTCACGATACCCCGCCGCCGTTTCGCGCATGAAGGCGATGGCATCATGGACCTGGGCTGTCAGCGCCTCGCATTTTTGCGCGGCGTCGATCAACTCGGCGCCCATGGCCTCGATCTCCTTCGCAGCGGACTCATAGTCGCGAACGACCGCCTCCGCACTGAGCGCGCCGACGCGCGTGACCCCCTCGGTGTGCTCGACGTAATCAGGAAGAGCAATTGAAGCGATCGAGCTTCCCGAGCGGACCGATGCAATGTCCGCCTCGAGTTGGACCAGGTTCACCCCTTCCCGTCTGCGCAATTGTTCAACACTTGCCATGATCGTCCCTCCCAATACATGACCCCGAACCCCAAACGGCGCCCAGTGTATTCCGTGGGTAAGCGGCGTCCTAACCCGATATGCCGTTGACAGCCTCAGCTCTGCCATTTTCTCCCAATTGCCGGCGCGGCACGCAGCGATGACGGATGTCATCAGCGCTCAACCTTCCCTGGAGGCCGATCCGCGCGGAAATCGGCGAGAGCAAAGGCAGCTCGATCCGGGTCTCGGGGACGGCGCGCTTCATGGATGCGTGAATGGGTCGAAGCGGGCTACGAGCCCTTAGCCGTCGCACCTGCCCATCGTGCCATCATACCCCTGTCTTGCCCGACGGGTCAAATTGGATTCGGTATTTCAGAACCCTTGAAATCCCTGGCGATTTCTACTGTGCATGGGGTTGTTTTCGCCATTTTTTGCCGGGCGTGCGCTCAATCGCCTCTCAGGCTCAGGATGTAGCTCGACAGCGCTTCCGCCTGATCGGGCGAAATCACCAGATTGGGCATGTTCTGGTGGCTGGTCCGCCAGAACACCTTGAGCGACAGCGCGGTGGTTCCGTGGCGGTCGGCGATGGCCTGGAAGCTCGGGGCCAGGTCGAAGAATCCGGCCATGTGCGGCTCGATGGCGTGGCACGTCTGGCACCACGCCTGCGCCAGGCGATATCCCTCCGCCACCGTGCGCGAGGCAGGCCTCGATGCCCCAGCGGCGGTGTGGACGACGCTGAAGAGAAACAGCACCGACAACGCGATCAGGAGGCCGAGGCCGATATAGATTCGAACGCTGCGCGACATGGTTTCACCTCGCCAATGCTGCGTGGCTTGAAAGCGTAGGCCGGCGCGAGCAGACCAGGTTGACCTGCATCAAGAAATCGGATCCCGGCAGAGCAACGCCGTCAGCAGACCACGAGGTCGGTGTGACCAAATCCCTTGGAATAGTCGAGCAGCGAGATCACGGTTGGGGTCAGCGCGATCAGGCGAACCTCGGATGGTTTTGGCACGGACAGACCGGTGGCCTTCTGTTCCGGATAGCGTGCCATCAGCAGGCCGATCGCCTTCTCGGCTTCGGCCGGATCGGTCAGGGTTCGCGACCCGCGCCGCCATGGACAGGCCGGTGATCTCCATCACCTGCGCCGGGTCGTCATCGATCGCAAGCGAGACCCGATCGTCCCGCGACAGGTTCTGCGCCTTCTGGCTGTCGATGCCGCACAGGAAATAGATGGTGAAGCCTTCGTTCGCGTAGCCGACGGTCGTCACCTGCGGCCAGCCGTCCGGCCGCAGCGTCGCGATCCGCATGGTGCGGTGCTGATCCAGCAAGGTCTGGATCTTTTGTCTGATCAGATCGTCCATCGCGCGCCTCCGCATATCTTCCTCGAAAAGGATAGCGAGCAGCTCGCGCGATGGGGTTGATGCATCTCAAGTCTCGACGGACGGCGTTGACCGAATGATGGACTGAAGCGATGCCCATCGCGGAGATGACGGACATCGCATACGCTTGGGCCGATTCCACGATCAGGAGACATCACCATGAACGGCAACCGCTATTACGGCGTCCGCGTCGAGGGCGCGAAATACGGCGTCGGCTTCGGCTCGGCGCTCGCCATCGCGATCTCCTATACCAACAACCATTCGATCCTGTGGGCGATCATCCACGGCATCCTGGGCTGGCTCTACGTCATCTTCGTCGCGCTGTTTCGGTGACATCGCACCGGCAGGCCACCGCCGGCCCGCGCAAGACCCAGCTTTCCCTTGCATTCCCCTGCTCTGCCCCTAGGGTGCGCCGCGCAACGCCACCCGAGACGAGACCTCCCATGCCCGACGCCATGAAATGCCCGAACTGCCAGTCGGAGCACGCCTATCAGGACCGCAATCTCTGGGTCTGCCCGGAATGCGCCCATGAATGGAGCGCTGCGGCCGGAGCGGCGGCGGATGCGCCGCAGGACGCGAGCGTGCGCGATGCCCATGGCAATGTGCTGACTGACGGCGACAGCGTCATCGTGATGAAGGACCTCAAGGTCAAGGGCTCGTCCTCGGTCGTCAAGGGCGGCACCAAGGTCCGCAACATCCGCCTCCAGGACGCCACCGACGGCCACAACATCGCCTGCAAGATCGACGGCATCGGCGCAATGAACTTGAAGTCGGAGTTCGTGAAGAAGGCGTAGCGCTATGCGCCCATCAACGCGTCATACCCCTCCGCGCTGAACGCCAGCAGACAAAACCCGTGCCCGAACGGATCAGCCAGCATCGCGATCCGCCCATACGGCGCATCGCGCGCGGGCGCTTCGAGCACGGCACCGGCGCGCAGCGCGCGCTCGACGGCGGCATCGACATCGTCAACGACGACGTCGACATGCAACGGCGTCCAGTGCCGGTCGTAGCGGCGGCGGTCGTCGCCGGCACCTCGCGTGCCCGCCTGCTTGGTCAGCAGATAAACCGGCGCCGGCCAGCCCAAGAGCTCGACGAAGTCGCTGCCGAAGCGGCGGCCGACCGTCAGACCGAACGCGGCGGTGTAGAAGACCGTGGCGGCGGCGACGTCGGGGACGTCGATGTTGAGGAGGAAGGTCATTGCGGGCTCGTCAAGTTGCGGCGTGCTCGGGAGCGTAGCCCGGATGGGGCGCAAGCGTAATCCGGGTTAGTGCCGCACATCCAGCCCCGGATTTCGCCAGCACTCCATCCGGGCTAGGCAGACGCGTTCACCGCTGCCGCTGCGCCAGATAAAACCCGCACAGCACCGTCACGAGGCCTGCCGTCTGCAGCATCGTCGGCGGCTCGCCGAGCAGCAGCCAGCCGGTGAGCAGCGTCAGCGCCGGCACGCAAGCGGGGAATACTGCGGCGCGCGCGACGCCGAGGCGCTGGACGGAAACGGCAAAGAGATAGAGCGCGGCGGGACCTGCGAGCACGCCCTGCGCCAGCGCCTGGATCGCATTCTCGCTCACGCCGATCGCAGCGACGCGGGCGGGCCCGCCGGTCAAGAGATAGACCGGCAGCAACAGCAGCGACAGCACGTTGATGACGAGCGCGGCCGAGACGGCGGAGACGCGCCAGTGACGCAGCAGCGCGCCAAAACCTGCGAACATCAATCCGGTCAGCACGAAGATCAGATCGCCCTGCACGCCGTCGGCGCCGATATGACCGATCGATTCGGCGCCGATCACGCCGAGGCCGCCGACGATGACGAAGGCACCGGCAAGGCGCGAGGCGGAGATGTTCTCCTTGAGGAACATTGCGGCGAGCAGCAGGCCGCCGAGCGTCGCGGAGGACGGCTGGATCACGCTGCCATGGCCGAGCGGCACGAACAGGAAGCCGGTGTAGGAGATCAGCGACATCACGGGCCCGCCAAGCACCATCAGCGCAAGACCCCTGCCCCAGCCGATACCGCAGAGATCGGAGATACCGGCGCGGGCTACCAGCGGCAGGAACACGATGCCCGACCAGACGTAGCGATGCACCAGCAGATCAACCGGCGTGAAGCCGACCTTCAGTCCGTGCCGCGTGCCGGCAAAGCCGAGCGCCCAGAACAGCGCCGCCGACAGGCCGCAGACGACGCCGAGAAGCGCCGGCGCCGCATCGTTCTTCTGAATGAGAGCGTCAGCGCCGCTCGTCCGCTGATCCATCGGCAAGCCTTATGTCAGCGCGCTCATCCACTCAACCCACGCCGCCGCAGGTCTGGCACGCGGCGGAGAGCCGAAGATTCCTGTAGCAACGCATCATGCTTCCTCGCCGAACACCATGCGCCATCCCTTGCGCGTGTCCATGTATTCCCGCACCTCGCGGATCCGATCCCCCGCCACCGCGAACACCAAGCAATAGTCGTTCTCGTACGGCTTGCCACCGGGGAGCGTGGCCCGCATCCGCTCCTCCACGATGACGACGTCGCCGTCGGCGTAGATGCCGCGGAAGGCGATATCGATGTTCGAAAACAGCCTGTGCATGTCCTGCGCGATGAAGCGCGCGATTTGCGCGCCCCGACCATGTGATCCGTGTGATCGAGCGCAACCGCGGTGGCGCGGAGACTCTCGTAGTCCGGCTATCAGAAAAACCCGGGGCTGAGATCGAGGCCGTAGGTCAGGCTCAGCACGAACACGAACAACGCGGCGGCCGCGAACAGCGCGAGATGCCTGAGAATGAACGCGCGCGGCGAGGTGCTGGCAACAATGACTTTTTGCGCGACGGGCATGAAACGGCCTCCAGTATGATTGCAGAACTGGCCGCTCAATATGCGGCGCGCGCATCAGGCGCCGCGATCTCCGAAACAAGTATTAAGGAGATCACACTCGTCTTGAACGGCCGTACACAATGAAGCCATCGCGCGATTCTTTTTCGTCGCCCGCTTCTCGATCCGCGCAAGCACGACGAAATCGCGCGGTTCCCGCGAGCAAAAGAAAAACCGCGCTCCTGTCAGGAACGCGGTTTCAATGTTTATGCAGGCGAAGCGGCACGGCGCCTGCGCGCCGTGCCTGCCGCGTGAAGCTTAGCGGGCGCTGCCCGTGGTCACGGTCGCAGTCTTCACCTTGCGCGGCGACAGAACGCTGGCCTGAAGCGCCGTCACGCTGGCGGCGGGCGCCGAGGCCCGCTGCTCGACCTGCGCGGCACCGAGCACGCGAACCTGCAACGGGGAGACCGGGAAACCGTTGGCCTCATAGGCCGGCAGCTCGGCGGCGAAGGTGGCAGTCGAGCCAGCAAGAGTGAGGGCGGCGATCGCGATCGACAGGGTCTTCTTGTTCATTGGTGACGCTCCAGAAGGAAGTTTCGGAGCACATCTAAGCCTGATTTGCTGCAATGCGACATGCGTTGTTGCATTGCAACAACGCGCCCGGCGCATGGCGATATGTTTAATGCGTACAAGGCCTTGGCCGAATCGCCGCCGGCCGCGACATGACGCGTTTATAGGCGCTGCTCAGCCACCCAGCACGTTGCCCCAGCCGTCGAAGACATAGGCCTTCCAGGCCACGGTCCCATCGTCGCGTGCCCGGCTGGCCCGCCGATAATCATCGGCCTGATCGGCGGTCCAGGTGATGATCCTATCGGAGAGGAGATCGTGGAGGATGGCGGGCTCGGTGGGATCGAAGGCGTCCATGGGACGAAGCGAGGAATGCGTCATGGCCGACCAACGCGCAAGCCGCGACAAGGTTGCAGGGGGGCGTCGAGACGGATGCGCTGGAATATTCCTCGTTGCCGAATTTCGGATTTATCGCGCAACCGAGACAAGAGGCGACGAGACGCCGGTCAAAACTCGGGCGAAACGCGCCGCGAGGACGCGGAGGTGAGTCTCCCCTCGCGTGCCCCGGACGCAGCGCAACGCTCCTTCAGCGATGCGATGCAGAGCCGGGGCCGATGTTGCCCGCGAGTCCGAACCCTTCGCGGCATGGGTCCCGGCTCAGCGCAGAAACGCTAAATGGCGTTGCAGCGCGTCCGGGACACCAGGAGCCTTTTTCCCTCCGCTCAAGCCCCCTGAACCGCGATGGAACCCGCGTTGCATCTTCGCAACACCTGCCTGAAAAGCCTGTTTTCGCCGAATTGCGCCATTGCGCCGCCACACCGTCCTCCGAACAATCGAGGTGCTGCGTGCCTTTCTGTGCAAGACTGTTCGACAAGACGGGTTCGAACAGAACCGTTTGGAGGCAGGGATCATGAACGATCGGCGGTCTCTTCTGGTGGCAGTCGCGTGCCCCTCGGCCGTCATGGCCGGCTGGCTGGTACTCTCCTTGTCCGCCTATGCCCCTGCTCTCATCGAAAACAGCGGCGCCAATGCAGCCACCCTCTCGCGCGCGAAGGATCTCGGCCGCCTCGACCTCGCCGACGTCCCGCGCGCTGCGACCATCGAGGATGGCATCGCCCTGACCGCCGACATCGCGGCCTCGGTGGCTCAGGCTCCCGAGCCGGCAAGCGCTGAAGCAGCAGCGCCCGAGGTGCCCGCCCCCGCCATCAAGCTCGCCTCGGCCGATCCCGCGCTGATCCTGCCGAGCGAACCGCCTGCGCCGCAGATCCTGCCCGAGCCGGCGCCCGTCGTCAGCGAGGCCGCACCGGTGCAGGAGCCCGTCAAGCTCGCATCCGCCGATCCCACCGAGATCGTGACGACAGACGCGCTGTCGCCCGCGGCGATCGCGACCGGGCCGGCCGCAACCGAGAGCAAGGCGTCGCCGTCCGCCGACACCATCGCCGTGCTCGACGAATGCTTCGTGATGGACGCCTGCATCGACCGCTATCTCTGGGCGCTCTACCAGCGCACGCCCAAGGAAGACTCGATCAAGGTCGAGGAGCGCCGAGCCGTCACCGTCAAGCGCAAGGGCAAGACGGTCACGGTGATGCGCAGCTTCACGAAGCTGGTCGACGAGGATTTCGGCTGGAAGGATCCGAAGGCGGCCGAGCACGCCGGCATGTCGATGATGGATTACGTCATCGGCGGCATGGACAAGAGCTTCAAGCGGAAGCTGTTCCGCACGCTGCTCGCGGCGGAAGCCGCCGGCCTCTCGCCGGGCATCACCAGCGCGTTCCGCGACGACTATCGCCAGTCGATCGCGAGCGGCCTGAAGGCCGCCTCCGACCGCTCCTATCACGGCGGCAGCACGCGCGGCGGCTACGGTCACGGCATGGCCGCCGACATCGTCAGCACCAAGGGCGACAACCGCGCACAGCGCTGGGTCTCGACCGAAGTGCTGTGGAAATGGGTCGATGCCAACGGCAAGGCGCTCGGCATCGGCAGGCCCTATCTCGGCCGCGATCCGCCGCACGTCGGCCCAATCGACGGCGCGGAATATGTCTCGAAGCGTGGCACGGCGGACCGCAGGGAAGCCGCCAACACCAGGCCGAAGAAGACCCGGGCCGTGGCCAGCGCCAGGTCGCCAAAGGCACAGGCCGCGCGCGAGCAGAAGGGCAAGCCGCAGAAGTCGGCGCAATCGGCCGGCAAGCGCGCGACCTGAACCGTTACGGCTTCCGCGTCGGCAGCGGCACAAGGCGCATCTCGGCGGACCCTGCCTCTTGCGTACGCACCAGCACAGCAAAGATGGTCTCGACCGCGAGCCGTACCGCCGCCTCCATCGCCTTGCCCTTGGCCAGATGCGCCGCGATCAGGCCGGTGAGGAGATCACCGGTGCCATAGGGGCGGATCGGCAGGCGCGGTGTCGCAAAGCGCGACAATTGCCCGTCGGCGCAGAGGATCGTCTCCACCTGCCCGTCAGGCGTATCCGTGAGCGTGCAGCCGGTGGCGACGACGTCGATGCGGCCGGTCCCCGCCAGCGCCGCGCACGCCGCACGCAAATCCTGCGCGTCCGCGATCGTGATGCCCGAGAGCAGCTCGAGCTCGAACTGGTTCGGCGTCGTCAGGTTCGCGGCCGGCAGCAGGCGGTGCCGCAGCACGTCCAGAATGCCGTCGGCGACATAGACGCGGCCGTCGTCCCCGATCACGGGATCGCAGAGATAGACGAGCCTGGAATTGCGGTTCAAGGCACGCTCGACGAAATCGGCGACGACAGCGGCGTTGCCGGGCGAGCCGAGATAGCCGGTGACGAGCACCGCGGCCTCGTCGACGAGATCGCGCTCCTCCACGCCCCTCAGAAGATCGGCGACGAGCTCGGTCTCCAGCACCCGCCCGCGCAGGCTCGGATAGCGCGGATGGTTCGACAGCAGCGTCGTCGGCACCGCCGCGACGTTCACGCCCTCCGCCTGCATGGCATAGGCCGCCGCGCTGTTGCCGACGTGGCCGTGGACCACCTGGCTTTGAATGGAGATGACGAGCATGCAGAGGTCCGTAAGGTCAATCGTTGCGCGACGCAAGCGTAGCCCGGATGGCGCGCGGCGTAACCCGGGCTACAAGTCTAGGGCGTCTCATACCCAAGCCCAGGCCGCAGCGCCTGCATCTTCCGCGCCAGCCGGCGGTGGCCGCTCTCCTCCGACCGTGCCAGGTAGCCGGCGACCGCGACATGGTCCGCATCGCTCTTGTGCTGGTTGAGCTTGGCCTGCCCCTCGATTTGATCGACCACGAGATCGATAACGCGGATCGCAGCCAACATGCTCTCGCGCTTGTCCGGCTCCATCTGCGCGAGGCCCCAGGGCTGCTTCGGCAGCCGTGCCTCTGCGACCGCGAGCAACGCATCGCCGTGCCCGCGATTCTCGTCGAGCCCGCGCAGATGTGCCACACCCGACAGGTGCACCGCCTCATAGAGCCAGGTCGAGACGTTGTCGCGCGAAGAATACCAGTCGTTGGAGATGTAGGCATCGTCGCCGGCAACGATCAGCAGGAAACGCCTGGTGCCGTCCGCGAGCGGCACGAGCGGATTCCTGGCCGTGAGATGGATCTGCACGACGGCTCGCCCGTCGCGCTGATCGAGCACGAACGGCACGTGCGAGGCACGCGGGCCGCGCTCATCCGCCGCCACGATCACGCCGAAGCCGCGCTGCCTTGCGAATTCCAGCGCGCGCTGCTCCTCGATGCGGAATTGGGGACGAAGGACATGCATGGCGCGGCGCTCGATGGCTGGATGAGGACGGCGCGAGGCTATCCCATGATCCGGCGAAGTCCGAAACGATATTGGGCCGCGAATACAGATGTCAGGAATGATCCCGGCGTCGTGAGAGCTCACCGAGATAGGCGCAGAACATGTCGGCGAGCCCGTCGGCATGGCGCGCGATCTCCGCCTCGCTGCGCGGCGCCTCCGAGAAGCGCTTGCCGACCTCGCTCAGCGTCGTCGTGATCAGCTCGCCGGCGAGAGCGCGCGCCGCATCTGAGGCCTTTGGCAGCGCCTCCCGCATGAACGCCGCGACGATGCCCTTGCCGGCGGCGCGCGCGTCGTGTGCCTCGGGCGCATCGCGATAAAGCGGCGCGGCGTCGCTGAGCGCCGTGCGGATCGCAGCCTCCTCGCACTCGGAGCGGATGAAGGCGTGCACCAGCGCGCGCAGCCGCGCCGGTGGCGGCTTCGTCCGGTCCGCGAGGATGCCGCGCAAGAGTTCGCTCGTGCGCCGCCACTCGTCGCTCTGGAGGCGGAACAGGATCGCCGTCTTGTTCGGAAAATATTGATAGAGCGATCCGACGCTCACCCCGGCCCGCTCGGCCACCCGCGCCGTGGTGAAACGCTGCGCGCCCTCCTTTGCGAGGACCTGAACAGCCGCATCCAGAATGGCCGCCACCAGCCCCGTGGAGCGGGCCTGTTGCGGCTGTTTTCGTGAGGAAATTGAACGACTTCGACGATCGGCCATGGCTCCCAGGGGGAATGCGAATAGGAAATGCGACGAATTAGTCGTATTTCAGCTGCCGCGCAAGCACGCGCTTTCTCGCGAACCCTGGAGACCACGAATGACCACCCCAACCATCACATCGCTTGCGCCGCTGCTGGATCGCCTGTTCCTCGAGGCCGAGGCAACAAGGGGCGCAATGCTCGCAGCCGTCGCCGATCTGTCCGACGCCGACAGGGCGCGGATGATGCGGAGCAAGACCGATTACGCCGACCTCTACGGACGCCTGAAGGACGTCCCGCTCGCGGTCTCCCGCGAGACCGGCGTGCTGCTCTACATGCTGGCGCGCAGCTCCCGCGCCAGGACGATCGTCGAGTTCGGCACCTCGTTCGGCATCTCGACCCTGCACCTTGCCGCAGGCTTGCGCGACAATGGCGGCGGGCGCCTCATCACCAGCGAGTTCGAGCCGTCCAAGGCGGCGCGGGCACGCGACAACCTCTCGGCCGGCGGGCTGCTCGATCTCGTCGAAATCCGCGAAGGGGATGCGCTGAAGACGCTCAGCGCCAATCTGCCCGATACGATCGACCTCGTGCTGCTCGACGGCGCCAAGGCGCTCTACCCTGAGATCCTGGAGCTGGTCGAAGGCCATCTCAAGCCGGGCGCGATCATCGTCGCCGACAACGCCGACGACAGCCCCGACTATCTGGCGCGCGTGCGCATGCCCGGCAGCGGCTACATGTCCACGGCCTTTGCCGAGGACGTCGAACTCTCCGTGCGGATCAACTGACGCCACATCGAACTGCCACGATACCACGGAGCCGTCGCACGATTCTTCGCGCGGCGGCTTTGCGTTGTCGGCGACAGACCGCGGAACATCAGGTCCGCGCCCGTGTCGCAACCTCGTCACTCACACGTGATAGCTCCTCCCGGCAAAAGCCATGTTTCCCATGCTAAACATACCTACCGCGCGGTATCTTTCATCGCACTACGCCCGAGCCCGCCATGACCTCCGCCTTCAATGCCTACACCGCGCTTGCCCTCGCCATCGTCTTCGAGGTCATCGCATCCGCCTTCCTGCAGCAGTCCGCGCAGTTCACGCGGCCGTGGCCGACGCTGGCCATGGTGCTGTTCTACGTCGCCTCGTTCTACGCGCTGTCGGTCGCGATCCGGGTGATCCCCCTGAGCATCGCCTATGCGATCTGGGGCGGGGTCGGCATCATCCTGACCGCCACGGTCTCTTTCGTGCTGTTCCGCCAGATGCTGGACGCCGCGGCCTTCGTCGGCATCGCGCTGATCGTGTCCGGGGTCGTCATCATCAACCTGTTCTCGGAGACGACGGTGCATTGATGCCGGCCAGCGCCTATAGCCGCGCCAAGCAGCCCGAGCAGGTGCGCCGCGCCCTGCTCGACCACGCTGCGGCGATTGCCATGGACCATGGCGTCTCCGGCATTACGGTGCAGGCGGTGGCGGCGGCAGCCGGCGTCACCAAGGGCGGCCTGTTTCATCACTTCGGCAGCAAGCAGGCGTTGATCGAGGGCCTGTTCGCCGATCTGCTCGCCCGCGTCGATGCCGAGATCGACGCCGCAATCGAAGCTGATCCCAAACCGCGCGGCAGCTTTACGCGCGCCTATGTCAACGCGGTGTTCACCGGCAAGGCGTTCGGCTTTACCACGCCCTGGGCGGCGCTGAGCATGGTCGTCGTCACCGATCCGTCACTGCGCCGGCTCTGGAACGACTGGATGAAGGCACGCCTGAAGCGCCACCGCGCAACCGACGGCACGCCCGAGCTCCATGTCGTGCGCCTCGCCGCCGACGGCGCCTGGCTGTCCTATGTCACGACGGGACAGACGCGCATGAATGCCGAGCTGCGCGCCGTGCGCGGCCGGCTGATCGCGCAGACCTATCGGCACGGATAGCGACCTTGTTCGCGCTGACTACTGGCTTGTCGCCGGCTTTGGCGGACGCGGCGCGGACCGGGATGATTTTGCGCCGGGCTTGGCCGCGGCCCGCGGCGGCGGCCCATCGACCGACACCAGATACGCGGCGAGCGCCTTGGCGGAGTCGGAACTGGTCGCGTAATGGTCCTTCAGGAACCAGGACAGCGTCAGGCTGAAGCGCCCCTTGGCAAGACCGCGCGGGCTCCGATGGCAGGTCGCGCAACCATCGGCAAACAGCCTTTCGGGCGACTTGCCGGCATCGAGATTTTGCGCGAACGCGACCGTCGCCGTCAGTGCGACGGCGGCTGCGAGAGTCATCAGGGGCGCGATCAGGTCGCGCCCCGGCCGAAAGTGCGAAGTCAAATGTCGTCCCCTAGCCCCGTCTTGCGGTCACGCCGCCAGCAATTGATCGAATTCGGGCGGCGCGTAGGCCTTGCCGTCCTGGTCGGTGATGACGACCCGCCACCCCTCGCTCGCCCACACCCTTGCCTTCGCCACGATGAGCAAACGGC
The DNA here is from genome assembly GCF_028128955.1 of Bradyrhizobium sp. CCBAU 11386. Taxonomy (NCBI): domain Bacteria; kingdom Pseudomonadati; phylum Pseudomonadota; class Alphaproteobacteria; order Hyphomicrobiales; family Nitrobacteraceae; genus Bradyrhizobium; species Bradyrhizobium sp. CCBAU 11386. The sequence continues at coordinate 106,501 of NZ_LBKA01000253.1, forward strand.
TCTCGCGGGCGAAACTGTACTTCTCATTGTCGCGTTCTGCGATCATTTTGTAGGCCAATGCGCATCCCCTAGCGTTGCCCCTGCACCCGCTCCCCTCGTGGCAGCGGGCTTTGGCGGCAATTCGCCGGGAGCGTGGCAATTTGGTGCCATCCGCAGCATCACGCCCGCACACCCGCAGCCGGGTGACCGGGATCGAGCGCGCCGCATTCGGCAGCTGGGGGCCGGCCCGTCGCATCAGCAACGGAACCGATCGCGCCCTGTCCGAGCTCCGCTAATGCACGCGGATGATGTGCGGACGGCCGAGATCGATCAGCCCTTGCACCGCCGACAGGCGATCGTCCAGGGCCGCGATCGTGAGCAGCAGATTGTTGCGCCGTTCGTCGAGAGCACCCATCTCGGCGCCGGACAGTTTGACGTTCGCCCGCTGCTTGCGGATGCCTTCGAGCGACTCGCGCAGTGCGGCGATCAAGCCGGTCAACTGCTTGACCTCTTTTGTCATCGACCGTTTCGCGACATTTTGGCGGCGCGTCTCCGCCTGACTCTGTCTCATCGTCATCCTCCCGTGCCCCGCTGCCCCGAGTGGATGCTTACAGCTTTGGATAGACATATTACGATCGATGAAATCTGCCCGCGAAGAACTTTCTTAAATTGTACGCGCACGGAACCCGGGCCGCCGCGAAAAGAAAGCCCGGCACAAGGGCCGGGCTTTCGCAATGACGTTTAGCGCTTCTCGTGACCGCCGCCGGGACCACCGGCCGGCGCGCCACCACGCGGAGCGGCGTTGATGTGCGGAGCACCGCCGCCCGGATGCGGCGTGGCAGGTGCTGCCGCGCGCTGCGCCGGCATCTGCGCACGGGCATTCATCGGCGAGCCGTGGCTGACGTTCGGCTGCGCCACATGCGGCGTCGCGGGCCGGGCCGCAGGCGCGGCCGACACGCGCGGAGCTTCATGAGCACGCGCCATCGGCTGAGCACGCGCCATCGGCTGCGCATGCGTTGCGGCGCGGCTCGCCGCACGCTCGTGCACCATGCGCGCCTGCGCATCGCGCGGGTTGCGGTTCTGCTGCACGCTCGTCCGCGTGTTCACCAGGCGATCGCTTCGCCCGGCGCGAGTCCGGTCCGCCGCAACCGCAGCGTCGCGCTTTGCGATCGCAGCGTCGCGCTTTGCAATGCCCGCGTCATGCCGTGCCGTCGTCGCATCACGGCCGGAGATCGCGGGAGCGACCTTTGCGTTCGCGCCGCCGCGTCCCAGTGCGATGGCCGCGTCGCGCGTCGCCGCACGCCCGATACGGGCCGCGCGCGGATCGATCGTCATCCGCGTCGCGAAGCGCTCGTGCGAGGTCCAGTAATCATTCCAGTAGGCATGGCGGCGATACCAGGGCCGCCCCTGATAATAGCTCGACCAGTACGAGCTCAGCACGAAGGGCGCGACGGGCACGTCGATCTGGTCGACATAGTCGGGGAGATAGACGTAGTGATTGCGGTAGAGATATTCGAGATATTGCGACGACACCCAGCCGCGATCGTCGGAGAAGCTCACATCGCACCAGGCATTGCCGCGCAGGCAGCCATGGATGTTGACGCGGGCGCCCCCGGGGATGCGATCGACCACGGGGAATCCCGAACCCGGCCCGGCGCGCAAGCCGGTCGAGACGGTGACGATGCCCGGCGCGGCCAGCGCGGCCGTCGGGGCGAGCAGTAATGCTACAACCAAAATGCTTCTGAGTCTCATGGCGTGTTCCTCCTCTGCAAGTTGGAACGCGCAGGAGGAACGAGCGTTCCTCCCAAAGCGGCCGCATCAGCCGAAAGACTGAATGCGCGCGGAGTTCAATATTCATTCGCTGTTCATCGGCACGACGAGCGCAACGCAGCGAACGTCAGTTCACCCGCAGCATGAATCCGTCGAAGAACGACGCCAGCCCGGCAAAGTCGTCGAGCGGCAGCACGTTCGCGACGTATTGGTCCGGCCGCACCACGACCATGCAGCCGGCCTTCCGATCGATGCCGCGCATCGTGAAAACGTCGTGGCCGTTCTTGAGGTCCGGACAGAACATCTTTTCGTAGTCGAGCAGACCGTAGCGGCCTTTGCGTGGGAGCAGCAGCGACGGCATCGCCTCGACGGCGAGCTGGCGATGATCCTGCTGGAAGACTGCCCGCAGGTCGATCATGGCGTCGATGTCGGCCCCTCCGGGGGTATATCGCCTCACCGGCGATTCCCTGGCCTCGGTGAGAAAGTTGCACAGCGCGCGAATGGCAGAGCCGGCCGCCGCCGGATTCTCCGCACCGGAAAATGCATAGATGCGGAAGCGTCCGTCGGCCTGGGCGGCGTGGCCGAGATGAACCGGCTTGGCGTCCGCCAGCCGGATCACCGGCGCGGAATGGAAGCGCTTGCCGATCACGAGGCCTTCCGCGAGATGCTGATGGGACGCAGCCCCCGTGAGGATCGACGCCTTGTAATGCGTCGCGGTGCCGGCCGTATAGCGGCCGTGCCGGACGAAATAATCCTGCGTCCTGGCGGCATCGGCGCCACCGGCCTTGGCGGCAGAGGCCAGAATCCCCGCCCATTCGCGGTCGAAGTCGATCAGCTCTTTCGCAACGGCCTGGCGCTCCGCCGAATAGGAATGCAGCAGGCTTGGCGCACTCCGCTTGCGGAGCACGGCGGCGAGCTTCCAGCCGAGATTGAAGGCATCCTGCATCGAGACGTTCATGCCCTGCCCCGCCTTCGGGCTGTGGGTATGGCAGGCATCGCCGGCGATGAAGATGCGCGGCAGGCGGGTCGCGATCTCGGCCTCCGGCACGTCGTCGAACTTGTCGGTCAGGCGCTGGCCGATCTCGTAGACCGACCACCAGGCGATCTCCTTCACCTCCAGCGTATGCGGCTTCAGGATCCGCTGCGCCTTGGCGATCACGTCATCGGCGGTGATGTTGCGGCTCGCGACGCGCTCGCCGACGTCGAGCTTGGCGAGCTCGACATAGATTCGCACCATGTAGCCGCCTTCGCGCGGAATGATCAGCAGGCTGCCGTCTTTTGCCGACTGGATCAGGGCCTTGAAGCGGATGTCCGGAAAATCGGTCACCGCCAGCACGTCCATCACGCCCCAGGCGTGGTTGGCGGAATCGCCATGCAGCTCGCGGCCGATCGATTTGCGCACCGTGCTGCGCGCGCCGTCGCAGCCGACGACATAGCGTGCCCTGATCGTCTCGACCTTGCCCTCGCTTCCGGCATCGACGCGTTCGAGGCGCACGGTCACGGCATGGTCGGCAGGCCCCGCGGCCGGATCGACCTGGAGGTCGAGCAGGCGGCGGCTGTAATAGGGCTCGAGCTTGGCCGGCGATTTGCGCATGAGGTCGAGAAAGCCGTCATGGATGCGTGCCTGGTTGAGGATGACGTGCGGGAATTCCGACAGCCCGTCCTCGACGTCCTGCACCCGGCCGCTGCGGACGATGGTCTCGGGCCGCCGTTCGTCCGGCTTCCAGAACGTCGTCTCGTTGACCCAATAGGCCTCCTTCAGCACGCGCTCGCTGAAGCCATAGGCATGGAACATCTCCATGGTGCGGCAGGCGACGCCGTCGGCCTGGCCGACCGACAGCCGGCCCGGCTTCTGCTCGACGATGCAGGTCTTGATGTCGGGAAATTGCGCAAGCTGGGCCGCGAGCGTCAGGCCCGCGGGCCCGCAGCCGACGATGAGGACGTCGACCTCCTCGGGCACGTCGCCCGCCGCGCCGGGGGCCTGAACGCGTTCGGCGGGATCGGCGATTTCAGGATCGCCCGGCTGAAATCCATTGAGATGGAATTGCATGAGCACCTCTCCCGTCAACGTCTTCTTCGATATTGCTCAGTATGCTGACTATCAGTATACCTGTCAACGTTCCCGCACCGTTGCTGCGGCCGAGGAGAATTCGGTGAAAGACAACAACGACATGCCCGGTCATCTGGCGCGCCGGTTCCAGCAGATCGCGGTCGCGGTCTTCCTGGCCGAGGTCGGGGATGCCGGCTTCGACCTCACGCCGGTGCAATACGCCGCGCTCGCGACCATCAAGGCCAATCCGGGGCTCGACCAGGTGACGCTCGCGGGATTGATCGCCTATGACCGCACCACCATCACCGGCGTGATCGACCGCCTCGTGCAGAAGGGGCTGGCGGAGCGCCGCGCCTCGAGCCGCGACCGCCGCGCCCGCGAACTCGAGATCACCGACGAGGGCCGGCGCACGCTGCGCAAGATCACGCCGGCGGTCGAGTCCGCACAGCGCATCATGCTCCGCGGCCTCAGCGCCAAGGAAGGCGAGGAGCTGATGCGTCTGCTGCGCAAGGCCATCGCTGCCGGCAACGAGCTCAGCCGCGCCCCGCTCCGCGATGTGCAGGCTTAGGCCGCATCCATGTCCGTAATTGCCGCAGTGCCGCGAAACCAGGAACTAACCTTCGGCTGCTACCGTCGGCCCCATTCGGCGCTTAACGCGCGATTAACTTTGCGGCCCGGGAGTTTCGGATGTTCAGGTTCCTCATTGCGGCCGCGGCCATCGCGCTCTCGACCGGTCATGCGCTCGCAAACGGCCATGGCGGCGGCGATGCCGCTCCTCCGCCGAAGCCCGAGGCGACGACCGCGCCGGCGAAGGTGGTCATCACCAGGCAGGGTCCCAAGCTCGTCGATCTCAAGGGCATGACGCTCTACTATTACGAGCGCGACACCACCGGCAAGACGTCGAACTGCAACGGCAAGTGTGTCGAAAGCTGGGTTCCGCTCGCCGCAACGGCCGACGCCAAGGCCGTCGGCGACTTCACCGTGATCAGCCGCAACGACGGCAGCAAGATGTGGGCATATCGCTATCGCCCGCTCTACACGTCACCCGCCGACAAGGTGCCGGGCGATGCCAACGGCAACGCCACGACGCTGCAGTGGCGCATCGCACGGCCTGGAGAGTAGGACCCGAGCGGCAGTCCGATCAGTGCCGTGATGCGCTCGTCACCTTCGCATGGGTGGTTGGACCGGCCGAGGCATAATTCACCTCCGGATTCCAATGCAGAGCCATGTACACGGCCATTCCGGCCAGGATCGATCCATAAAAGCCAACGGTGACCAGCCGCCACCTGCGGACAACCCGGCGATCGCTTTCGGTCAATTGATCAATGAATTTTTGCATGATGCCTCCAATGGCAACCGGCCATCGAGGCATAGCGCAAGGCGAGCGGATCGCCTGTGAACCAGTTCACCCTTGCGGAAGCGCAGATCCCGCGCGCATTCACGCGTGAGTGAGCGCCCACCTCACCCGCGCCAGTTCCTGGCCGTCTCGGCCTGCGCGTTCTGCCCGGGCGGCAGCACCACGACCATCGAATTGAGCTTCACCCGGTCGTAGAGATCGATCACGTCCTCGTTGCGCATCCGGATGCAGCCCGACGAGATCGCCTGCCCGATATATTCGGGCTGGTTGGTGCCGTGGATGCGGTAGAGCGTGTCCTTGTTGCCGACAAAGAGATAGATGCCGCGCGCGCCCAGCGGATTGGCGGGACCACCGGCGACGCGCGCCGGATACGGTCCAAGCCGCGCCTGGATGTCCGCAGTCGGAACCCAATCGGGCCATTCCGCCAAGCGGCCGACGCGCGCGACGCCCGAAAAGGCCATGGCTTCCTCGCCGACCGCGACGCCGTAGCGGATCGCCTTGCCCTCGGGCAGCACGAAATAAAGGTAGCGCGCATTGGTATCGACCAGGATCGTGCCCGGCTGCTCCTTGCGCGGGTAATCGACGATATGACGGAGATATTGCTCGGGCACGTTCGCCTGCGCGTATGGCGTATGTGCGAGCAACTGACGGTCGCGCGGCGTCATGCTCGCATCCGTCGATGGCGAAAGCGTCGTCTGCATGCAGCCGCCGAGCGGCAGCAGGGCAACAACGAAAAGAGCGAGAACAGATCTTGGCACCGCCGGCCCCCCCGATAGCGATCGCAGCACCCCCAGCAGCGTCAGATATTGCCAAAATCGTGCTGAAAACAAGGCAATGCGGAACACATCCGAGTGTTTTTCCGGAGGAGTTCCATCACCACAAACGGCGGAATACCGTCGCAGCATCTCCATCCCCTCGCCTTGCTTTGGTCAAACCCGGCTGGACTCGTGCGTTATCAGACTTGGGTGGGGCTCACCTCAACAGATCGGCTCGCGCCAATGCGGACGACGAAGGCTTCAAAGGAGCTGCGATGCTCGCGATGCTGAACAGCAAGCAAATCGTCGATGAGATCGTGAAGGACACGGTCAAGGACAATGATCCGCACGACGCGGTTCAGATCTCGCCGGACATCGTGCTGGCTTCGCGCCCCATCAGCGTTGCCCCAGCGCTGGCGCCTGACGTCACGCCCCGTCCGGAGCCGAAATTCGCGCCAGGGCTCAGGAGCAATCCGGAGCCAAAGTTCATTCCTGTCGTGGAGCCGCAGCCGGCGGCGCCCTCGGTCGACACCGCGGTGCGCATAACGGCAAGCGATGGTCACGGCCGGCGGAAGCGATCCTCCGTCGGCAAGTGGCTGCGCGGCGCGTTCGTCACGTTTCTGTTCGCGGGCGGCAGCGCGGCTGCTACCATCGCCTGGGAGAAACACGGCGACGTGGCGAGGCAGATGCTCGCCGATTGGAAACCCGTATTGGCGTCGCTGATGCCTTCGTCGCTGATGCCTTCGACGTCACAACAGACGGCGCCGGTCGCCGCCGCGCAGGCCGCCCCGCCCGCGGCGGAAGCGACAACCGATCAAACAGCCGACCGGGCCCCGACGCCGGCTGCGGCTCAGTCTGCGGCCGTGCCCGCAGCAGCGCCGCCCGAAGCAGCTCAGTCGGTGCAATCGATGACGCGCGATCTCGCCGCGATGGCGCAGCAGATCGAGCAGCTCAAGGCCAACATCGCCGAGTTGAAGGCCGGACAGGAGCAGATGGCGCGCGAGATGGCGAAGCCGACCGCACCGAAGCCGATGGCTGAGACGAGGCCGATCGATCCGCGCGTCGATCCGCGCGCGCGCGTTTCCGCGCTACCGCCGCGGCCTCAGGCTCCGCCGGTTCGCAAGCCGAAGCCGGCCGTGTCACAGACCTACATGCCGGCGTATTCGTCCGCACCGGTCGCATCACCGCCGCCGCCTTCGCAGGCTGCTGCGGTCCCACCGCCGGTCGCCACGACACAAGCCGTTGCCGATGACGACGGTCCTGTCGTGCGTCCGCCAATGCCGCTGCGCTAGACGAACGCCAGTCGATGCACGGCATCGGCAACGCAGCCGTCACTGCAAGCTGTCCGACTCGATGTGATGCGTTGAGTCCGGGCGACTACGGAGATCGATGTTTCGATCGTCTTCCGACAAGCGAATCCACCAAGAGAAAAGGCCGCCGGGATCTACGCCGACGGCCTTCTCTTGCAACTGCCGGTTCCCGGAGCCCGGTTCTGTTGCAATTCCATGCCTCATGATCACGCTGACATATTTAATAAAATCTTAACGCGCCTGCGCGGTGCGCATCATTTCTGCGCCATACGCACAGAGATTGCGCGCTTCATTCATTCGATAAAGATCGACTCAGTGGTACCATCCGAGATGTGTTGAGACTTCCGTTGAAGACTTGTTTTCCAGACTTGTCGTCGAGACTTGGGTCGTCACAGCGGGGAATTCGGATGCCTTACTACTACTTCGATCTCGTGGTTGGTGAAGAGTTCAAGAACCAGGGCGGAATCATCCTCGAAGACATCGAGGTCGCCTCGGATCGCGCCCAGCAACTGGCCAACGAGCTGTCGCAGGTGAAGCCGGAGCTTCAGCAAAAGGGTTGCGCGGTGCGCGTCACCGACCGCGATCACAACGAGCTCTATCGCACGCCGCTCGATCCCGTGCCGGCCTGGCAACGCTAGGCTACTCCAGCACCGGCGCTTCGAACCAGTTCGTCAGCGACAATCCGCCGTCGACGACGAAGGCTGCGCCGGTGACGTAAGCTGACAGCCTGTTCGACAACACGGTCAGCGCCATCGGCGCAAGGTCTTTTGCCTCGCCGAGACGCCCGAGCGGGATGTGCCGCGCCAGCGAGGCATCCGCGACGAAACCGCCGGCGGCGATCGCACCGGGCACCAGCGCGTTGACGCGGATGTCGTGGCGCCCGAACGTCTTGGCGAGCTCCTTCACCAACATCGCCATCCCCGCCTTCGCCGTCGAGTAATGCGGCAGGTTGCGCGGCGTGCCCGCATGCAGCGAGGTGAGGAACAGGAACGAGCCGGGCCGCTTCGCCGCGATCAGCCGCTTGGCGATCTCGCGCGCCAGGTGGAAACCTGCATCGAGATTGACGGCGTGCATCTCCTGCCAGGTCCGGCGATCGACCGCGAGCGCATGATCGGCCTCGCGCCGCGGCGGCGAGGCGCTGTGCACGAAATGCGTCACCTGGCCCAGCGCGGCATGTGAAGCGGCAAGCAGCGCATCGCAGGCATCCAGCTCGGCGAGATCACCGACCCAGGGCACCGCGTGTTCAGGCCGCTCGCTCGCACTGATTGCGGCACTGACCCGTTCTGCACTCAAATCGGCAAACACGGTCCGGACGCCCTCGCCGACCAGGGCCTGCGCGATCGCGCGGCCGATGCCGTTGCCCGCGCCGGTGACGAGCGCCGTGTCGGTTGCGGGATCGAACGGCGCGCTGAACAGGCTCATGTCGTTCTCCGGGGGCCGGGGTACCCGCACGATAGCGCACCGCGCCACGGAGCGACAATTGCGTCCCGGCGCCATTGCGGAGCGGCGCGCCGGACGCTAGCCTCCCAAAAAATCGAGGAGGTACCAAGGATGCGCTATGGTTTTCTGATGGCAGGCCTGTTGCTGATCGTCGCGCCGGCCCGGGCGGAGGATCATCCACGCTCGGCCTATGTGACGATGGTCTTGCAGGCCTTCGCCGCCAAGGTCGAGTGCCCCAACACGGATCTCGTCTATCAGGACCTCGTGCAGAAGGCGCAGCAGATGCAGCTGCCCGACGGCACCACCGAGAAGGTGCGCAAGGCGATCGCCTGGATGCATACCGGCGGCAAGATGGGCGAGAAGCAGGACGACGACCTGATGGCCGAGGTCGCGGTCGCGACGCAGGCAACCGATATGGACCAGCGCCGCCTCGGCATGCCCGGCTGGTGCGAGGCCCAGAAGACCAACCTCGCCGGCCTGATCCGCAGCAAGGGCGGCTAACCGGCTTTTCCAGGCGTTAAGCACGGCGCGGCGGAACCGCCGCCGCGGCCAATATTCGTCACAATCCTCGCCAGCATGCGGGCCTCTTCGAATTCGAACAGGGAACCCCTCATGCGGATGATCCATTTCGTCTTCGCCGGCACGCTCGCGGCCGTCACGGCGCTGACCGCCCCCGTGCTGGCGAAGAATTCAGACACCCAGAAAGCCGAGGGCAAATCGCCCTCCTCCACCTGCAGCGCGTATCAGCAGGCACCGGATGGTACCTGGGAGCAGCTTCCCTGCAAGGAGACCGGCGATCGCAGTCAGCCGCAAACCCAACGGTCCCAGCCTCAGGGAACGGAGCGCGAGGACCGCTGAGGCGTTTCCTGTCCGGCGATCAGCTCTGGTGCGGCCCACGCATGATCTTCATGGCATCGGCGATGTGACGCCACTCCTTGGCCTCGTCGGCCTCGCCGCGGCCCTCGCAGGCCTGGGCCTGCTCGGCGGCCTTCGCAATCGCAGCGAAGCCGTGCCGTTCGAGCATCTGGCGTGCGACGGTGTGGACCTGGACCTCGGACATCATGGGCGCTCTCCCGTTTGATGAAACCGCGTGCACCCCTGGTGGATCCGCGGATTTCCGACAACGATCAGGTCGCGGGTCTCGTTCCGATCACCCGCAACGACGACAAAAGGCGGCCCGCCATGCCCGGCGGACCGCCTTCTCACCCACCCCAAAACCTGAAATCGTCGGCCGCGTCCCCTACGCGACCGCCACGCGCTTGCGCTCGAAATCGTTGGGCACCTCGATATCGACCTCCAGGGTCGACACCTCGTCGCCGCGCTCGAGCCGCACGATGACCTTGGTCGGATCCAGCGTGACGTGTCTGGACACGACAGCGAGGATCTCCTCACGCAGCACACCGAGCAGATCGGGCTGGCCGCGCATTCCGCGTTCATGGGCAAGCAGGATCTGCAGCCGTTCGCGAGCGACGGGTGCGGAGGCCTTCTTGCCGCGGAGAAGTCGAAGCAGACCCATGCTCATGCAGCCCTCCGTCGCAGCAGACGATCCATCAGACCTCTGCGCTCGGCCGGAACGTGCATCGTCACGTTCTCGCCGCAGAGGCGCTTGGCCGCGTCCATATAGGCCCGCGCCGGCGCGCCGTCCGCGTTCGACAGAGTCACCGGCGTGCCGACGTTGGAGGCCTTCAACACGTCCTGGCTCTCGGGAATGATGCCGAGCAAGGGCGTAGCGAGGATCTCGAGGATGTCGTCGATGGTCAGCATCTCGCCGCGCGCCGCGCGGGAGGCATCATAGCGGGTGATGAGAATGTGCTTCTCGACCCGCTCACCCTTCTCGGCCCGCACCGTCTTGGAGTCGAGCATGCCGATGATGCGGTCGGAATCGCGCACCGAGGAGACTTCCGGATTGGTGACGATCACGGCCTCGTCGGCAAAGCGCATCGCCATGGAGGCGCCACGCTCGATGCCGGCCGGGCTGTCGCAGATCACCCAGTCGAAACGGCCGCGCAGATCGTCGATGACCTTGCCCACGCCCTCTTCCGTCAGCGCGTCCTTGTCGCGGGTTTGCGAAGCCGGCAGCAGCCACAGATTCTCCAGCCGCTTGTCGCGGATCAGCGCCTGCGGCAGCTTTGCCACGCCCTGCACCACGTTGATGAGGTCGAACACCACTCGGCGTTCTGCGCCCATCACGAGATCGAGGTTGCGTAAGCCGACGTCGAAATCGACGACGACGACCTTGTCGCCGCGCTGCGCGAGCGCAGCTCCCAGCGCGGCGGTGGTCGTCGTCTTGCCGACGCCGCCCTTGCCTGATGTCACGACCAGTACCTTACTCATCTGAAGTGTCTCCTTTGCTGGTCAGTTCAGCGCTGTAATTCGCATGGTATTCCCCTGCAGCCAGGCCTGCGCCGGCTTGCCGCGCAAGGCGGCGTCGATGTCGTCCGCAGTCTGGTAAAACCCATCGATCGCAAGCAGTTCGGCCTCGATCTTCTGGCAATAGATGCGCGCGCTCGTGTGACCGTTCACACCCGCCATGGCGCGGCCACGCAGCGCGCCGTAGATGTGGATGGAGCCGCCGGCGACGACCTCAGCGCCGGAGCCGACCGAGCCCAGGATGGTGACGTCGCCTTCGGGGAAGATCACGGTCTGGCCCGAGCGCACGGGGGCCTCGAGCAGCAGCGAGGTTGGCTTGGCCTCGGCCTTCGCTTCGGCCTTCTTCGGCGCGCTCGGCTCGACCACGCAGCTGCGCCCGCCCGAGAGCAGCGGCGGCATCATCGGGGTCAGCCGGCCCTCCTCCACGCCCTCGATCCCGAGCACGCGGATGTTGCGGTCCTGAAGGCTGGTGAGCAGGTGATTGATGCCGGACTGGCTGAGATCGACCGAGGACAGGTCGATCACCACGGGCCGGCCGGCGAAGAAGCCCGGCGAGCGGGCGATGGTGGTGTCGATCTCCTGGAGCCAGTCCTGGATCGGAACCGTCGGCACGAACACGAAGGCCACGTAGGAGCGCCCGCGCAAGCGCACCATTTGGCGTTGGACTTTTGCTGCAGCCTCCATATCGGCCGACTCGTTCCCTGTTATTGAATGGTTAACGATGCGGCGGATATGGTTAACAGCCGGTTAATTTCTCCGTGGGGGGGACGTGAGTTGGGCGGGCGGCCGGCCCTTGAGCGGCCGGGCGTTCGGCAGGCGCTCTCACCCAGCACATAGCTGTCATCGCCCGCGCAGGCGGGCGATCCAGTACTCCGAGACGGGAGTGGGTCAGTCGATAGGCTGCGGCGTACTGGATGCCCCGCCCCCTACTTCTTCACCTTGCTCGCATCCATCTTGATGGCGGGATCCAGCATCCTGGTCGTGAACGCGGTCGTCACGTCGAACGGCTTCTCCATGCCGAGATAGGTCTGGACCAACTCGTAATCCTTCTTCATGCGCTCGCCGTCGATCCAGCCGAGGCTCTTCGTCGTCGTGAACTCGTCCGTCATCAGGAACTTGATGCGCTCCCACTGACGCTCCTGGTTCTCCTTGTCGAGGCCGGAGACCTGGTCGAGCAGCGCCTTCAGGCACGGGGTGACGTCGGCGACGCAGGCCGCGAAGGCCTTCTGCGTGACGCGCACGAACTCCTCGACCAGCTTCGGGTTCTTCTGCAGATAGGCGCCATTGACGATCAGCGAATTGCCGTAGGGGTTGAGGCCGATGTCCTTCCAGTTGACGTAGCCGAGATCGGGGCCGAACTCGATCACCTTGAGATCGTGCTCGTTGTAGAAGTCGCTGATGATATCGACGGTATGGCTCTTCAGCGCTGCGATCTTCGCCGTCGGCCCGACATTGACGAAGCCGACCGCATCAGGCGCAAGCCCTGCGGCCTTGGCGAAAGCCGGCCACATCACGCGCGAGGCGTCACCGGGCGGATTGCCGATCTTGTGGCCGGCGAAATCCTTGACGCCGTTCACGCCGTAGCTCTTCAGCCAGTAGAAGGTCTGGCCGGTGTTGGCGTAGACGCTCATCACCGCGACGGTGTCGGCGCCCTTGCTCTTGGCCACCAGCATGGTGGCGAGATCGGCGACGCCGAACGGCGAGCCGCCCGAGCCGACCTTGGCGGCGGAGACGCCGGAGCCCTTGCCGGTCTCGATGGTGAGGTCGATGCCGGCCTTCTCGTACCAGCCCTGCGCCTTCGCGTAATAATAGGGCGAATGGTCGGCCGTCGGCGTCCAGTTCAGGATCATGTTGACCGCCTCGCCCGCGTTCGCGGGCACACCCGGCAAACCGAGCATCAGGGTCACAACCGCCGCCTGCAAACGCTTCATCGCATGTCTCCTCAATGCCGCGACCCGGCTTGTCGCTCTCCCCTTGTGAGGATACCAATGCAACAAGTCCGCCCTCCGCTTGTCAACTGTTTGGTTGGAAATGCCCGCAAAACGATCTGGCGACACCGTGCCGCAGCGGCGCGACCCCGTCGCCACCCGCAAGAAGCTGCTCACCGCGGCGCGCCTGGAGTTCGCCCGGCACGGCCTTGCGGGCGCCCGCGTCGACGAGATCGCCGAGCGCGCCGGCGTCAACAAGCAGCTCGTCTACCACTACTTCGGCGACAAGGACGCGCTCTACCTCGCCGTGCTCGAATGGGTCTATGAGGACATCCGCGAGCAGGAGCGCAGGCTCAATCTGGAGGGCCTGCCGCCCGACAAGGCGATCCGCCGGCTAATCGAAGCCTCGTTCGATCACCTTGCGGCACACCCTGATTTCATCGTGCTTCTGAACGACGAGAACCGCGGCGGCGCCCGCCATGTCCGCGGTTCCACACGGCTGGAGGCGATGCATTCCCCGCTGGTGAAGAGCGTCTCCCACATCCTCCAGGAGGGCGTGCGCAGCGGGCTCTTCCGCAAAGGGATCGACCCCGTCCAGCTCTACATCTCCATTGCGGGTCTCAGCTATTTCTTCTTCTCCAACACGCCGACGCTGTCGGCGATCTTCGGCAAGGACCTGTCGAGCCGCGCCCAGCGCCGCGCCCGCCGCAGGCATGTCGTCGACCTGGTGCTCCAGTCGCTCCGCCCCTAATCAACCAACTGGTTGAAACTTCCCCCGGGGACGGTTAGGCTTGCCGTCGCGGCGGAGAGTCCGCGAGCAACGGGGAGCAACAGGTGGCAGGTGACGGAGCAGGCCCGGCCCGCAACTTTACGATCATCCTGATCGTGCACCTCGCCGTGCTCGTGCTGTGGCAGGTCGCGGTCGACGCCTTCCACGTGCCGAAATTCATCCTGCCCTCTCCGCTTGCGACCGTGCAGACGCTGGGAACCGCGAGCTATGCCTGGGGCGCCAATACGCTGGTGACGGCGATCGAGATCCTCGGCGGCTTCGCGCTCGGCGCATTCGTCGGCGTCACCCTCGCGGTGATCTTCAGCTGGGCGCCGCTGGTGAGCCTCGTGCTGCTGCCGCTGTTCGTGACGCTGAACATGATCCCGAAGGTCGCGCTCGGCCCGCTTCTGATCGTCTGGTTCTCCTACGGCATCGTGCCGAACATCCTGATCGCCTTCAGCATCTGCTTCTTCCCGATCCTGCTCACCACCGCGCGCGGCCTGCGCGAGGTCGAGCCTGACCTGCTCGACCTCGTCAAATCGCTGCGCGGCTCGCGCTGGACGCTGTTCCGCAAGATCCAGCTGCCGGGATCGCTGCCTTACGTGTTCTCCGGCATGAAGGTCGGCGCCATCCTCGCCGTCGCCGGCGCCATCGTCGGCGAGTTCATCGCCTCCGAGCGCGGGCTCGGCTACCTCATGATCCAGGTGCAGTCCTCGCTCGACACGCCCGCGATGGTGATGGCCGTCGTGCTGCTGACGCTGCTCGGCGTCGCTCTCTACGGCCTCGTGCTCGCCCTCGAACGCATGTTCGTCGTGGGCGACGCCAGGCAGACTTAGCTAAGGGAACGATCCATGCTCCTCACCCGCCAGACGCTGCCGAAGACCATTCCGGATATCGCGGCGCTCGACGATCTCCTGTGCCGGCCGACCCAGGCGCTGATCGACGACCTCGCCAAGGTCGAGGGCGACATCATGGTCCTCGGCGTCGCCGGCAAGATGGGCCCGACGCTGGCGGGGCTCGCCAAAGCGGCCGCACCCGATCGCCGCGTCATCGGCGTGGCGCGCTTCAGCGACGCGGGCGTCAAGGACTGGCTGCATGGGCGCGGCGTCGAGACGATCAATTGCGACCTGCTCGATGAGGCCGCGATCAAGGCGCTGCCGAAGGCGCCCAACATCGTCTTCATGGCCGGCCGCAAGTTCGGCGCCGAGGGCGATCTGTCGCTGACCTGGGCGATGAACGCGCACGTGCCGGCGCTGGTCGCGCAGGCCTTCCCGTCGTCGCGGATCGTCGCGTTCTCGACCGGCTGCGTCTATCCCTTCGTGCCGGTCGACGGCCAAGGCGCGACCGAGGACATGGCGCCGAATCCGCCCGGCGAATACGCCCAGTCCTGCGTCGGCCGCGAGCGCATGTTCGAGTATTTTTCGCGCAAATTCTCGACGCCGGGCCGGCTGTTCCGGCTCAATTACGCGATCGACATGCGCTACGGCGTGCTGCACGACATCGCCACCAAGGTCCTCACCGGCACGCCGATCGACGTCAGCCTTGGCCATGTCAATTTCATCTGGCAGGGCGATGCGTCCGCGCAGGCGCTGCGCTGCCTCGCCCATTGCACGGCGCCGACCTCGCCGATCAATGTCAGCGGCCACGAGATCCTGGCGGTGCGCGATCTCGCGGCGAAATTCGGCGCGAGATTCGGCCGCGCACCGGTGCTGACCGGCAAGGAGGAGCCGACGGCGTGGCTCACCGATACCTCGCAGGCGGTCGGGCTGTTCGGCCTGCCGGTCGTCGACACCGAGCAGCTGATCGCCTGGACCGCCGACTGGGTATCCCGCGCCATGCCGAGCCTCGGCAAGCCCACCAAATACGAGGTGCGCGATGGCCGCTACTGACGCCCCGTCCATCATCAAGCTCGGCGCCGACGATGCCATCGCCGGGCTCGTGCTGTCGACCGAAGCGCACTGGAACCAGACCGACGAGGACTGGCGCATCTTCCTGCGCGACGGCGTCGTGTTCGGCATTCGCGACGGCATGCGACTGGTCGCGACCGCCGCCCTGCTGCCCTACTCCGGCAACAACGCCTGGATCAGCATGGTGCTGGTGTCGGCGACGCATCGCCGCCGCGGCCTCGCAACGCGCCTCGTCGATGCCTGCCTGGAAACGGCACGCAAGAACGGCCTGACGAGCTGGCTTGACGCAACGCCCGACGGTGCTGCCGTTTACGGGCCGCTCGGCTTCACGCCGACACTGCAATTGCGCCGGCTGAAGCTGGCGAGATCCGCGCGGGCCGAAGCGCCGCCGTCTTCTTCCGCGACCATCGAGGCGCTTCGCTCGCGGGATCGGCGGGCCACCGGTTTCGACCGGAGCGCCCTCCTCTCCGCCTTCGCACAACGCTCCGGCTCGCGCATCGTCTCCGCGAACGGCGCCATCACGCTGGTTCGCGACGGCAGAACCGCCCGCCATATCGGCCCGTTGTTTGCGAATGACGCCGCGGAAGCATTGGCCCTGGTCGGTGCAATCGCCCGATCCGAGACCGCCCCTCTGCTGATCGACGCCGTCGCCTCGCAAGGCGCGTTCCTGGAAGGATTGACCGCTTCGGGCTGGACCGTCGAACGGCCGTTCCAGCGCATGCGCTTCGGCCCCGCCACCACTGCGAGCGAGGAAACGCCATTCGCCGTCGCCGGCCCCGAATTCGGATAGGACATCATGCACCACAGCCAGATCAACAGCGACATCCGCAAGCTGATCGCCGACGGCACCGTGCTGCCGGCGCATCCCCTCGCGCTCACCGCCGGGCGCCAGCTCGACACAACGCATCAGCGCGCCCTGACGCGCTACTACATCGACGCCGGCGCCGGCGGCCTTGCGGTCGGCGTGCACACGACGCAATTCGCGATCCGCGACGTCGGCCTCTACCGCCCCGTGCTGGAGCTCGCCGCCGAGACCGCAGCGAGCTGGACCGGGCGTCCGCTGGCGATGGTCGCGGGACTTGCCGGTCCGACCCGGCAGGCAACCGCCGAGGCGCGCACCGCGCGCGACATCGGCTATCACGCCGGCCTGCTCAGCCTCGCCGCGATGAAGAACGCCTCCGAGGACGAGATCATCGCGCATTGCACGGCGGTCGCCGCCGAGATCCCGCTGGTCGGCTTCTATCTCCAGCCGGCCGTGGGCGGCGTCATCCTGTCGAGCCGGTTCTGGCAGCGCTTTGCCTCGATCGACAACGTCATCGCCATCAAGATCGCGCCGTTCAACCGCTACCGCACGCTCGACGTGCTGCGCGGAGTCGCGGCCGCGGGCGCGCTGGACCGTGTCGCGCTCTACACCGGCAATGACGATCACATCCTGCTGGACTTGATGCTGCCGTTCGACCTCCGCGACAACGGCGTCACCACGCGGACCTACTTCAAAGGCGGCCTGCTCGGCCACTGGTCGGTGTGGACGGCGAGCGCGATCAAGCAGTTCGAGCGCTGCAAGGCGGCGCGGCACAAGGAAACGGTGCCCGCCGACCTCCTCGCGCTCGATGCCCGCGTCACCGATTGCAACAGCGCCTTCTTCGACGTCGCCAACAATTTCCATGGCTGCATCGCCGGCTGCCACGAGATCTTGCGGCGCCAGGGCCTGATGCAGGGGCTGTGGTGCCTCGATCCAGCCGAGGGCCTGAGCCCCGGCCAGAAGGAGGAGATCGACCGCGTCTGCCGCGAGCACGCCGATCTCAGCGACGATGCCTTCGTGACCACCAACCTCGGCAAATGGCTGGCATGACGGAAGAGCCCTTCATCAGCCTGCGCGGCGTCAGGAAAGTCTACCGCAGCGGCGGCGCGGAGTTTCTCGCCGTCTCCGACGTCACGATGGACGTGCAGGAAGGTGAGCTCGTCTCGCTGGTCGGCCCGTCCGGCTGCGGCAAGACCACGGTGATGAAGATTCTGGCCGGCCTGCACGGCGCCGACGGCGGCACCGTGAAGATCGGGAATGCCACAAGCCCGTTCGATCCGACTCGCGACATCGGCATGGTGTTCCAGCAGGCCTTGCTGCTGAAATGGCGCACCATTCTGGACAACGTGCTGCTGCCGGCCGAGATCGTCGGCCTGCCAATGAAGGCCGCGCGCGAGCGGGCGCGCGATCTGCTCAATCTGGTCGGGCTCGCCGGCTACGAGCAGAAATATCCGCAGCAGCTGTCCGGCGGCATGCAGCAGCGCACCGCGATCGCGCGTGCCTTCATCCACGATCCAAAACTGATCCTGATGGACGAGCCGTTCGGCGCGCTGGACGCCTTGACGCGCGAGCAGATGAATCTGGAGATGCTGCGGATCTGGCGCGAGAGCGGCAAGACCATCATCTTCGTCACGCATTCGATCCAGGAAGCGGTTTTCCTGTCCTCGCACTGCGCCGTGCTGACCGCGGGCCCGGCGAAGATGGCCGATTACTTCGCGATTGACCTGCCCTTCCCGCGCGACCTTCCGCTGAAGACCACGGATGCGTTCGGTGCCTACGCACGGCGCATCTATGCGAAGCTGGGCCTGGGCGCGGCGTAATCACCACGCTGAGAACCTGTAGGGTGGGCAAAGCGAAAGCGTGCCCACCACTTCTGCCACGCTCTTGGAGAGATGGTGGGCACGGCGCAAGAGCGCCTTTGCCCACCCTACAAATGCAGCGAGCTCAGCCCTTGCGCATCTTGCTGAGCAGGTAGTTGTCGTAGAAGTTTTCCGCGATCTGCGTGTAGAACAGCAGCTCCTTCAAATACGCGTCGTGGCTCTCCTTGGTCCGCTTGAACAGGTCGCTCTTGGCGGCGAGCTCGTTCAGATGGTCCTGGGTTGCGTTGTAGCAGGCCTCCAGCACCGGCTGCGGGAACGCCTTCAGCTCGGCGCCATTGGCGATCAGCCGCTTCAGCGCCGCCGGATTCACGCTGTCGTACTTCTCGAGCATCCAGGCGCCGGCCGCCGAGGCGGCCTGGTTGACGATGGCCTGATACTGTTTCGGCAAGCTTGCCCACTTCTCGTCATTGACGATCATGTGCAGCATGGCGCCGCCTTCCCACCAGCCCGGGAAGTAATAGTATTTGGCGACCTTCTGGAAGCCGAGCTTCTCGTCGTCATAGGGACCGACGAACTCGGCGGCATCGATCGTCCCCTTCTCAAGCGCCGGATAGACATCGCCGCCGGCGATCTGCTGCGGTACGACGCCGAGACGCGCCAGCACATGGCCGCCCATGCCGGCGATGCGGAATTTGAGGCCCTTGAGATCGTCGACGGTCTTGATCTCCTTGCGGAACCAGCCGCCCATCTGGGTGCCGGAGTTGCCGCAGAGAAGCGCATGCGCCTTGAACGGCTTCAGCGCCTCGTTGGCGAGATCGGCGCCGCCGCCGAAATGCCACCAGGACTCCTGATGGCGATGGTTCATGCCGAACGGCGCGCCGGTGGCATAGGCCAGCGCCGGCTCCTTGCCGATATAGAAATAGAGCGGCGTCTGCGCCATCTCGACGGAGGCCGCGCTGACGGCGTCGAGCGCCTGCAAACCCGGGACGAGCTCGCCGGCCGCAAAGGTCTGGATCTGGAATTTGTTGTCGGTGGCCTCAGCGACGTATTTCGCGAAGGTCTGCGCCGTGCCGTAGATGGTGTCGAGCGATTTCGGGAAGCTCGAGGTCAGGCGCCATTTGATCTCGGGCGCGCCTTGCGCAATCGCGGGTGCGGCAACCAGCGTCGTCGCGCCGGCGACCGCGCCACCCTTGAGGAATGCACGGCGTTTCATGATGGGGGCTCTCCCGAAAGCAAGGCTTCAAATGGATGATTTAGGCGACGGTCTTCGCCGACCGTTTGCCCGTTCCCGCCGCCGAGTTCAAGTCGTGAGGGGAACGCCTGTAGCTCGAATGCAGCGCCCTTCTCAGAGCAGCTTCGCGCTGACGAACAGCGCGCGCACGGCGTTGGTCGCCTGCACCGCGAGCATGGCGTTGCCGGCGGCGCCTTCCAGGGCCGCGATGGCTTCCTCATGCAGCGAGCGAAATTCCATCCACTCGACCGACTTGAAGTTGGTGAGGAATTGATAGGCCTGGCCGACGGTCGCGATCGCCAGCGTGTCGCCGTTCAGCTTGATCTTGAACGTCGTACGCAGCGGGGTCTCGGAATTCTGGGGATCACTCATGGGCTGCTTCTGGACGAGGACGGCTTAACGAAGGGGAAATGGCAGCCCCGCCGCGGCAGGCAAATATCAGGAGTCGGTGCTGGCGCGCTGCGAGGCGGTCGCCGATCCTCTCAGGCTCGGCACCACGACCAGGCGGTTGAACTCGCCATTGTCGTAGGCCTTGAGGAAGCGCTCATAGTCCTTGATCGAGACGCAACCGTTCGAATCGCCGCGCGGCCCAAGCATGTAGTTGTGGGTGAGAAGGCCGACGCGGCCGAGCGCGCTGGTGCCCTCAGTCGGAGTCAGGCGGAGCGCCCGGACACCATGGAACAGTTTTTCGCGCGGCTTCAGATCGTAGGTCGCCGGCGGGGTCGCGCCCACCATGCGCTGGTCGACATGCTGTGGATCGTCCATCAGCGGGCCCATGCCCGAATGCGCTTCCAGCGCGACGCCGCTCGGCAGGTAAAGCGCCTTGGCCGAGATGTCGTAGACCGCCGTGCGCGAATCGTAACCGAGGGCGCCAAGATCCGGCGCCCTGCCGAGCAGGCCGCTGTCCGGCGTCAGCGAGGCCAGCTTGATCTTGTCGGTGAATTTTTCGAAGAAGTTGCGGTTGTCGACCTTGGGGGTGGTGTCGGCATAGGCCTGGCTGGACGCGATCTGGGCCGAGAAGTCCGCCTGCACCGGCCGCGAACGCGGCATCGGGACCGCATCGGCGCGCTGCGAGGGCTGCCGCTCGTCAACCGGCGGCCGGTCATCATCGGTCAGGATCGAGCGCCAGTCGTCGCCCTGGAGTCTCTGGGCCAGCATCGCCTTGGCATCGCGCAGCTTGATCTGAACCGCATTCAGGGCAGAGCGCTCCAGCGTCCGCAGGCCGAGCTCGCGGGCGGCCGGGCTGCCAGATGCCGAAGCAAAACGGTCCTCGAACGAAGGGGCGTTGGCCGGCGGCAGTGCGGCGGAAACCAGCGGGGTCGAATCGCCCATGTCGGCAACCCAGGCTGCAGCACCGAGCGACAGCGCAACGGCGGCCAGAGACAGCAATAGCGTCTCGGCCCGCCCGATACGGCGGCGCGACAACAGCCTCTCGGCTCTTGCGGTGTCGGAAACCATCAGATCCCCAAATCGACCCCCGGGGGACCCACCCCCACCCGGAGACTCTATACCAGCTACCACATTGGGAGCCAAAAGTTAGGCATAATCACGGCCGGCGAGGCGCCCCTGAAAGGTATCCAATGACCTCTCCTTTCGATCTGGACCGGTTCGTTCAGGCCCAAAACCCGGTCTATCCCACCGTGACCGGGGAGCTGTCCCGGGGCCGGAAGCAGAGCCACTGGATGTGGTTCGTCTTCCCGCAGGTCGCCGGCCTCGGCTTCAGCGCCATGGCGCAGCGCTACGCCATCGGCTCGCGCGCGGAGGCCGAAGCCTACCTCGCCCACCCCGTCCTTGGCCCGCGCCTGATCGAGTGCACCAGGCTCGTGCTCGCCGTTCAGGGACGGACCATCAACGCGATCCTCGGCGCGCCTGATGACGCCAAATTCCGCTCCTCGATGACGCTGTTCGGCGCGGTGTCAGATGATCCCATTTTCGGCGAGGCGCTCGCCCGGTACTTCGCAGGCGAGCGCGACGGCGCGACGCTGGAGATCCTGTCGAAGCTCGATCCGCCGGCGTAGCGATCAGCGGCCCTGGAAGACGGCGGCGCGACGCTCGATGAAGGACTGAATGCCCTCCTTGGCGTCCGCGCTGCCGAGCACGCGGTCGCGGATTTTCGGGATGTAGGCGATCGCAGCCGCCTCGCCGCCTTCGACATATTTGGCGGCGGCTTCCTTGGTGACCTGGATGCCGAGCGGCGCATTGCGCGCGATGATGGCGGCGAGCGCCATCGCCCGCTCGATCTGCTCTCCCGGTGGAACGACCTCCTGGACGAGGCCGATCGCGTGGGCGCGCTCGGCTGAAAACTCGTCGCACAGAAACAGGTGGTACATCGCATCGCCCCAGCCGGCGCGCGACAGAAAGCGGAAATGCGCACCGCCCAGCGGCGCGATGCCGCGCTTGGCCTCCATTTGGCAGAAGCGTGCATCATCCGCTGCAACGACGATGTCGCCGGCGAGCATCAGCTCGATGCCGATGGTGAAGACGATGCCCTGCACGGCGGTCACGAAAGGCGCCGCGGCAGCGCTGCGGAGGCGATCGACCATCCGCTGATGCCGCTCACCTGGCTCGCCAACGAGCTGTCACGGACCGGCATCGGTCTCAAGGCCGGCCAAACCATCAGCACGGGCACGCTGACGGGCATGCTGCGGCCGAAGGCGGGCGAGACTTACGTCGCCGATTTCGGTCCTCTGGGAACTGTCAGCGCGACCTACGCCTAGGAGCGTCGACGACCGGACGCGGCCGCGTGAAGCGTGCCGGCCGGCAGCGTAAACCCGGGATTAACACCGGCTGCCTATCTTCCGTGCAAAATTATTCTCCCGCGCCAATTGCCGGACAGATCATGAAAATCGGTACGCTCCTGACCACCGCCATCGTCTCGCTCTCGACCGTGGGCGGCGGCCTCGCCGTCTACGTCGCCGTGACGAAATACCAGACGATGGAGCGGATCACCGAAGCACAGGGGCGGCTCGCGATCGTCCGCGCCGTCAGCGACATCCCGCGCTATCTCAACCCCGAGCGCGGCTTTTCTACCAACATCCTCTATGGACCGGCGACGGTGGACCCGGCGCTGCTTGCCGAGCAGGACAAGCTGCGCAAGCAGACCGACGGCGCCCGCGACCGGATGAATACGCTGCGCAAGGAGCTGCCCGGCCCGTTCGACGACGGCGCCACCACCGGCAACAACATCGACGGCATCAATTCGAGATTCACCGCGCTGCGCGAAGCCATCGACAAGGCGCTCGCGGGACCGGCGGAGGCGCGCAAGGACGCCGCCAAGAAGATCGTCGCCGACAACGCCGTGCTCAACGGCGCCGTGACCGCGCTGCTCAACGAGCAGGTCCGCCGCATGGCGATCCTCAACGGCGACGCCTACCGGCAGGCCAGCTACGCCAACATCGCGATGACGCTGCGCGACGTGGGCGGCTTCAACTCCAGCCTGCACAAGAACCTCGTCGGGGGCAAGAAACCGGCGACGGACACGGAGAAGGCCGAGATCAGCCGCTCGCAGGGCCGCAACGACCAGATCGTGATGGCGCTGCTGGAACTGCGCGGCAACCCGGCAACTCCGGCGAACGTCGCCGCTGCGCTGGAGAAGTTCAACGCGGTCTATATCGAGGAGTTCGGCCGCGAGCTCAAGCTGGTGAAGGACGGTGCGGTCAGCGGCAAGTACGAGCACGACATGGATACCTATTACGCCGCCACGCAGCGCGGCCTCGGCACCATCATCGAGGTCCGCGACGCGTTCTATGACAATGCCGAGCAGATCCTCGCCGGTGCCTCTTCGGCCGCGCGCACCAGCTTCACAATCGCGCTCGCGGGCCTCGTTGCCGTGCTGATCGCGAGTGTCGGGCTCGTGGTGACCGTGCGCCGCCGCGTCTGCGCACCGATCGTCGACCTCACCACGCGGATGTCGCGGCTGGCCGATGGCGACGTTGCCGAGCAGATCCCGGGCGCCGAGCGCTCCGACGAGATCGGGGCGATGGCCGCGGCCGTGCAGGTGTTCAAGGACAACATGATCCGGGCCGACCGGCTCGCGGCCGAGAAGCAGGCCGAGAACGACGGCAAGATGCGCCGCGCCCACGCGCTCGACGAGCTCACCCGCGCCTTCGAGGCCAAGATCACCGAGCTCGTCGGCGGCCTGTCCCGGGCCTCCTCCACCATGGAAAGCACGGCGCAGTCGATGACCTCGACGGCGGCCCAGACCAACAGCCAGGCCGCGGTCGTCGCCGCCGCCTCCGAGCAGACCTCGACCAACGTGCAGACGGTCGCCAGCGCCACCGAAGAGCTGACCTCCTCGATCGCGGAGATCGGCCGTCAGGTGGCACAAAGCACCGAGATCGCGGCCCGCGCCGTCGACAATGCCCGCCGCACCGGCGACACGGCACGTGCGCTCGCCGAGGGCGCGCAGAAGATCGGCGACGTCGTCACCCTGATCCAGAGCATCGCCGAGCAGACCAATCTCTTGGCGCTGAACGCGACCATCGAAGCCGCCCGCGCCGGCGACGCCGGCCGCGGCTTTGCCGTGGTCGCGTCTGAAGTGAAATCGCTGGCCGGCCAGACCGCCAAGGCCACGACCGAAATCTCCGAGCAGATCACGGCGATCCAGTCTGCGAGCGACGAGACCGTGGCCGCGATCCGCAACGTCGCCGACGTCATCGGCGAGATCGACCAGATCGGCACCGCGATTGCCGCGGCGATCGAGGAACAGGGCTCGGCGACCAAGGAGATCGCCCGCAGCGTCCAGGAGGCCGCCCGCGGCACCCAGGAGGTCAACACCAACATATCAGGCGTGCAGCGCGCCGCCGACGACACTGGAGCCGCCGCCAGGGAGGTGCTGGGCGCGGCCGAGCAGCTCTCGACCCAGTCGCGCGATCTCGCCGGACAGTTCGACCGATTCCTCGGCGAGGTCAGGGCCGCCTGACGCTGCCGCTCGCTCAGTAAGGCGGCGCCTTGCGCGCTCGCTGCGCCTTGGCCGCCTCGATCCACCATGCAAGGTCGTCGGCAAAGCGCGGGAACGAACGCTCCAGCGCCTTGCCGCCCTCGCCGATCGGCTCGGCGTCAGCCGACAGCGTCTGCGCGATCGGGCCGACGCCGATGGTGCTCGACACCACGACCATGCCCATTTCCGACAGCGTGCCGTGCCAGGCGGTCGAGGCGCGCGCGCCGGATAGGCGGCCGGCCGAGTAGCTGACGATCGCGGCCGGACGCCAGAACCATTCTTCGAGGAAATGGTCGGTCAGGTTCTTCAATCCGGGCTGAATGCCCCAATTGTATTCCCCGGTGACGAAGACAAAACCGTCCGCGCCGCGGATCTGCCCGGCCAGCTTCTCCAGCGCCTCGGGCGCGGCACCCTCAGGATATTCCTTGTACATGCGGTCGAGCATCGGCAGGCCGATCGCCTTGGCGTCGATGAACTCGACATCCTCGCCGCGCGCGCGCAGGCGATTGATGACAAAATTCGCAAGGCGGATGCCCATGCGGTCGGAACGGTAGGATCCGTAGAGGACGAGGATGCGATTGCTCATGGACGGCAGGCTAGCACAAAACCGGAGTCCGGTCGCAGTCCATTCGTGCTACCGCCTGCGTCCGCGCTCCAGCGTTTCCGACGGCGCCTCGCCGAACTGGTCGCGATAGCTTCTGGAGAAATCGCTGAGATGCCAGAAGCCGAACGCCAGCGCCACGGCCTTGACGCTCTCGGCGCCCGCCAATAGCCGCTGTCGGACCAACCACAGCCGCCGCAGGCGCAGGTAACGGTGCAGGCTCATGCCGCGATAACGGCGGACGACATCGTGCAAGGCGCGCACGGAGAGGCCGAGCTTACGCGCCATCTCCTCGCTGTAGATGGGCTGGGCGAGATCGCCGGACAGTAGCGCGCGGATGTCCTGAAAGATCTTGAACTGCCGCTCGTCATTCGGCCGCACCGTCCATCGCGCCGAAACCAGGTTGTCGAAGACGGCGTCGACCGCTCCGAACAGGGATTCCTTCATCGCCGCTGCCTTCAATGGTACTTCGGCAGGATCAATGGGCTCGGACGCGGCGGCTACCACCTCCCTGACCACGTTCCGCAACCCATTCAGCGTCCATGGGCTGGCCTCAAAGATCTTGAAATTGGAATGCGTTTCGGGCCAGCCGCGGTCCTTCACCTCCGGCCGGAACACGACCGAGGCGATCTGCCGCTGCACTTCCTCGATGGCGTTGTAGGCCGCGCCGCTGCTGCCGATGACGACGACCGCGCGGTCGCGCTGCGCACCGTTGAAGCGAATGGGAACGTCAAGGTCGTCCATCGCAAAACCCACGGCGGTGCAATCTGCGACAAGTTGCGCATCCACCACGCGCGGAAATGCCCGCGTCACGTTCACGTCGCAGCCGGGCAGTTGCAGAATAGTCTGCTCGGCCGCAATCTTGCGCACGAACGGCGTGAACTCGAAATTCAGCCCGCGGATCGCGTTGCGAAATTCGTCGACATCGGAAAAGCGAAATGTCTTTGGCGCCAGCGTTGGCGCATCATCGTTGCAGGTCATGGCAAAATGAAAATCGCGTCAGGAAAAGACGCGTGCCCGGCGAAAGCGCCGTTCTGAATTCCCCCTTTCGGTTGCCCCTTTTGACCGAAAGAATCATGCTGGTCTTCTTCGATCAGTTGGCGAGGGTCCAGTTCAAAGGACAAGCAACGGTTCGCGTCCTGCCAAATTTCGATAACGTTTCCTGTGAATCCGGCGGTGCGCCGATACCAGATGGATCCAAGTGCAGGATCCAAAATTTAACGACTCTAAGGTGCAATGAAGCCCGTTGGATCGTAAAATTTATTTGAGTTCAGGCTCCCTGCCATGATGGCAAATTCGCCTGTAGATATTCTGGTTGAATTGGAGGACGCGATCGCAGCGTGTCCGCCGGAACGCTGCGCGCGCATCCTCGCGGGCATCGTCCGCCTGCTCGTGGCGGGCCGCGACCGGCCCCAGGAAATACTTGTCAACGTGGTCGATGGCGTCCTGCTGCGCCTGACCGAACGCGTCGCTCCCAACGCGCTGGTCCAGCTCAGCAACGCGCTCGCCGCGCTGAACGTGGCTCCGCAGGAGACACTCCGTCGCCTGGCTTCGCACGAGGATCCAGACATCGCCTGTCCACTCCTGCTCAAATCGCAGGCACTGTCCACGA
This sequence comes from Bradyrhizobium sp. CCBAU 11386, assembly GCF_028128955.1. Classification (NCBI taxonomy): domain Bacteria; kingdom Pseudomonadati; phylum Pseudomonadota; class Alphaproteobacteria; order Hyphomicrobiales; family Nitrobacteraceae; genus Bradyrhizobium; species Bradyrhizobium sp. CCBAU 11386. The sequence continues at coordinate 133,141 of NZ_LBKA01000253.1, forward strand.
TCGATCTCGCGATGATTGCGACCTCGAGCGGCGGGCGACAGAAGCTCGCGATCTGCGCCCGCGACAGGATCGAGCCTGATGTGACCGAGGCGCTGATCAAGCACGGTGATCGCGCCCATTACCTTCCGCTGATCAAGAACCCGGGAACCAAGTTCTCCGACACCGCCTATGCCGCACTGATCGCGGCCGGGCATGATGACGAGATTACGAAGGCGCTGGCACTACGGCCTGACACCCCCGAGCTCGTCGTAAGGACGTTGCTGTCCGCCTCCCCCGGCAAGAAACCGCCGGCCAAGCCTGACGCCTCCGGCGTGCCCGCGGCGCACGGCGCGGCATCCGCTCCGGCAACACCCATGCTGCCCTCCCCGGCGGACTATGCGAGCGCAAGGCCGGAGATCGTCGCCCTCAATCGCGTCGGCAAGCTCAACGACTCCACCGTGAACCGCTTCGCGATCCGCGGGGAGATCGCCAATCTGTTCACCGCCGTGTCGGTGCTTTCGGGGGCGCCGATCGAGATCGTCGAGCATGTCATGACCGATGACGATTTCGAGGGCCTGGTCATGGCCTGCCGGGCGTCGCGGCTGAACTGGGCAACCACGCTCGCGATCCTGAGCAATCGCAGCGGCACGCGGCTCTCCTTCGCCGAGCGCGAACGCGCGCGGCAGATCTTCGAGACACTTCTTCTGTCGACCAGCCAATGGACGGTGCGCTGGGGGGAGATATCAGCAGGTGCCAACACGAGCGTTCGGGGAAATCGCGGGACAAAAATGGGGGTTAACCGATGAAGTTCGACGGTCGCAAAGCGCTTCGCGTACGGATGGATCACAAGCAGCCCGTCAACCTCATGGGCTCCGACGGCATGTGGCGACGCAGCTGCGTCCTGCTCGACGTGTCGCAGACGGGCGCCAAGCTCGAGGTCGAGGGCACGCTCGACGTTCTCCAGGCCAAGGAATTCTTCATGCTGCTGTCGTCGACGGGACTAGCCTACCGTCGCTGCGAGCTGGTCTGGATCGACGGCACGACGGTCGGCGTCCACTTTCTCGCCGCGGACAGCAAGAGGAAGCCGCCCAGCGCACCGGCGACCGCCGCGCAGGCTTCCGCTCAAAGCAAATAGGCTCGGGAATTCATCAAGCTCATTGAACTCCAGCAAAGTCCAGGTCCAACGTGCAGAACCCGCGCATCATATCCCGCCCTGTCAAAGGCGACGACGGCATTCGAGAGGCGGAAGCGATGCGCCCGTTCGTGCATGTGCTGGCCGATTCCTCCGATAAATTGTCGGGTGTCTGCTCGATCCTCGAACGGCAATTTGCCGTCGCCGGCGAACGGCTCGATGCGCATCCCAAGCTGTCGCAAGTGCCATTCGCCATCGTCGTCCGTGCCGAGTTGCGCGACGTCGACAACATCGCGGCTATCAAAAAGCGGGCGGCCAAGCTGGCGAAGGCCACGAAGCGGATCTTCCTCGTCGAGCACTCCTCTCACGCAAGTGTATCGCAAGCCTACGCGCTCGGCGCCACGCTCGTTCTTCCCGGGACGATCAACCGGTTCAAGCTGCTGGCAGCGCTGGCTGATCCGGCCGAGCCTGCGTCTGCTTCCTCAAGCGGCGCCGCGCAGCCCGACAACGCCGTCGAAACCGCGGCGACCGCCATCGCATCGATGTTCACGGCCGTCACCCTTGGCCAGTCCCTGGATGTCGACGGCACCAGGGAGGCCGGTCGCCAGATTGCCGATCGCATTACCCAGCACGGGCTGTCGGAATGGCTCACGACGGTGCGGCGCCACCATGAGGGCACCTATCAGCACTGCCTGCTCGTGACCGGCGTCGCCATCGACTTCGGCCTCAGCCTCGGCGTCGGCAGGGCCGATCTGGAACGCCTCTACTCGGCCGCCATGTTCCACGACATCGGTAAGGCCCAGATCCCGCTCGCCATCCTCGACAAGCCGAGCCGCCTCGACGCCGAGGAGCGCGCTCTGGTCGAAACGCATCCGGTCGCGGGCTATGAGTTCCTGAAAGGGCACGAGGGGATTTCGTCTGAAATCCTCGATGCCGTGCGTCATCATCACGAATATCTCGACGGCAGCGGGTATCCGGATGCGCTCTGCGCCGAGAGCATCGGCGATATTGTCCGGATCCTCACGATCTCGGACATCTTCGCAGCGTTGATTGAGCATCGCCACTACAAGCCGACGATGCCGCGGGCGGAAGCCTACAATACTCTCTGTGGGATGACTGGAAGGCTGGAGAAGGCACTGGTCGCCTCGTTCAAGCAGGTCGCGCTGACGCGGTAGCCGGAAAACCGGCGAGCGCCTACCTGCGACAATGGCAGCCCGACAATTGCAGCCAAACGCTAGTGCGTGGCGCGGTATTTGGCGAGGCGGGGGATGGACCGGCAGGCCAGGCCCTCGGCCAGCAACTTCATGTCCTCGCGTTTGCCGCTGCGGATCAGCCGGCCGAACTCGTCGGATGTGAAAGGAAGACTTGGATCATCATCGACGGGGCGCCGCACCCGCGGGCCGAAGAACCGCCGAACCAGGCTAGCCAGCCGCCGCATGCCTATTCCCTCGCGCCAGCAACAAACCTCTCAGTCCGCATATTGTTCCTCCCGCACGAACGAGATTGCAAGAGGCGAAGCGCTCCGCACTAAAAATTTCGGTGAGAGAACCACCCTCCACTGCATGCACTAATCGGCGAACCCGACGTAGCGTACGAACTCCTCGTTGTGCTCGCGATCCGAGCGCACCGCGTTGGCGGCAAAGCCGTTGTCGGGATAACCCATCGCGACGCAGGTCATGATCACCTCGTCCTCGGGGATTGCGGCAACCTCGCGCACGATGTCGGAGCCCATGATGCCCTGCCCGTTGATCACCGAACCGAGGCCGCGGTCCCAGGCGGCGAGCACGATGCCGTAGCAGAGCGCGCCGAGATCGAAATGGCAGACCGCGCCGGGATCGAGCACGCGGTCATAGGTCAGGACCAGCGAGACCGGCGCGTCGAACTGGCGGAAGCCGCGCAGCACCCAGTCCTGGCGCATCGGCTTGTCGTCGCGCGCGATCCCCATCGCGCTAAACAGCTTCTTGGCGATGTCGACCTGCCGGGTGCGATGGACGCCCTGGTATTCGCCATGGCTGATGATGTCGCGTCTGACCTTGGCGCCGGCAACCATCTCTTCCATGTTGCGGCGGCGCACCTCTTCCAGCGGGCTGCCCGTCAGCACATGGACGTGCCAGGGCTGCGTGTTCATCGACGACGGCGCGCGCTTGGCACTCTCGATGATCGCTTCGATCACCGCGCGCTTCACCGGCTTGTTCTTGAAGCCGCGCACGCTGCGGCGCGACTGGACCAACGCTTCGAATTCCAACTCAAGGCCTCCCTGCCCGTTCATCCCGCGGCATTGCCGTTGCCGATGCGGCGCGCGAAATCTATGCTAACCCGCAAGCAAGACCAAGAACCCTGGCAAGACCCCCGTGAGGACCCGCAAATGGCCGCACCGCTCGATCCCGTCATCGCCCAGATCATTCCGCTGCTGCCGCTGCGCGATCCCACCACGATGACGCCACAGAGCGCCCGCGATTCCTTGCGCGCACTGGCTGCCGCGCGCGCGGCCGTACCGCCGCCGCCGGTCGAGACCGTGCAGGATATCAAGGTGAAAGGCGGCGCCAGCCCGCTCGATGCACGCGTTTACCGGATCGGCACCAATCCCGCGCCGACCGTGGTGTTTTTTCACGGCGGCGGCTGGGTCGCGGGCGACATCGAGACCCATGACCGGCAGGCGCGCAACCTTGCGATCGAGACCGGTGCGGTCGTCGTCTCCGTCGATTATCGTCGCCCGCCGGAGACGCGTTTTCCCGGCGCCTTCGAGGATGCCTTCGCCGCGGCGAGTGACATCTTCAACCGCGTCGCGGAATTTGGCGGCGACGCAAAACGCCTCGGCGTTGCCGGCGACAGCGCCGGCGGCAATCTCGCCGCCGCCACCGCGATCGCCTGCCGTGACGCCGGCATCAAGCTCGCCGCGCAGCTCCTGGCCTATCCCGTGACCGACGTCGGCGGCGCTTACGCCGATGCGCGCGAGAACGCGCGCTTTCCCTCGCGCGCCGAGAATGCCGACGGCTATTTCCTCACGCGCGCCACGATGGAATGGTTTTGCGGCCATTACCTCGCCGCACCCGGCCATGCCAAGGACTGGCGGGTCTCACCGCTGCGCGCTGCGTCCCTTGCAGGTGTCGCACCTGCGGTCGTTGCCACCGCCTGGTTCGATCCCCTGCGCGACGAGGGCGCGGTCTACGCGCGGGCGCTGGAGGCCGCCGGCGTGCGGGTCAAGCATCATGAGGGTCCCGGCCTGATCCACGGCTATTTCGGCATGGGCGACGCCTCGGACGTCGCCAGGGCCGAGGCGCAGCGCGCGCGGGCCGACTTCAAGGCGCTGCTCGTGCGGGGCGTGTGATCACGTTGCGATCAGGCCCGACCGATTTGCCAGCTCATCTCGTCCGTCTCTTCATCGGCCTCGTCGCCTCGCTGGTGCCGGTCGCGGCCGTCTCCGCCGCACCGCAGACGGTCTATTTTCGCAGCGCCGACAACCGCACCGCGCTCGTCGGCTACCTGTTCCAGCCGACGACGCCGGGCCCCTGGCCTGCCGTCGTCATGCTGCATGGCCGCGGCGGCCCCTACTCCAGCAACAACAATTCCGGCTGCACGTCCGTCGGCGCCGGTATCGCCTCGCCCTGCGACGCCACCACCTTGTCCAAGCGCCACAGGATGTGGGGCGAATATTGGTCGGCGCACGGTTACCTTGCCTTGCTCCCGGACAGTTTCGGCCCACGCGGCAAGGCGCACGGCTTCGGCCGCTTCACCCACGACGATCCTGACCGTGCCGACGTCAACGAACTGACCGTGCGCCCGCTCGATGCCGAGGGGGCGCTCGCTTATCTGCGCGGACGCAGCGACGTGATCGGCAGGCAGGTCTTCCTCCAGGGCTGGTCCAATGGCGGCAGCACCGCACTGAACGTGATGATCCGGCAGGGCGACAAGACAGCCGGTTATCGCGGCGCGCTCGTGTTCTATCCGGGCTGCGGACGGAAGGCACTGGTCGCGCCGACCATCTCCAGCGCCGCTCCAATCGCGATGTTTCTCGGCGCCGACGACGAAGAGGTCTCGCCGCAGACCTGCCAGCAATTCGCCGACCGCTCGCGGCAGGCCGGAAGCCCGATCGACGTCACGGCCTATCGCGGCGCAACCCACGATTTCGACGAGCCCTCGTCCCGGCGGCAGTCGACGCCCGGGAATCAGGGGGCGATGAACGACGCGCGCGTCAAGGCCATTGCCGCGCTCGACCGCTGGAAAAATTGAACAGCGCGAAGACGCGTCGGCGCCGATCCTGCTTGATTGCGCCACGATTCCCGGCTCCAATCCGCTCGCCATTTCTGGTTTAGGGAGACACCCATGATGAAGCGGATTTTCCTGGCTGCGATCGTCGCGACCTTTGCAGCGGGATCGGCCTTCGCGCAAGAAACCTGCGAGAGCAAGGCGGTCGGCAAGGACGGCAAGCCGCTCGCAGGCGCAGCCAAGACCTCGTTCCTGAAGAAGTGCAAGGCGGACGCCTGCACGCCCAAGGCCGTCGGCTCCGACGGCAAGCCGCTCGCCGGCGCCGCCAAGAACAGTTTTATGAAGAAGTGCGAGGTCAGCGCGTAAGGCGCTGCCACGACTGAGAGCACTCTCGTGCCCCGGACGCAGCGCAGCGCTTCTTCAGCGATGCGCTGCTGAGCCGGGGCCCATGCTTCCACGCATCGTCCAAGAAGTGGGTCCCGGCTCAGCGGCGCGTCACTGCGTGCCGCACCGCGTCCGGGACACGAGACTCGTCAGGCGGCTAATCGTTCACCCCGATCACTCCCGCTTGAACCTATCATCAAACGTCCCATCCAGCGGCTTGATCCATCCGACCGTCGGCGCCGGAAAATGGATCGGCAGGATCAGCGTGTCGGTGTCCGCGACGGCGGCGAAGCTGCGAGGCCCATGGGAGCTGCCGTGCACGGCAGTTGCCGCAAATCAACCTCAAACGCCACCGACGATCATCGCGGAACGGGGAATATCTGGTGGGCCGGAAACTCAGATTCGCCACGGCAGCCGTGCTCGCCGTTGCTGCGGGCGTCTACATCAACAACACGAGCCTTCTGGCGCCGCATCGGGACGGCAAGCCGGTATTGCTCGCCCATCGCGGCATGGCGCAACGCTTCGACGAGCGTGACGTGAAGAACGATACCTGCACCGCTGCGCGGATGTTGCCGCCGACGCACGACTATCTCGAAAACACCCTTCGCTCGATGCGGGCAAGCTTCGAGGCCGGCGCCGACGTGGTCGAGCTCGACGTGCACCCGACGACCGACGGCGAGTTCGCCGTGTTCCACGACTGGACGCTCGACTGCCGCACCGACGGGCATGGCGTCACCCGCGAGCAGGCCATGGCAAAGCTGAAAACGCTCGACATCGGCTATGGCTACACCGCCGACGGCGGCAAGACCTTCCCGTTTCGCGGCAAGGGCATCGGGATGATGCCGACGCTCTCGGAGGTGCTTGCCGCCTTCCCAAAACGGCGCCTCCTCGTCAACGTGAAGAGCCGCGACACCAGCGAGGGCGAGAAGCTCGCCGCCGTGCTGAACGCATTGCCGGCCGAGCGGCGGCGGATGATCATGGTCTATGGTGGTGACGAGCCGATCGAGGCGATCCGTCGCCTCACTCCGGAGGTCCGCACGATATCGCGCGGGACGATCCGGCGCTGCCTGCTCGGCTATATCGGCTATGGCTGGACCGGCCTGATGCCGGCCGCCTGCCGAAATGCGATGGTGCTGGTCCCGATCAATATCGCGCCCTGGCTCTGGGGGTGGCCCGATCGCCTCTCGCTCGGATGAACGGCGCCAACAGCGCGGTCTTCGTGCTCGGCCCGTACACCGGCGGCGAGTTCTCCTCCGGCATCGATACGCCGGAGTTGTTCGCCCGGCTCCCGCAAGGCTATTCCGGCGGAATCTGGACCAACGAGATCGAGGCAATCGCAAGCAAGAGCAAAGACTAGCTCCGCAGCCCCGGCGCTTCCTGCCCCGTGCGCGCGACATACTCCGTGTAGCCGCCACCAAACTGGTGGATGCCTTCGGGCGTCAGCTCGAGCACGCGGTTCGACAGCGTCGCCAGAAAATGCCGGTCGTGCGAGACGAACAGCATGGTGCCCTCGAAATCCGACAGCGCCGTGATCAGCATCTCCTTGGTGGCAAGGTCGAGATGGTTGGTCGGCTCGTCCAGCACCAGGAAGTTCGGCGGATCGAACAGCATTTTTGCCATCACGAGGCGCGCCTTCTCGCCGCCCGAGAGCACGCGGCAGCGCTTCTCGACGTCGTCGCCGGAGAAGCCGAAGCAGCCGGCGAGCGCGCGCAACGACCCCTGCCCCGCGGTCGGAAACGCGTCCTCCAGCGATTGGAACACGGTGCGCTCGCCGTCGTGCAGGTCCATCGCGTGCTGGGCGAAATAGCCCATCTTGACGCTGCCGCCGACTGCCACCGTGCCCTCGTCCGGCTCGCTGGCGCCCGCGACGAGCTTGAGCAGCGTCGACTTGCCGGCGCCGTTGACGCCCATCACGCACCAGCGCTCCCTACGGCGGATCATGAAATCGAGGCCGTCATAGATGCGCTTGCTGCCATAGCCCTTGTGGACGCTCTTGAGCGCCACGACGTCCTCGCCCGAGCGCGGTGCGGGCGGAAAGTCGAACGCCACCGTCTGGCGGCGGCGCGGCGGCTCGACCCGCTCGATCTTGTCGAGCTTCTTCACACGGCTCTGCACCTGCGCCGCATGAGACGCGCGCGCCTTGAAGCGCTCGATGAACTTGATCTCCTTGGCGAGCATCGCCTGCTGGCGCTCGAACTGCGCCTGCTGCTGCTTCTCGTTCAGCGCGCGCTGCTGCTCGTAGAACTCGTAATCGCCGGTGTAGGTCGTCAGCGAGCCGCTATCGATCTCGATCACCTTGGAGATCACGCGGTTGATGAACTCGCGGTCATGCGAGGTCATCAAGAGCGTGCCCTCATAGTCGTGCAGGAATTTTTCCAGCCAGATCAGGCTTTCCAGATCGAGATGGTTGCTCGGCTCGTCGAGCAGCATGACGTCGGGACGCATCAAAAGAATCCGCGCGAGCGCCACGCGCATCTTCCAGCCGCCCGAGAGCTTGCCGACATCGCCGTCCATCATCTCCTGGCTGAAGCCGAGACCCGAGAGCGCCTCGCGCGCGCGGCCGTCGAGGGCGTAGCCGTCGAGTTCCTCGAAGGCGTGCTGGACCTCGCCATAGCGCGCGATGATCTCGTCCATCTGGTCGGCCTTGTCAGGATCGGCCATGTCAGCCTCGAGCTGGCGCAGCTCGGCCGCGACCTCGCTGACGGGACCGGCGCCGTTCATGACCTCGGCCACGGCGCTGCGGCCGCTCATCTCGCCGACGTCCTGATTGAAATATCCGATGGTGATGCCGCGATCGGTCGAGACCTGTCCCTCGTCCGGCAGCTCCTCACCGGCGATCATCCGGAACAGGGTGGTTTTGCCCGCGCCGTTCGGGCCGACGAGCCCGATCTTCTCGCCCTTGTTGAGGGCGGCGGAGGCTTCGATGAACAGGATCTGGTGGCCGGCTTGCTTGCTGACGTTGTCGAGGCGGATCATGGGGGCTTTTTGGGGGAATTTTGCGTTGCAGCGTCATAGGCCATGCAGGCCGCCAGGGGAAGCCCGGCCGGGCCCGGATTCCGCCCTCGCCGGACACGCCAGCTTGCTGGAATTCGCCCCGAAACGGCGCTTCGTGCCCGCTGGCTGCCAGTTCGCTGTCCGCTTCCGGCCCGAAGCGCGCCGTCCGAGCCGCAAACCGTGACGTCCGTTGATGCCCCATCCGATGGCGACATCATGCGCGGCATTGCGCCCCGCGCGGCTGCCAACACATTTGCAGCGCGCCTACGTCAGAGCTTTACCTAACGAATACCGTCGCAGGCGGCGGTGGGCGCGATGCGCCACATTGAATGATTTCACTTCCGACGCAGTCGCGAGACGTCGGCCTGCTTAGGGAGCAGCAAGCCGAGTTCGCGCGCCTTCTTTCTGACTGAAGTGACATGGCGATCAAGCTCACGGGCTATGTCGCCGGCGCAGGTTTTCTGACGCGCGAGAGTCGTCAATCGCTGCGCCTCGTGCCTGGACCATTCGCGCGGTTTTGAAAACATCACGGACCCTCATTCGTCTGAAGCGATAGAAGGTGCGGTGACCTCCCCATCCGGGATGGGCGATATGAAGTCCCTGTGCAGGCAAGTTGGTCTTCCGGCGCCATCGAACAGCACGGTGATGCCCGTGGTACGACGGCTCACGTCAATGACGATGCCACTCCGGTCGGCAAGCTCTGGGCATCGAACGGCACCAAGCTCGCTCATCTTGAAACGCATACCGACAACAATTCTGTCGACGTTCTGGTAAATCATTACCGATATCCGGTAAGTAAATTGACAGGCAAAAAAAGCAAAAACTCAAAATCAATTCAAAACTATATCAGAATCATCATCCGTGCAACCAGCGGATGAAATTGCGCCACAAACGCTCGCAAACAGGCGTGACTTGGCGACAGCCCACCCGAGCATCCGCAGTTGGCCCGAGGACGCCGTTGATCCAGAACACCTTCGATGTCCGCATTTTAGGGCAGCGGACGTAGTTTCTATGAGTACCCGTCCTACGCCCGCCGCATCAGCTTGAGCGAGGCGGCAAGGCGCAGGCTGCGCTTGCCGGCGAGCGCGATGCCTTCGAGCTCGCCGCTGTCCGCGGTGCAGGCCCCGGAGAATCCGATCCCGACCTCATAGCCGCCGAAGACCGGATTTTCGCCTTTCGCCGGCGTGTGCTCCTGATTGAGCATCTCGCCCTTCCAGCGGCCGTCCGCCGAAGAGTACGAGCCGAGATAGTAGAAGAACGCATCGCCGCCGAGGATGCGGCCGTCGATCAGGAGCATCACGCCGGAGAGCCCGGCCTCGACGCCGTCAAGTGCGCGCAGGCTCATCCCATAGAGTCCGTTGGCGATCCCGCCCGGACCGACCTCCCCGCTCGGAGGCAGCGCCTCGTCATCGAGCCGGGTGAGATTGGCCCAGAATCTTGCGCCCGGCATGGTGTCCGCGCCGCCCTCGAGACGGATCTGGTTGCCGTGCAGCCGCCCGCGTGCGCCGATCGAGGCTACATCGGCTCCCATCAGCGGCTTGTAGTTCGGATCCAGATTATGCCGTTCGGTGATGACCTCGGCGATGATCTCGCCGTCGCGCTCGACATAGGTGCCAAGATGCGCGAAGCCCGAATTGCCGCCCAGCATCTTGCCGTCGTGCAGGCACATGATGCTGCGGCCGAACGCGTCGTTGACGCCGTATTCAACCTTGTAGAGTCCGTCCAGCAACGCAATTAACCCGCAAAATCGGAAAGGAATCGCGAGGCTACCTAGCACTGCCGCCGCACCAAGGCCATCCGGCTTTTTCGCGCAGGGCTGCTCGCGGACCCGTTCGTGCCATGATGCCACCATACCCCTGTTTTGCCCGACGGGTCAAACGAATTTCGTAAAATCAGCAGCACGGGATTCCGCTGCGATTTCAGTGGGCCGGCTACTGTGCATGGGGTTGTTTTTCGACTTTTTTGTCTTGCGGGGTCGCGGCCCCCTCGCCACGCGCTAGTGACGCTTGAAATACTGCACCTCGCGCTCGTGCTTCTCGGCCGCCGCGCGGCTCTTGAAGGTGCCGAGGTTGCGACGCTTGCCGGTCTTCGGATTCACCTTGCGTGAGTAAAGGCGATACTCGCCGGATGCCAGTTTGCGGATCATGATCGGGCCTCCCGCTTGCTGTGATCTCAACCGCGCTTGCCGGAGCTGGTTCCTTCCCTCTGACAGCTGCTTCGAACCCGCCGGCGCAAGCGCGCGACAAAGCGGCATGAACCGGACCGAACCATCCGCCGAAGCGCAGATCGAAGCCTTCATCGCCAGCGCGGCGAAGCAGCCGCTGCTCGATGCCGCGTTCGAACTCTGGCGCTGGCGCTACCGACTGGATTCGATCGAAGGGCGCCCGACCGCCGAAGAGGTCCGCATCAATCGCACCCTCACGCCGGAGCAGTTCAGGGCGAAATACCGCTACGAGCGCGACCATGCCGATGAAGGGCCGATGTTCGGTTACCTGAAGCGCGCCCATCCGCGCGCCGATGACGACGCGATCAGGCAGGCCATCATCACCGCCGTCAAATTCGAGGGCGCGACTGAAGCGCATTTCAAATGGGACGGCGATTTCTGGGACTGCGTCGTACGCGCCGTGGCGCAGGCGGCCGCAGAATATCCTGATTTTCTCGAGACGACCTATCGCGACGCCCGCAACAATCTCGCCTACTACATGAAGTGAGCGAGCTGGCTCTTCATCGCATCGCTGCCAGCCGGACGCTCGGCGCACCTCTCCCGAAGGGAGAGGTGAATCAGAAGCACAGCGTGGTGACGAGCTTGCCCTGCTTGTCCTTGATCGCGTACGGGCAGCGCAGCCGCTCCAACGCCTTCTTGGCGTCTTCGTCGCCAAGCGCTGCGGCGCGCTCGTAATAGGCTTTCGCGGCATCCTTGTCCTTCGCGCCGCCGCGGCCTTCCTGCGCGAAGGCGCCCATCCGCTCCAGCGCGCCGGGATGGTTTTGCGCGGCCGCCTTCTCGAACAGCGCGCGCGCCGCGACGTCGTCCTGCGCACCGCCCGTGCCTTCGGAGAGCATCAGGCCGAGCTGGTACTGCGCCTCCGCGTTGGTCTCGGCGGCCTTGCCCAGCAGCGCGCGCGCCTGCGCCGGATCGGCCGGCGCGGCACCGCCGGCGCCGCCGAGCGCGGCAAGATTGCTGACGCCGCGGGGATTGCCGGCCTGCGCCGCCTTCTCGAACAACTTGCGCGCCTGCGCTTCATCCTTTGCAACGCCGGCGCCGGTGCCGTAGAGCACGCCGAGCTCGACCATGGCCGCGCTCGATCCCTTGTCGGCCGCCTTGCGCCAGGCGGCGATCGCCTCCGCCGTCTGCCGGTTGGCCGCGTAGGCGCGGCCGAGCGCGAACATCGCGCGCCGCGAGGATGGCGCGGCCTGCTTGCAGAACCTGATGGCGGTCGCGACGTCGGAGGCAGCGACCTCCGCCACGCCCTTCACGTCAGCCGGCTTGTCGGGATCGCTGGGATCGGCCGCAACCCGGTCGCACAGGACGAGGTCGGCCGACTGCGCATGCGCCGCGAGGGGCGCGGCAAGCGCGAGGAGAATGGCAAGAAGATAGATCCGCATGGGCACCACGTTGCGTCCCCGCCCCGGCAAATTCAAGGCTCGAGTCCCGATCGACGCAGAACGGGCACGACCTCCGGCGATGCGAGGTAGCGCAGCAACCGGTCCGCGGCTTCGGCATGTTTCGCGTTCGCCATGCGGCCGGCGGAGAACACGGCCGGTGTCTGCAAATCGTGCGGGACCGGCCCTATCACTTCGATGCCGTCGACCTGCTTCAGCTCGCTGATCTGCTGCACGGCCAGATCCGCCTCGCCGCTGATGAGCCGCTCGGCGGTAAAGCCCTGTTCGACGATGGTGGCCTTGGCGTTGATCTCGGCCGCGATCCCCATCCGCACGATCAGCTGGGCGAAGTACACGCCGCTCGCGCCCAGCCGCGAATAGGCGACGGACCGCGCCGCAAGCAGCGTCTTGCGCAGCGCAGCTTCGGTCGCGATGTCGGGATGCGCCTGCCCTGCCCGCACGGCAACGCCGACGAAGGAGCGCGCGAGATCGGCTGCGCTCTCGGCGATCACACGGCCCTCGCCGATCACTTCATCGAGCCCCTCGCGCGTGAGGATGACGAGATCGGCGGCCTCGCCGTCGCGCAGCCTCTTGAGCAGCGCCAGGGTCGGCGCGAAGTCGGCATCGACGTGGATGCCGCTGGCGGTCTCGAAGGCGGACGACAGGCTGCGCATCGCACCCATCAGGCCGAGCGTCGAGAGCATGCGGATGGTCTTTTCCATGAGTCTTCCCGGATGAGATCAGGCGCGGTGCATCAGCTTGAGCGCGGCGGTCAGGCGCAGGCTGCGCTTGCCGGCAAGCGCCGTTGCCTCCAGCACCGCCTGCTCCGCGTCGTAGCTGCCGGAGAAGCCAATGCCGACCTCGTGGCCGCCGAAGATCGGATCGTCCTTGGCCGGCGTGTGCTCCTGATTGAGGATCTGGCCCTTCCAGCGGCCGTTCGTGGCGGTGTAGCTGCCGAGATAGTAGAACGAGGCATCGCCGCCGAGGATGCGGCCCTGGTTGAGCAGCATCACGCCGGTGAGACCGCCATCGACGCCGTCGAGCATGCGCAGGTGGATCGAATAGAGGCCGTCGGCGATGCCGCCCTCGCCGACGCCGCCGGCGATCGACACCTCGTCCTCCGTGATCGGCGTCATCACCGACTGAAAGGGAACGCCCGGCAGCTCCTTCAGCTCGCCCTTGAAGCGATAGAGATCGCCGTCGGCCCAGCCTTTCGCCAGCAAGGTCGCATCATCGGTGCCGGCCATGGCGCGGTAGTTCGGATCGGGATTGTGGCGGACGGTCTTGATGACGATGTCGACGCCGTCATCGGTCTTCTCGTAGGTGCCGATATGGGCGAAGGCCGAATTGCCGCCAAGCATCTTGCCATTGCCGGCATGCATCACGCTCCGGCCAACGGCGTCGCCGAGCTGAAACCGCACCTTGTAGAAACCCTCAAACACCAGCCGTCCCCGGCCCTGCGCGCATCCAGTGACACTCTATCGCGCTTTCGATGGCGATGGACAAGTTTCACGCCGCCGGGGTCGACAGGCCACAGGAACGGCCGTCATCAAAATGCAAAAAATCCGCCGGAGCCTTTCAGCTCCGGCGGATTGAAAGCCAACCCGGGCCAGCCCCCCAGCCCGGGCCGGGAGGATCTTAGGCCACCGCCTTCTTCTCGGTCGGCACGGACGCGATCGTCTTCAGGATCTGCGAAGCGATCTGGTATGGGTCGCCCTGCGAGTTCGGGCGACGGTCTTCCAGATAGCCCTTGTAGCCGTTGTTGACGAAGGAGTGCGGCACGCGGATCGAAGCGCCGCGGTCGGCAACGCCGTAGCTGAACTTGTTCCACGGCGCGGTCTCGTGCTTGCCGGTCAGACGCTTGTCGTTGTCCGGGCCGTAGACGGCGATGTGGTCCATCAGGTTCTTGTCGAAGGCGGCCATCAGGGCCTCGAAGTACTCCTTGCCGCCGACCGTGCGCATGTATTCGGTCGAGAAGTTGGCGTGCATGCCGGAGCCGTTCCAGTCGGTGTCGCCGAGCGGCTTGCAGTGGAACTCGATGTCGATGCCGTACTTCTCGGTCAGGCGCAGCATCAGGTAGCGGGCCATCCACATTTCGTCAGCGGCCTTCTTGGAGCCCTTGCCGAAGATCTGGAATTCCCACTGGCCCTTCGCGACTTCCGCGTTGATGCCTTCATGGTTGATGCCGGCCGCGAGGCAGAGGTCGAGATGCTCTTCGACGATCTTGCGGGCGACGTCGCCGACGTTCGAGAAGCCGACGCCGGTGTAGTACGGGCCCTGCGGCGCCGGATAACCCGAAGCCGGGAAGCCGAGCGGACGGCCGTCCTTGTAGAAGAAGTATTCCTGCTCGAAGCCGAACCAGGCGCCGGCATCGTCGAGGATGGTGGCGCGCTTGTTGGAGGCGTGCGGGGTCTTGCCATCGGGCATCATGACTTCGCACATCACGAGCACGCCGTTGGTGCGGGCAGCGTCCGGGAAGACGGCGACCGGCTTCAGCACGCAATCGGAGCTGTGGCCCTCGGCCTGCTGGGTGGAGGAGCCATCGAAGCCCCAGAGCGGAAGCTGCTCGAGCGTCGGGAACGACGCGAATTCCTTGATCTGAGTTTTGCCGCGCAAGTTCGGAGTCGGCGTATATCCGTCGAGCCAGATGTACTCGAGCTTGTACTTGGTCATTGAGCCTCTCTGTAGATGATGCGAAAGGTTGGGGGCCCTGGGGCCCCCGCACGTTTGTACCCGGCCACCATCGGCCGACCGTTTACAAGCATTTAACGTGCCAAAAGGCCGCACTACGGAAGGTTTTCCCCTGCCGCCGGCCTCTCCCCGCCGCCGGCTGGCCGTCCACAGCGGCGTGCGTCATAGCGGCGCACCTTTGCGTGAAGCTGCACCGCAAAAATCCCGCGGAAAACGCCTGATTCTGGAGCAGCCCGGCCTGCGCCGGAGGTTGCCGATGAAACGCGCATCAACGTCCGGCAATATTCGCAAAATCTTCGCACCGTCGCCAGCAACCTTCGCAATGGCCCAAGCGTTAGTCACCAAGCTGATGCCTTGGAGGATGCAGAAAGCACGATGCCTAGAAAATGGGCCGAAACTGATTTCCTTTTCAGCACTTTGTATTTCGGGGCGCGCGGCCGATATGGGGATTCCAGTAACCACAATCGAACGAGTCGGGCGCACCATGGAGGCCAAGCGCTTCGACCCGAGGAGATACCGCAATGATGAACAATGGTCTGAGTGAGGGATCTGCAAAGATCTACCAATTCCCCGCCGGGGGCCGCGCGGCTCTCGGAGGTCGCCGCTACGGTGAGGCCCGCCTTCCTGCCGACCGTCTCTCGCTTCCCGTGAACGAGACCATCTGCAGCGGAAGCTGGTACCATCAAGAGGCCGTCGACGAGGCCAAGCCGAAATGGGATCGCTGATGCCTGTGGCTGGTTTGATACCGCCGCGCCCTCGCATGCGCCCGGCGGCAGTTTGAAAAAGGGTCGAAACAACGTTGTTTCGGCCCTTTTTGATTCCAGCGGGACAGGCGCCGTTCAGATCACCGCGCACGCCGTCGCCGGCCGCTTCAGATGCTTGATCGTCGTTCCGGTCTTGCCGACCGTCAGCGTGATCCCCGCCCCCGAATAGCGCGCGCCAGAGACAGCCAGCCGCTTGGCGAGCGTGACGGGTTCGCCGTCGATCTGGAGGAAGGCGCGCTTGTCCTCGTCATAAAACCCGACGATGAACTGCGTACCATCGGCGCAGCGGTAGGTCTGGAACGTCTGCGCAGCGGCCTGCCGCATGCCGAAGATTCCGCCCGCCAGCATGGTGATCGCCAAAACAATGGCCTTGTGCCGGTTCATGATCGCCCCCTGTAATGATCCGCCGGCAACATAACAAAAGCATATCCGATGTCAGACTCCCCTACCCGCCACCTCGCCTTGCAAGGCGCCAGCAATTTCCGCGATCTCGGCGGCTATCCGACCACTGACGGCCGCACCACGCGCTGGCGGCACATCTTCCGCTCCAACCATCTCGGTCAGCTCACCGCCGATGACATCGAAATCGTCCGCGCGCTCGGCGTCAGAAGCGCGTTCGATTTTCGCGGGCTGGAGGAGCGCGCGGCCGGCGTCTGCGTCGTGAACGAGATCACCGTGCACTCGCTGCCGATCGAGCCGACGGTTGTCGCCGCGCTGCGCGCCGAGCTCGCCCGGGGCACGTTGACCGCGCCGGTCGCGCTCGAGCTCATGCGCGAGTCCTACCGCAACTATGTCCGCCACAACACGCACAGCTTTCGCGCGCTGTTCGGCCATCTGCTGGAAGACCGCGCCCCGCTCGTGATCCACTGCACCGCCGGCAAGGACCGCACCGGCTTTGCCAGCGCGCTGATCCTGCATGCGCTCGGCGTGGCCGATGACGTCATTGCCGAGGACTACCTCCTGACCAACCGGCACTACAGGCGCGACGCGTCAAACGCCTCCGATCTTCCCGGCGACGTGCTCGACGCGATCGGCTCCGTCGAGGCCTCGTATCTTGCGGCGGCTTTCGAAGCCGTCGGCCGCGACTATGGCGACCTCGAAACCTACTTGCGCGACGGGCTCAAGCTCGGCACAGCAGAGCGGACCGCACTGAAGGCGCGCTATCTGCAAGCGTGATCCGCAGTAGCCGCCTCACGCCGTCGGCGTTGCCGCCTTGATGATGGCATTCTTGAGGGCGAGCGATACCTGCATGGTGCTCCAGTCGCTCTGGTGCAGCTGGTCCGGATCGCTCGTATCCAGCAATTGCTCGAACGACACGTTGTTCTGGACGTGCCAATGCCGCATCAGCGCCCAACGCTGAAACAGACTGACCTCGGCATCCTCAGCGGCATCGCGGATCAGCCGAACCATCTTGTCCGAGAGCTCGGCACGGTCATCCCAGAGCATCTTCGTCACATACTGCGGATCAATCACGAGAACCTCGAAACCGCGGGCACGCAATTGCGCCAGCCCCTTCCTGATATTCCCGGCAACCACATCCAAGTCGTATTTGTCGTTGTGAAAGACCGCGTTCGTCCCAACCTGCCAGATGACCAGCGCCGGATCATCCTGAAAAATATCCGCCTCGAAGCGCCCGAGCTCTTCGTTGGCCTCTTCTCCGCCCTTGCCCCGGTTGAGGACGTCGATCCGGATGTTCGGATGAGGATCCTCATCCCTGTAGTGCTGCCGCAGATACATTTCGAGCCTGTAGGGATAGGGAACCACGTCGGCTCGTCCGGCCGTCGAGGATGAGCCCATCGCCACGATCCGCACCGGGCCCTTTCCGTCCAGCGCCTGCCGGAGACGCATCAGCGGGTATTTCAGGTCAACGATCGCAGCGGGAAACTCGACGATCGGCAAATGGTCGGACATGAAACAACCTCCTCCACGATCTAAAGTTGCACCTATAACCCAGCCTTGAAGCCGCCTCCATTGCAAGTCCAATTCGCAAGCGGCAATAGTCGACGCGAATTGATACGACGGAGGGTATCGTGCAGGGAAAAATCATTGTCGTGACCGGCGCGCTCGGCGCACTTGGCAAGGTGGTCGCGGAGTTCGCGCGGTCACGCGGCGCGCGGGTTGCCGGCATCGATCACGCGCCCTCTCAAACGCCGGCGACGGCCGAGCGCATCGAGATCGGCAGCGTCGATCTGTCCGACGCCGCGCAGGCGAAGACGGCGATCGAGGCTGCGGCAAAACATTTCGGCAGGCTTGATGCCCTGATCAACATCGCCGGCGGCTTTGCCTTCGAGACCGTCGGCGACGGCGACATTACGACGTGGCAGCGCATGTACGCACTCAACGTGCTGACCGCGCTCAACGCCTCGCGCGCGGCGCTGCCGCATCTCGCCGCGTCCAGCGCCGGCCGCATCGTCAACATCGGCGCCATGGGCGCGCTCCAGGCCGGCAATGGCATGGGCCCCTATGCGGCGTCGAAAGCCGGCGTGCATCGCCTCACCGAGGCGCTGGCCAGCGAGTGGAAGGGCAAGGTCACCGTGAACGCGGTGCTGCCGTCGATCATCGACACCAGGGCCAACCGCGCCGACATGCCGAAGGCGGACTTCGCCAAATGGGTGACGCCGCAGGAGCTTGCTGAAGTCATCCTGTTCCTCGCCAGCGACGCGGCGAGCGGCATCACCGGCGCGCTGATCCCGGTCAGCGGGCGGGTGTGATCAATCCGGCACCAGGAGCCGCAGATCGCCCTTGAAGCGGATGCTCTGCTTGCCGGCGAGCGCGATGCCCTCGCCATAGGCGGTCTCGTCAGTATAGGTGCCGCTGAATCCGATGGTCACGACCTTACGGCCCCACACGGGGCGCTCGTCGAACGAGGGCGAGTGCTCCTCGTTGGTCAGCTCGCCCTTCCACTTGCCGTCGGCGGAGGTGTAGCTGCCATAGGCGAAGAAGAATGAATCGCCGCCCCGCATGGTGCCGTCGCGCAGCACCATGACGCCCTGGTTGCCGCCCTGGACACCATCCAGCATCTGGATGCGGATGTGATAGAGCCCGTTCCTGATTGTCATCGTCGTCAAGCGCCCGACTGTCCCGCCTGCAGGATAGCCGGACCATCTGTTCCCGAGCAAATGGCAGAGAGCCCCGAGTCCGATCCGGGCTAAACTGCCTGGAATTGATTCTCCGATCGGAACACCTGTGGAAACCGCGCTCTACCTGCCCGTCAAACGCTTCCTCGAAGAGCTCGGCTTCACGGTCAAGGGCGAGATCGGCGGCTGCGATCTCGTGGGCCTCAGCGCCGGTGAGCCGCCGGTGGTGGTGATCGGCGAGCTCAAACTCGCCTTCAATCTCGAGCTGATCCTCCAGGCGGTCGACCGCGCCCCGGCCGGCGACGAGGTCTGGATTGCCGCCAAGATGTCGGTCCGCGGCAAGGGGCGCGAGAGCGATGCGCGCTATCGCAATCTCTGTCGCCGCCTCGGCTTCGGTATGCTGGGGGTTACCGACCGCGGCCAGGTCGAGGTGCTGGTGAAGCCGCCGACCGCGGCGCCGCGACGCGAGCCGAAAAAGCGCTCGCGGCTCGTTGCCGAGCATCAGCGCCGCCAGGGCGATCCGGTGCTCGGCGGCAGCACCCGCGCGCCGATCATGACGGCCTACCGACAGCAGGCGCTGGCCTGCGCCTCGGCGCTCGCCGAGGGGCCACGGCGCGTGCGCGATCTGCGTATGCGGTGTCCCGATGCCGGCAAGATCTTGCTTAACAATGTGTATGGCTGGTTCGAACGCACTGAGCGGGGAATCTACGGGCTGACCGGGGCTGGACACGCCGCGCTGAAGCGCTGGCCACAGCAAAGGATCGAGGTGGACGCAGGTGCTCCGTCACCGGCATGACACACAGGATCGATGCAAGTCGTGAATAGCTGAGATGCCACACCAAATTCATATTGCAATGCAACATAGGCGGCACTAGGTATCCCGGATCGAAACGAGGCCCCCATGAGCGCAGACTGGAATACCAAGTACGGCACGCGGCGCGTGCGTCACGATCCGCCCACCCTGGACGAGGCGATCTTCGCCGCCGTCGGCATCACCGACGACCAGGAGCAGCAGGCCGAGATCGCCGCAGCTCTGATGGGGATGCCGCTCGACGTCGTCCAGGCCGAGGTGAAGAAGCAGGCCCGCACCAACAGCCGCATCACCGCCACGCGCGTGATCGCCGGCGAACAGGGCGCACAGCGCTCCGTCGTGGTCGAACGCCGGGTCGTCCGCCGCTTCGGCGCCCGCACCGGCACCTGAGCGCCTCATCCACGACCCCCAATACAAGAGCGGACCGGTTTTGCCGGTCCGCTTTTTGATTCAGGCGGCGCGATTGCCGTACATGCTGGAAATGATCTTCCAGCAGGTCGAGTTGAAGCTGAGAAGCGCGCGCCCGGCCGTGAACGGCGCGGCTGCGAGGTCGGCAAGCTCGGCTTCCGGCGTCTTGGCGAGATCGATCGTTCCGGTCGATTCGCCGTGGCGGAACGCGAGATGGGCGCCGAACTTCCTGGCGAGCGCCCGCATCGCGTGATTCTCCGCGCCGGTGGTGATGCGCAGGCGCTTGTAGCCTTTCCAGCGCGCTTCCGCGATCAGGCGGCGGAACAGCACGGTGCCGACGCCCTGGCGTCGTGCGGAGGCCTCCACGCTGAAGGCGACTTCGGGCAGCGAATCGTGCTCAGGCGGATGCAGCTCGGCCGCACCGCGGACCACCCCGTCGACGATATAGGCGACGATCACGGTGCCGTCCTCGGCACAGCGCGCGGCGTAACGCTCGATGAAGCTGTCGTCGAGAAAACCGTTGAAACGATCATGCCGGCTTTCGGCATCGAGCCTCAGCAGGTGATCGCGCAGCAGCGGCAATTCTTCCTGCTGGATCAGGGTCCGCACATAGCTCGGGGCGGTGCGGAGCGTCTCTTCAAGTACCACGTCAAAACTCCTCTTGGTGTCCCTCGAGGAGGCGTTCGAATCCCTAGGCTCCCTATGTTGTGCATCGCACCATAATTTTCAAGACGGAAACCTGCCCAAGTTTCGGGCATCGGGAGCGGCTATTTCGTTAACAAAATCAAAGGCCCGTAGTTATACGAGGACCAGCTGCGTCTGGGTCACCACCGCCACCAGCTTGCCGTCCTCGGTTTCGAGCCGGGTGGTCCAGACCTGGGTGCGTCGGCCCCGGTGAACCGGGGTGGCGGTGGCGATGACCGTGGTTCCCTCCTTGGCGCCGCCGATGAAATTGGTCTTGCTCTCGAGAGTCGTCGTGCCCTTGGCATCCTCGGGCAGGTTGATCACGGTCGCCGCCGCGCCGACCGAATCGGCCAGCGCCATCACCGCGCCGCCGTGGAGGGTGTTGTGGAGGGTGCAGAGATCTGGCCTGACGGTCATCCGTGCCACCACGCGGTCCTTCTCGGCCTCGACGAATTCGACGCCCTTGAGCTCGGCGAACGGCATCTTCATCGCTTTGAGTTTCTCGAGCGGCGTCATCGGATATCCTCCCAATTCGTTGTTGTCTCAGCGTGAATTGCTTCGCGCGGCAAAGCAATGACGTCCGAGGTAATGGCCGTGCTGACATCGATTCCCGCATTTGTGCATATGTTGCTCCCATGCGTCATTTCCCTCCCCGCCGCATCGTCTGCCTGACCGAAGAGACGGTCGAAACGCTCTATCTGCTCGGCGAGCAGGACCGCATCGTCGGCGTCTCCGGCTACGCCGTGCGCCCGCCCCAGGTGCGGCGCGAGAAGCCACGGGTATCGGCCTTCGTCTCCGCAGACATTCCAAAGATCCTGGCGCTGGAACCGGACCTGGTGCTCGCCTTCTCCGATCTCCAGGCCGGTATCGTCGCCGATCTCGTGCGTGCCGGCATCGACGTCCACGTCTTCAACCAGCGCGACGTTGCGGGAATCCTGGCGATGATCCGGACGCTGGGCGCGCTGGTCGGCGCCGCCAAGCGCGCCGAGGACCTCGCCCAAGGATTCGAACAGCGTCTCGCCGCGATCGCAGCAACGCCCCGCCCCTCGCCGCGGCCAAAGGTCTATTTCGAGGAGTGGGACGATCCGTTGATCTCCGGCATCGGCTGGGTGTCCGAGCTGATCGAGATCGCCGGGGCTGAGGATGTCTTTCCGGAGCTGCGGCATCGGCAGGCGGCGAAGGATCGTATCGTCTCGGCGGACGCCGTGCGTGAGGCAGCCCCCGACGTGATCCTCGCATCATGGTGCGGCAAGAAAGTCGTTCCCGCCCGCATCCGCGCGCGCGTCGGCTGGAGCGAGATTCCGGCCGTGCGCGACAACCGCATCGTCGAGATCAAGTCGCCGATCATCCTCCAGCCGGGACCGGCCGCGCTGACGGATGGGCTGGATGCGATCGTGCAGGCGCTGTGGGGAGAACGCTCCTGATCTTTCCTCCGTCATTGCGAGCTAAGCGAAGCAATCCAGAGCGTCTCCGCGGAGGGATTCTGGATTGCTTCGTCGCAAGGGCTCCTCGCAATGACGTCGAGCCAGACGCCCTTTCTCACGTCACCGCATTCACGACCTGATATTCCGGCCTGCGCCACACCTCGCCTGCGATCACCTCCTCGATGATCTCAGCCGCCCTCATCACTTCGCTCTCGCCGATATACAGCGGCGTGAGGCCGAAGCGCATGATGTCGGGCGCGCGGAAATCGCCGATGACGCCGCGGGCGATCAGGGCCTGCATGGCGGCGTAGCCGCAATCGAAAGCGAAGGAAACCTGCGAGCCGCGGCGCTCGTGCGCACGCGGGGTCACCAGCTTCAAGGACGGGCAGCGGCGCTCGACTTCGGCGATCAGGAGATCGCCGAGCGCCAGCGAGCGCGCGCGGACCTCGGCGATATCGACGCGGTCCCAGATGTCGAGCGAAGCCTCCAGCGCCGCCATCGCCAGCACCGGCGGGGTGCCGACGCGCATGCGCTCGATGCCGCCGGCCGCGACATAGGCAAGTTCAAACGCAAACGGCTTTGCGTGGCCCATCCAGCCCGACAGCGCGGCGCGCGCACTGTCGGCGTGGCGCGGCGCAACGTAGAGGAAGGCTGGCGCGCCGGGACCGGCGTTGATGTATTTGTAGGTGCATCCCGCGGCGAAATCGGCACCTGAGCCGGCGAGATCGACCGGCAGCGCGCCGGCCGAATGGGCGAGATCCCAGACCGTGACGATGCCGAGCGCATGGGCTTTCGCCGTCAGCTTCGCCATGTCGTGGCGGCGGCCGGTGCGGTAATCGACCTCGGTGATATAGAGGACCGCGATCTCCTCCGACAACGCAGCCTCGATCTCTTCCGGCGCGACCAGGCGCAATTGATGCCCGCGCCCGAGCGTCGCGATCAGGCCTTCGGCCATGTAGAGATCGGTCGGGAAATTGCCGGTGTCTGACAGGACGATCTTGCGCGATGCGTTCATGTCGAGCGCAGCCGCGAGCGCCTGGTAGACCTTCAGCGACAGCGTGTCGCCGACCATCACGGAGCCGGCTTCCGCGCCGATCAGCCGGGCGATGCGGTCGCCGACATGGCGCGGCTGGGCATACCAGCCCGCGCTGTTCCAGGCACGGATCAGTTCGTTGCCCCACTCGGAGGTGATGACGCGGTTGACGCGCTCGGCAACGCCCAGCGGCAGCGCGCCGAGTGAATTGCCGTCGAGATAGATGACGCCGTCAGGCAGATGGAACAGCGCCCTGGTGTCGTCATAGACGCGAAGCTTCGACTTGGTCATGGACATCTCTAGAGAATGGTGCGGACGCGCCAGAGTTCGGGAAACAGCTCGATCTCCAGCATGCGCTTGAGATAGCTGACGCCGCCGGTGCCGCCGGTGCCGCGCTTGAAGCCGATGACCCGCTCGACCGTCGTCACGTGGTTAAAGCGCCAGCGCCGGAAATAGTCCTCGAAATCGACCAGCTTCTCGGCGAGCTCGTAGAGCATCCAGTGCGTCTCAGGCGCCTGGTAGACGATACGCCAGGCCTGGAGCACGCCTTCGTTGAAGCTGTGGGTCTCGCGGACATCGCGCGACAGCACCGCGGCCGGCATCTTGAGTCCGTTGCGGTCGGCGAGCCGCAGCACCTCGTCATAGAGGCTCGGCGTCGCGAGCTCGGCTTCGAGCAGCTTCGTCGTCTCGACATCGTGCGCGTGCGGCTTCAGCATGGCGTGGTTGCGATTGCCGAGCAGGTATTCGATCAGCCGGTACTGGCGCGACTGGAAGCCCGAGGACTGCCCGAGCTGCGAGCGGAAGCGGGTATACTCGCTCGGCGTCATGGTGCGCAGCACGTCCCAGGCGTTGTTGAGCTGCTCGAAGATGCGCGACATCCGCGCCAGCATCTTCATCGCGGGCTGCACCTCGTCCCGGGCGATGGCACGGCGCGCGGCACTGAGCTCGTGGATGGCGAGCCGCATCCACAGCTCGGTGGTCTGATGCTGGATGATGAACAGCATCTCGTCATGCGCCTCCGACAGCGGATGCTGCGCGCCGAGGATCGCGTCCAGCGCCAGATAATCGCCATAGGACATGCGCCGGGAGAAGTCGGTCTCGGCGCCTTCGTTTGCAGGATCGTAATCGCTGGACGTCATGGCTGGCCCTCTCGATCGATCATACCCGGCTCTGCTCAGTCGAGCCCGATCAGGCGCGCGGTGATCTGCGACGACGGATCCTTGAGGCCGTCGATCACGGTGAAATGGTTCAGCGCCGGCTCGACGACGAGGCGCGTCGGCACGTCGAAGCCGGTCCAGACATTGGCCATCAGATCGGACTGGCGAATGAATTCCGGCCGCTCGCCGCCGCCGACCCAGGCGGTCACGGGCGAATGCCCACGCGGCAAATGCAGCGCCGCGCTTTCGAGCGTCGCTTCCTCCATGGTCATGCGCAGCGTCTCGTTCATTTTCGTCTTGAGCAGCGGACGCAGGTCGTGCAGGCCGCTGATCGAGAGCGTGCCGGCAATGCGGCTGTAGACGGCGGGCTCCAGCCGGCTGTCATCGCACAGCATGCGCGTGACGAGATGCCCGCCGGCCGAGTGGCCGGCGAGGTGGATCGGACCCGTGACAAGCGAGGCCGCTTTTGCAATCGCGGCGGTGATTTCGGCGGTGATGTCGGAGATGCGCGCGGCGGGCGCCAGCGTGTAGCTCGGCAGCGCCACGGTCCAGCCATGGTGCCGCGCGCCTTCGGCAAGATCGGTCCAGGTCGACTTGTCGAAGCGCATCCAGTAGCCGCCATGGACGAAGACGACGAGCCCCTTGCTGTCGCCGTCGGGCAGGACCAGGTCGAAGCGCTGGCGTTCACCGGTGCCGTAGGCGATGTCGGCGCGAAGATCCTTCAGTCCGGTTCGGTAGGCCGCCGCCCGCTCCGCCCACTGCGCCGGCATCTTGTCCGAGCCCGGGATATGGGCCGAATTGGCGTAAGCATCATCCCAATCGCGCATCGTTACTCCCTCGGCGGACACAAGGCCTTGCGATCCGCCTTCGCCCTTCGGGTGCGGCGGACAAATCAGGCGCCAGTCTGCCACCAGGAACGGCCGCATCCTAGTCTTTATTTTAAGCTTAAAGTATTTGGGAGAGCCGGTGGATTGGGCAAACTTGTTCACCTCTCCCCGCTTGCGGACCGCTTGCGGGGAGAGGTCGAAATTCGAGCATCGCTCGAATTTCGGGTGAGGGGGAGCCTCCGCAAATCCAACTGCCACCGCCCTCGCGGAGACTCCCCCTCACCCCAACCCTCTCCCCGCAAGCGGGGCGAGGGAGTGCATCTCGCGTACGGCTTGAGCTACGCCTTCTCCACCCCGCACCACTCCGCGATGAACAGCGCCATCGCCTTGGTCGTCTTCTTCAGCGAGTCCAGATCGACATATTCGTTGAAGCCGTGCATCTCGCCGCCGTTGGCGCCGAAGCAGAGGCTCGGGATACCGTGGTTGAGGCCGTAGAAGCGGGTGTCGGTGAGCGCGGTGAAGATGAGGTCCTCGACCGCGCCGCCATGGACCTTGTTGAAGGCCTTGCCGAATGCGGCCTCGGGCGCGGCCGCGTCGGTGAGCTCATAGCCCTCCGACAGGAAGCCGGACCATTCGACCTCCGGCGGGTTGTTGGCCAGGAAGCGGTGATTGCGCGAGGCAGCAGTGACGCAGGCCATGATCTCCTTCTGGTGATCGGCCACCGACCAGCCCGGCAGGATCGCGATGCGGCAGTCGACGTCGCACCAGGCCGGCACGCTGGAGGCCCAATCGCCGCCCTTGATGATGCCGGGGTTGAAGTTGATGGGATGGTTGATCGTCCCAAAATGGCGATCGGCCTTCGCCCTGTCGTTCCATTCGATCTCGAGCTTTTGCAGGGCATGGACGAGATGATAGGCCGCCATGATCGCGTTGGAGCCGGAGCCAGCGAACGCGACATGGGTCGGATGACCCTTCACGCGCAGGCGAAACCAGATCACGCCGACCTGCGAGCGCACCATCTTGCCGCCGGTCGGCTCCGGGATGAAGCAGGCGTCCGCGCGATAGCCGCGCTGGAGCGTCGAGAGCGCGCCGACGCCGGTGCTCTCCTCCTCGATCACGGACTGGAAGTGAATCCGCCCCGTCGGCTTGAGGCCCGCGGCCTTGATCGCATCCAGCGCATAGAGCGCGCCGATCGTGCCCGACTTCATGTCGCAGGCACCGCGGCCGAACATCTTGCCGTCCTTGATGACGGGCGAGAATGGCGGCGTGTCCCACAATTCCAGCGGCCCCGCCGGCACCACGTCGCAGTGGCCCTGGAGGATCAGCATTTGCCGCCATTGGTTTGCGGACGGTAGGTGCCCACCACCGAGCGCGCCCTGGAAAAATCATGCTCGATCGGACCGAAGCCGCGCAGATCCTTCAAATCGTCGACATTGATGTGCCAGTCGTCGACCTCGTAGCCGCGCGCGCGCAGGAGGTCGCCGATCATGTCCTGGCACGGCCCCTCGGCCCCGCGGGTCGAGGGGATCGCGACGAAATCGCGGGTGGTCGCAAGCTGGGCTTCGAAGCCGGCATCGACGGCGTCAAGAATCCTCTGCTGCGTTTCGGCATTCATCAGGCAACTCCAGGCATTCGAATGGTCCCAAGGAGCGCGCAAGCTAGCCGATTTCAGCCGTTCGGGTACTCCACAAAATAAGCATCCCGCAATGCATCTTCGAGCAGTCGGCCTTCCGAATAGCCATTGAGCGCGGCAGGGCGCGTCACGCCGTCGAGCAGGCGCGGGCACGGCTCCGGCGCGCCGAGCACGGTGCGCACGGTGCGCACGGGGATACGCTCGGCGTAGATCGGCAACGCATAATCCTCGTCGTCATCGGCAACGCCCTTGGCACGGATCTTGGCCGAGGCCTCCTCGATCTCCATGGCGATGAAGGAGGTCGCCTTGATCTCCTGAGTATTGCTCGCCCGCAGGCTCGCGGTGCGGTCCGGGAAGAAGCGGTCGACCATGGCGATCACCGCCCGCTCCTTCTCCTCGGGGTCGGTGACGAGATAGGCCGTGCCGAACGCCATCACCGCGCGATAGTCGGCGGAGTGGTTGAAGCCGCAGCGCGCCAGCACAAGGCTGTCGAGATGGGCGACCGTGAGGCAGACGCGCTCGCCCCTGGTCTGGTTACGCAGCATGCGGCTGGCGCTCGAGCCGTGCCAGTAGAGCTTCGTCCCCTCGCGCCAGAAGAAGGTCGGCGTGCAATAGGGCTGCCCGTCGATCACGTAGGAGACGTGGCAGAGCATCGAGGAATCCAGAATGCGATGAACCGTGTCGTGATCGTAGAAGCCGCGGTCGTGACGGCGCTTCACCTGGTTGCGCGCTGACGTCGGATAGGCATTTGAAGTCTCGGTCTGGCTCACGGCCGCTCCTGTCGGGATTGGAACAATTCCAGGGCAGTTGTAGCGGCCGATTTGGTCTGCGATAGTGCCAATTCCATGCAAAAAATTCCGACCAATTCCCCATCGCCCGCCAAGGCCGAACTGCCGCTCGACCTCACCGGGGCGCACATCACGGCCGGCGCGTCCGCGGCGCACCGGCTGTACCAGGCACTGTGCGAGATGATCGTCTCAGGCCTCGTCAAGCCCGGCGAGCCGCTGCCGCCCTCGCGGACGCTGGCGCGGCAAACGGGCTTCCGCCGCAACGCGGTCGTCACCGCCTATGAACGCCTGATTGCCGACGGCTTTGCGGAAGCCACCGTCGGCTCCGGCACCTTCGTCGCCGCACGCATCCCATCACGCGCGGCCGAGCCGAAGAAGCCGAAGGTAACAGTCGAAACACCCAGGCAAGGCGCGTTCTCGCTCGGCTGCACCCATATCGACGAGCGCGCCGTGCAGCGCTTCCGCGCCTTTGTCGGCCGGCGCATGCGCGCGTTCGGGGCCGAGCATCTGCATTATGGCGATCCGCGCGGCAGCCGCGAGCTGCGTGCGGCGATCGCCGATCATCTGTTGTCGGCGCGCGGCCTGCGCTGCGACCCCGACCAGATCATGCTGACGTCAGGCACGCTACATGCGCTGCGCATCGTGCTGAGTGCAATCCTGAAGGCGGGCGACCAGGTCTGGTGCGAGGACCCAGGCTACCCCGCCGCGCGCAAGACCATCGCGCATTGCGGCTATCGCGCCGTGGCCGTCCCCGTCGACGAGCACGGGATGCGTATCGCCAGGGGCCGCACGGCGGCGCCGTCCGCGCGCGCGGCCTATGTGACGCCGTCGCACCAGTTTCCACTGGGCGTGCAGATGTCGATGCCGCGGCGGCTCGAGCTGCTCGACTGGGCCAGGCAGGCCGGCGCCTTCGTGCTGGAGGACGATTACGACAGCGAGTTCCGCTATGACGGCGCGCCGCTGATGTCGCTTGCCGGCATCGATCATCTCCAGCGCGTGATCTACATGGGCACGTTCGCCAAGACGCTGTTTCCGGGCCTGCGCATCGGTTATTGCGCCCTGCCCGAGCGCCTGATCGCCGACGTGACGGCCGCGCGTGCCGCGCTCGACCGCTTTCCCGGCACTCTGATGGAAGGCGCGGTGGCCGACATGCTCAACTCCGGCGCCTTTGCCGCGAACCTGAAGCGGGTGCGAAAGCTCTATCGCGAGGCACGCGATGCGCTGGCCGAGACGCTGGAAGCCAGATCCGACGGTGTGCTGTCCGTGCCGGTGCCGTCGCAGGGCCTGCATCTTGTCGCAAGGTTCGATCCGTCGGTCGATCTGTCGGTCGCGGCAGAGGCGAAGCTGGCAGCCGGCGCGGAAGGCTGGCTGTTGGCCGACACCTATTCGCGCACACGTCCCCTGCCCGGCTTCGTGCTCGGATTTTCGGGGCACGCAGTTCCGAAGCTCGTGGCGTCCGCGGAACGGCTCGCGCGGGAATCGCGTGCGGCGTTGCGCGTGAACGGCAGATCGGCGCGGCGAGCGTGACGAAGCTTCGCTATCAGAATCGCCGACCGATCCCTACATTGCGGCATCGATTCCGGGAGCCCTCATCATGTCACTCCGCCGCGCAGCCTGCCTCTCGCTTCTGATCGCCATCGTGCTCGCCTCGACGGCACGCGCAGGCACCGTCGGGCGCGAGCAGGACATCGTGGATCTCAAACTTGGCCAGCGTGTGCTGGTGGATGACGGAACCTGCCCGGCCGGACAGGTCAAGGAAGTGCGCGGCGCGAAGATGACCGACAAGGGGATCTCGCGCACGAGTTCCTGCGTGCCGCGGCACGGTCCGAAATCGAAATGATGATCTGAGAGGCTACTTCGCCGGATCGAACATGCACTGCAAGGTGGGCTTGGCGATCTTGGTGAAGGTCGGGCCGATCTCGCCCTGCTTGGACGTCGGCACCCAATCGGTCTCGATCGTCGGCACGCCGGTCTCGCTGATGCCGCGCAGCAGCGCCTCGCGCAGATCGCGGTCCTCGACGACGGCGGCGGCATGGTCATGCAGACAGCCGCAAACTTCCTCCGGATGCTCCCAGCGCCCAAGCATGCGCGGCGCGCACTGACGTACGAATTCGCTGCGTGGGTCGGGGATCCTGGAGGGCGCGCGCACCTGCGCCTGCACGGACGTGATGGTCACAAGGGAGATGAGCGCTGCGGCGCAAAAACGAAGGAACATGATGGCCTTTGCCGGCTGATTTTCTTGTTGTCGATCAGAAGCGCGCGGCGATCACGATCGGCTGCGGTGCCGGGGTGATGACCGGCGAGCCGCTGTAATGGAAGGTGCCGATACCGGGCAGATTGCCGTCGGGCGCGCCCGCGAACGAGGAACCGGCGAGGACGAAACCGAAAGCAAGGATAAAGCTGAGTGTGCGCATGGTCTTGTCCCTCAATTCCGTCGCCGGCGGTGCGCCGTCGTCGTTGTGAAGCTGATAACCATGGGTGGTTTCGCGCGTGATGCGCCAAAGACGGAAAATGGTTTCATCTCCGTGAGAATTGTTTCGTCCGGTCCGATGCGACGAAACAATTCTCGGAAAATGCCAATCATTTCAGTCAGGTTGCACCGCAGCTCAAAGTAACCCGGCAAGTCCTTGTTCCAGCTCGGACATGCGCCGGGCACGGCCGCCGTCATGCACGCGCCTTGCGCGCTTCACACGCGTTTTACGTTTTTCTGCTGAAGAGAAGCCAAACGAAGGTTGGGCCCTGTCGAACCGGGGGCGCTTCGGCTGCGACCCAAGCCATCGAAACCGAGACGCCCGGATCACCGGGCGCGATCACGTGAGGGATGGCCATCATGATGGCGCAAGATCGCGCAACGAGGCGCGAGGCGGACCAAGGGACGGACCGCGGAGATCAACGAGCTGGTCGCAGCCCCGCCACTCCGCCGGGCGAAATGGCGCTGCAATCGAGTCGCGGCTTTGAAGCCGCGCCACAGATGTTCGTGCGGCTGACCGGCTCGCATCTCGCAAAACCGCGCGTCAGCCGCACTGCCGTCACCGAGTGAACGCACACGGCGTCACTGAGTGAACGCAAACGGCGTCACTCGGTGAACGCACGCGGAGTCACTGAGTGAAGAACTCGCCGCACTTCTGGACGTTGGCGTCCGCCGGTCCCCACGGCATGATCGGCACGGTCGAGGTCGAGTTCTTCGGCGACCCCTCGATCAGCTTGTCCGAATAGACCATGTAGACCAGGACGTTGCGCTTGGCGTCACAGCCGCGCACGATCTGCATCTTCTTGAAGAACAGCGAGCGGCGCTGGCGGAACATGTCGTCGCCCTGCTCCAT
The DNA here is from genome assembly GCF_028128955.1 of Bradyrhizobium sp. CCBAU 11386. Lineage (NCBI taxonomy): Bacteria > Pseudomonadati > Pseudomonadota > Alphaproteobacteria > Hyphomicrobiales > Nitrobacteraceae > Bradyrhizobium > Bradyrhizobium sp. CCBAU 11386. Next base: position 164,056 of record NZ_LBKA01000253.1, read on the forward strand.
CTTGTTCTTGAACTTGATCGGACCGATCTGGCGGCAGGCGAGCGAGATGTCCGAGACCTCCTCGGCAAGGCCGAGCCAGCCCTTGAAACCACCCTTCTCCGGCACGGTGAAATGACAGGCGACGCCCTCCACCTCGGGATCGTCGAGGCCGTAGGTCGCGAGCTTGTCGTTAGGGCTGACCCATTTGAAGACGGTCGAGCGGCGGAAGATCAGATCCGGCTCGTCGGCAGCCAGGGCGGAAGCCACCGGCACGACCAGAGCCAGGAGGAATAAAGCAAGGCCTTTCAAGCGGATGCCGGAAAGACCGGGGAAACGAGATGACATGAAGTTCTCCGGTAACGAGTGCCCGCAATGTAGGGATGCGACGGCCGGACAGGAAGGCGACGGACAAGCCGCCACGGCCGCCGTTTACCGCTCCGTGAGGCTTTCTTGCTACGTCTTGGACAAATGTAGCTGATGGCAGAACTACCCTGCTGGTGAACGCGTATCCCCTCTGAGAGACTAATGTCTGATTTGGATTATGGATTCGAGGATGAATAGCGTGAACGGGTCCGGTTCTGCTGCAAAGCCGGTGCGGCTGTGGCAGGTCGCCATTTTGACGGCGGCGGGTGCGATCGGTACGGCAAGCCAGGCGGAAGCAGCATTTTACTACTGGACGGATTATTCCGACGGGTCTTACGTCTCCCGGCAGGACCGGCATCCCGAAGTCGCACGCCAGAAGCCGCAGAAGCGCGGTGCGGCCGGCAAGAACGTGGTTGCCGAGAAGGAAGTCGGCACCAAGCCGCAAGGGCCGCTCGTCATCGTCGTCTCGATCGACCGGCAGAAGGTGACGGTCTACGACACCAACGGCATGTTCGCGGAATCCCCGGTGTCGACGGGCATGAAGGGCCACTCGACGCCGATGGGCGTGTTCAGCGTCATCCAGAAGCACAAGTTCCACCACTCCAACATCTATAGCGGCGCGCCGATGCCGTACATGCAGCGGATCACCTGGTCCGGTGTCGCCATGCATGCCGGCGTGCTGCCGGGTTATCCCGCCTCGCATGGCTGCATCCGCATGCCGATGGCGTTCGCGGTGAAGATGTGGAATTGGACCAAGATGGGCGCGCGTGTGATCGTCACGCCCGGCCAGATGTCACCGCAAAACTTCTCGCATCCTCTGCTCGCCTCGGTGCGCGTGCCGCCGCAGCCTGCGGCCAGCGTCGAGCCTCAGACCAACACCGGCGACAAGGCCGACAAGGGCACGGCACAAGCCAAGGTCACTGAAGCCAAACCGCTCGAGACCAGGACCGCCAGCGCCGACAGCGTGCTTGAGCTGCGCTCGTCGGTCGGCCACGCCGTGATGTCGGACATGACGACGGGCAATGCGCCGGCCCGCGAGGAAGCGGCCGCAGCGGCCGACAGGGTTGAAGCGCCTGCCCTGCCCGAGACGAAAACCGCCGAAGCGTCTGACGCGGCCAAGCTGCAACCGAAAGAAGCCGCCAGGCCGGCGAACGCTGATGCGAAGCCGACCGATTCCGCGGAAGCGCCCAAGGCGACCACGGCCACCGACGACAAGCCCGCCGACAAGGTCGGGACCGCCAAGACCGAACCGGCAGATGCGCCGAAGTCCGAGCCCGCAAAGGCGGAGCCCGCCAAGACTGAAGCGGCCGGCACTGCAAAGAAGCCTGACGCCGCCGTGACGGCTGCGGCGCCGGCGCCGGACGCCAAAAAGGACGAGAGCCGCGCTGCCGATCCCGCGCCGGCGGCGAAGCCGGAAGCGCCCAAGCGGGCCGGCCAGATCGCCGTCTTCATCAGCCGCAAGGATTCCAAGCTCTACGTGCGGCAGAATTTCGCGCCGCTGTTCGAGGTGCCGGTCACGATCGCCGCGAGCGACCGGCCGCTCGGCACGCATGTCTTCACCGCCGAAGTCGACAAGACCGATGCCAATGCATTGCATTGGTCGGTGGTGTCGCTGCCCGTCTCCGCTCGCTCCGCTGCGCGCGAGGATGACAGCCGCGTGACGCGCCGCCAGCGTGGCGCCGCCGTGATTCCCGTCGCCGCAAAGCCGGTGGTCACGCCGGACAGTCCGGCCGAGGCGCTCGACCGCATCGCGATCCCCGCCGACACCATCGCGAAGATCAACGAGATGCTGACCTCTGGCGGCTCGATCATCGTCTCCGACCAGGGCATCAACCAGGGCGAGACCGGCGAAGGCACCGATTTCATCGTCCGCCTGTACTAGGGCGCTTTCGAGCGAAGTGGCTGCCGGTTCGCGTCAAGATAACGCGGTGTTGACGAGGCCGATCGCAGCGGCGGAGTAACATGCGCCCCGGATCATTTCGGGGGGATACCGTCATGATGAACCGCAGGACCATGCTCATCGCAGCACTTGCAGGCGTCGTCGCGCCGGTGACGCGCGCGTTCGCCGATGGCGGCATGAGCCGGATCTCGGCCTACGCCTTCTCCTTCCCGGCATTGTCCGGCGACGACATCCGCCTCGCCGCTTTCACCGGCAAGCCCCTGCTGGTGGTCAACACGGCCTCGCTCTGCGGCTACACTCCGCAATATGCAGGCCTGCAAGAGCTCTGGAACGAGTTTCGCGAGCGCGGACTCACCGTGATCGGCGTGCCCTCCAACGATTTCGGCGGCCAGGAGCCGGGTGGAACGAGCGAGATCACGGAAACCGCGCATCACCAATACGGCGTTACCTTCCCGATCACGGCCAAGGCCGTGGTGGTCGGCGCCAAGGCGCATCCGTTCTACAAATGGGCGGCCGACGCGCGGCCGAAGGATGTTCCGCGCTGGAACTTCCACAAATACCTGATCGGGCGTGACGGCTATATTGCCGAGGTGTTTGCCTCCGCCATCGAGCCGACCGATACGCGGGTCAAGACGGCGGTTGCCAAGGTGCTGGCCGACAGTTGACGCAACGCGCCCATCCGGTTGGGCACAATTGTGGCGGGATGCCAAACAGCCGTTGCAATGGCGAGGGCCCACCATCTAGGCTAGGATCGTTTGGGGCAGGATGGTTTGGCCGGAGGCGAAAAAAGCCACGGCGGAACAACGGGATCAATCTCGAGGACAACACCATGCGTGTGGCGGCAGGACTGATTTTGGCAAGCGCGATGTCTTTAGGCATGACCGGCGCGGCATGGTCGCAGACCCCGGCCGCGAAGCCCGC